>JANOIR010000506.1:0-46490 GCA_031407765.1 Vicinamibacteraceae bacterium
CGACGGCATGCACGACTGGGTGCTGGCCAACCAGCTGATGGCGAAGGCGCTCGGGGACAAGGGCTACACCTACCAGTTCCTGTTCACCCGCGACGCCGGCCACTGCGATCGCGCCGTCAAGCTGCAGACGCTGCCGCAGGCACTCGAGTGGCTGTGGAAGGACTACCGCGCCACTGGCACGACCAGCGCGCGGTAGCACCGCGCCAGGTCGCGAGCGTCGCACGCCCCGAGCGTCGATCGGCTACGCGAGCAGGGCGCCGATCGGGCGCCCCTGCGGATCCGGCGACGGAACGCCGAGCCACGCCGCCATCGTCGCGCCGACGTCGCGGAGCGGCGCCTGCGGCAGCCGCACGTCGTTCGGCGCCGGCGCTCCGGATCGAACGGCCAGCATCTCGTCGACACCCTCGGCCAGGAACAGGTAGAGGGTGCGCTCGCGGTAAGCGGCGCTCTTCTCGGCGTTCAGCCAGACGTAGTACGACAGCTGCTCGACGTCCACGAACGAGCCCACCGGGTCCTCGATCAGCGGGATCTGGTCGGAGGCGCGCGGCTGCGAGAAGAGCAGCAGGCTGCTGAACGGCTTCATCTTGTCGCGGACGCCGTAGCGGGCCACGAGGAGCCGGGGCTGGGCCCGGCGTACCGCCTGGACGGCGGCCCACTCGACGAACGTGTTGTTGACGAACAGCGTGCCGTTGCCGGTGAGGAACAGGTCCCGCACGAACGCCTGCATCACGTCGGTGCCGTCGAGCCGGGCCGACGCTGGCGGGGCGATACGCAGGCTGCGCGCGTAGGCGGCAAATGCCTGCGGGCTCTCGACGCCGGCCTGGATCTTGTCGTAGAGGGCGCGGGTCAGCTCGTCGCGGTAGCCGCGCAGGCGCTCGTAGCTCAGGCCGATGTGGGTGGGCGCGCCGGCGGCGCCGCGCGCTGCGGCGGCAGCAGCCTGCGCACCTTCCCCGAAGGCGTGAAGCGCCTCGCCCGATTCGAGAATCCAGGCGTCGAGCGGCGACGCGTCTGGCCTCGCCCCCATGCGGCCGAACAACGTCGACGCGCCGTCGCTTGTGCCGCCGAAGAGCGCGCGGAGGAAGGCGTCGGGGCCGCGCACGCCATCGAGCGTCAGCGGCACGCGGGCGCCGCTGCCGCGGAAGCGGCTCCACAACTGATCGTTCTGGATCGCGATGCCGCTCCCATAGAGCTGCACCACCAGCCGGCGGGGCGCGTCCGGCGGGTGCAGCTGGCGATCGAGCGCCGGCTGCACCGCCTGGAAGACGGAGTCGACCTCGCGGCGCCAACGTGTCAGCAGCCGCCGCTGGCGCAGGAGGGCCTGCGCGTCGTCCTGGAAGCGGGCCGGTTCGCGCGCGCCGATCCGGTCGCAGCCCGCCTCGGTCTCGACGCTGGCCAGCGCCGCGAACAATTGCCGCCGCGCCAGCTCGGGCACCATGGCGAGGTGCTCGAGGAGCGCGCGCTGGTAGGCCCGCTCGGCCGCGAACAGCGTCGCCCACTTCTCCAGCTCGGTGAGGATCGAGGCGTGGAACGTCGCCGGCAGGCCCTCGAGCAGCGTCCGATGCGCCCGCGCGAGCGCCGCGGCATCGCCGGTGAGTCGTGCCTCGAACCGCATCGCCCTCTCAGAACGCCAGCTCGGGGAGCGGCTGGCCTTCGCACTCCGGCATCTTGATCCCGAGGATTTTGGCTACCGTTGGCGCCACATCCGTCGTCTTGATCGGCCGCTCGGTGCCGGCCCCTTTGGGCACGCCGGCGCCGAGGGCGACCAACCACACCCGGCGGCACGACTCGTCGCCGCTGCGATGGTTGGCAAAGCCGTTGCCGAGCATGTCGCCGTCCCGCCCGAGCTCCGGCACGACCAGCAGCGTGGTGCGGTCGCGATACTGCGGCAGCGACTGCGCGTGGCGCCACAGCTCGTGCACCAGCCGATCGGTCCGGCGGATGGCCTCGAGATAGAGGGAGTAGGCGCCGTAGTGCGCGATGTCGATGTCCCAGAAATTGACGACGAGGAGCGACGGCGCCAGACGGTTCATGATCTCCTTGGTCATGAAGTAGGTCAGCTCGTCGCCGCTGGTCGGCACCGTCGGGTCGTTGAAGTAGTCGAGCAGCGACTTGGCGAGGGTGGCCTTCAGCTCCGGTCCCAGGGCGCGGCCGGCCTCGAACACCTTCCAGCCGAACCCCTCGTAGCCTTCGTCGAGCGCCAGCATCATCCGCTCGGCCAGCACCCGCCGATCCTCGACGCCGGGCCCGGCGTCGGTGCTCACGGCGGACTTGATCGTCTCGATCAGCAGCTGCTTGGGCAGGATGACGTTGGCCGAGTAGGGATCGCCGTAGTCGCGGAGCTTGCTGCCGCCCATCAGGCTGAAGCTTTTGTTGGTGGCGATGACCCACGCCTCTTCGGGCGGCAGGTTGTGCTGCTTGCGGAACAGCTCGAAGATCGTCGGCGTCACCGGGGCTTCGCTGCCGTAGGCGTCGACGTCCTGCCGGCAGCCGGTGACCAGCGCGCCGGTCGAGTTGAAGTGGCCGGTGATGCCGTCGTAGCGCGCGACCGGATAGACCAGGCCCTGCGGGACGAGCTCCTGGGCGAGGTGCGGGATGTTGACCCATCCCGACGGCGCCAGCGTGTCCTCGTAGCGCGCGCCGCCACCGAAGGTAACCACGATCACCTTTCGATCGGGTCGATCGGGTCGGCCGGGTCGGTCCGCTCGCCCGGGCCCAGGCTTCGCTCCGGCCGCCCCCTGCGCGAACAGGCGGCGCGGCAGCCACCACTCCGCCATCAGGGCGGCGACCAGCTTCAGCGCGTCCCGGCGGCGCACCGCGCTCAGCGGCTTGGCGTCGCGCAGCGTGTCCAACGCCCCGGCTGCGCGAGCACCATAGATCGCGCTGCCCGGACACTCATCCCTGGCTTTCATGCTGCCGTTCCGACCCTCAATACTCGGTGATCTCGCCGCCGGGGATCTTGCGCGCCTCGTCGGGGAACTCGAACGGATGATCGACGCCGGGCAGGATGTCGCCGGTCTCGGAATAGTACGGCCAGCCGTCGGCCACCAGACCGCGCCCGCCTTCCTCGACGAAGGTCAGGCTGGTGATCAGCTTCGACGACTTGTAGCCGTACTTGGTGGGCATCACCAGCCGTAGCGGCGCCCCGTGCTCCGGCGTCAGCGCCTCACCCTTCATCCCGAGCGCGAACAGCGTGCGAGGGTGCAGCAGGTCCTCGAGCTTCACGAAGTCGTAGTACTTGTCGGCGCAATCGACCCGGACCCACGTCGCCTCGGGCGTCGGCCGCGCCAGCTTGAGGATCTCCTGGCAGCGGAAGCCTTCCCAATCGATGCGGCCCGACCAGCACTGCACGCACTTCAGGCGGCTGTTCTGGGCGACGCGCGGCAGTCGATCGAGGTCGGCCGCGGTGAGCCTCACCGGCTCCTGCGCCAGGCCGAGGATCTTCAGCTCGTAGGTGGCCGGATCCGGGACGCGGATCGGATTGAACGCCATGACCTTGAGGCCGAAGCGATCCGGCTTGTTGGTGGGGATGATCCACTTGCCGCTGTGGCGATCGCTCTGGCCGCCGGCGAGGGTCGTCGTGTGCGCCAGCCCCGCCGCAGCGAGCAGCGCCGAATGCATGAACGTCCGACGTCTGACTACCATCTGCGCCTGTGCTCCGTCGCCGCCATCATGCCTCGGACCGCGCGGCGTCCGGATAGTCCACGACTACAACATTACAAGTTCACGAGTGACCCAAATGGCGAGCCCCGCTGTGGTGCGGCAATTTCACCCGAAAGAGCGCACGTACTCCTTGACACGCGTCTCAGCCTTGGTAGACGCTACGCCCGTAAACGATCACGATCAAGGGAAAACACCGCGGCAGAACCGCAGTGTCTCGGGGTGGGTGTGTGACGTCGCGGCATCGCGCGAAGGCGGATGCTGGCGGCGAAGGGGGAAGACATGATGAATTTCTTGTCACGACGCTGTCGTCGTGCGCTCGGTGCCGTGCTCCTGCTCCTGTTGACGGCCGCGCCCGCCGCAGCGCAGGTGGATACGGGCACCATTCTGGGTACGGTCAAGGATCAATCAGGCGGCGTCCTGCCGGGCGCCACCGTGACCATTACGCACGAAGGCCAGGGATTTACCCTGTCCGCCGTGACGCGCGAGGATGGCACGTTCATCTTCACGCCGGTGCGAACCGGCGCCTACACCGTCAGAGTCGAGTTCCCCGGCTTCCGCAAGACGGAGCAACGCAGCATCGGCGTCAGCATCCAGCAGAATGCCACGGTCGACTTCACCATGGAGCCCGGTAACCTCACCGAGGACGTGGTCGTGACGGCGTCCGCGGCCCTCCTCGAGACCGGCACCGGCGCCGTCGGCCACGCCCTCGGCTCCAGCACCATCGAGAACCTGCCGATCAACGGCCGCGACTACACGATCCTCGCCCGGTTGAGCCCCGGTGTCGTGCCGCCGCAGCCCGGCGCCCGCGCCCCGCTGATGTTCTCGGCCAATGGCGTCCGCCCGGCCCAGAACAACTACATGCTGGACGGGATCGACAACAACACCAGCAACGTCGACTTCCTGAGCGGCGTCGCCTACATCGTCAAGCCGCCCGTCGACGCGGTCGACGAGATCAAGATCCTCACCAGCTCGTTCAGCGCCGAGTACGGACGCGCCGGCGGCGCGGTGCTCAACACCACGCTCAAGTCCGGCAGCAACCAGTTCCACGGCAGCTTGTGGGAGTTCGGCCGCAACGACGCCTTGAACGCCACCGACTTCTTCGCCAACAAGGCCGGCCTGAAGAAGGGCAAGTACGTCTCGAACCAGTTCGGCATGACGGCGGGCGGTCCCATCGTCACCGGCAAGACGTTCTTCTTCGCCGACTACGAGGGCAGCCTGATCTCCCAGGCGCGCACGTGGGTCACGACGGTTCCGACCGCAGCGCAGCGGAACAGCGGCTTCACCAACTACTCGGACCTGATCTCGCTGCAGAGCGGCAACGCCGGCACCGACATCCTCGGCCGCACGTTCGCGCGCGGCACGGTGTTCGATCCGGCGACGACCCGCCAGCTCGCCGTCGGCCAGATCGATCCGGTCACGGGCATGGCGGCGACGCGCGCCGGCTTCGTCCGCGACTCCTTCGCCGGCAACCAGATCCCCGCCGGCCGACTGAGCGCCGCCGCCCTGCGGCTCATGATGCTCTACCCGGAGCCGAATCTCGCCGGTCTGAACAACAACTACGTGGTCAACCGTCAGGGCACCGACGACACGCATTCGTTCGATGTCCGCGTCGATCACAACTTCAGCAACGCGGACCGCTTCTTCGCCCGCTACAGCTTCTCGGACAACCACAAGGTGCGGCCGTCGCCCTTCGACGGTGACGCCGACGGCGGCGGCTTCAACGAAGGCGACGAGAAGGTGCGCGTCAACGGCCTGGCGGCCAGCCACACGCACATGTTCTCGTCCACGCTCATCAACGAGGCGCGCTTCGGCCTGAGCAAGGAGCACACCAACCGCCTGCAGCCGAACGGCAACGACACCAGCGACCTGCCGGGCCGCTACGGCATCCTGGGCATCCCGCAGGTCGAGGGCAACGGCGGCCTGCCGCTGCTGGCGCCATCGGGTCTGACCGCGCTCGGCCATTCGGGCTGGGTCGTCAGCGAGCGGTTCAGCAACACGGTGCAGTTCAGCGACAACCTGACGAAGGTGTACAAGTCGCACACCTTCAAGGGCGGCTACATGTACCAGAACATCTTCTTCGGCTCGACCCAGCCGCCCTATGCGCGCGGCGAGTACTACTGGGACGGCCGCTACACGTCGCTGGCCAACGCCACCGACAACAGCACGTCGCGGGCGCACTTCGTGCTGTCGCAGATCGCCTCCACGGTCCCCGGCGGCGTCGACTTCCTGGGCGGCATGCACGACATCCGGGTCTCGCCGTTCGGCGACGTGGACGCCTTCAAGACGTACCACGGCGCCTACGCGCAGGACAGCTGGCGCGTCGGCAACAAGCTGACGCTGAACTACGGCCTGCGGTGGGACTGGTTCAGCCGTGAGCAGGAGCGTGAAGCGGAGCAGGCCAACTTCGTACCTGGCCCGCCGGCGCAGTACCTGATCCCGGCCGAGTGGCGCGACAAGCCGCTGTCGGCGAGCTTCGTCAACAACCTGGCGAAGGACGGCATCCAGCTGGTCTACACCGACGAGTTCGGCAGCGGCCTCGGCAAGATGCCGAACAACAACTTCGCCCCGCGCCTCGACGCCGCCTATCAGCTCACCGACAAGCAGGTGATCCGCGGCGGCTACGGGCTGTTCTACGGGGCGTTCGAGAACCGCGGCGGCAACCCGAGCCTCGGCTACAACTATCCGTTCCAGTTCACGCTGATCTACCAGGCGCCGAACGACACCACGCCGAACCGGCTCGGCGACGGCTCGCTGGCCACCCTGGACGCCCGGAACCGGATCGCGCTCGATCCGCTCAACGTCAACGCCAACGGGCTGACGCTGCGCGGCGTGGAGTTCGATTACAAGACGCCCCGCTATCACAACGCCAACGTGATGTATCAGCTCGAGCTGCCCGGCCAGCACGCCGTGGAAGTCGGCTACGTCGGGACGCGCGGGCGCAACTTGGAGACGTTCACTGGCATGAACAACGTGACCAGGCTGCTGCCGCCGGGGACCAACCCGACGCCGCACGTGACCTGGCCCGACTTCGCGCGCGGTTCGATTCTCGTGCGCACCGTCGGGGTCAGCTCGTACGACTCGCTGCAGCTGAAGTTCCAGCGCCGCTACCACAAGGGTCTGCAGTTCCTCGTCAGCTACACGCTGAGCGAGGCCAAGACCAACGCCGGCGACTCGCTCTCGGGCGGCGGCGTCGGCGGCTTGCGCGCGCCGGACGTGGTCGGCTGGAATCTCGCGAACGACATCGGGCTGTCGGGCTTCCACACCAAGCAGGCGCTGGTCGCGAGCGGCAACTACGATCTGCCCTTCAAGGGCATGATCGCCGGCGGCTGGCGGTTCAACTGGGTGGCGTCGTTCTATACCGGCCAGGCCCAGACCATCAACTGCACGCCGGCGACGGGGTCCGGCACCGGCTGCTACGCGCTCGTCTCGGGCGATCCGTATGCCGGCAGCAACGACGTGACCAACTTCTACAACGCGGCCGCGTTCTCCAACCCGGCGCCGGTGGCGACGATCGGACAGAGCGACTTCAGCCCGCTTGGCGGAACGCGCAGCCAGGTCACGGGTCCGCCGCTGCGGCAGCTCGACGCCGGTGTGGCGCGGCAGTTCGGACTCTGGGGATCGAGCAAGGCCGAGTTCCGCGTCGAGGTCTTCAACCTGACCAACACGCCGGCCTTCAACCTGCCCGGGTCGCTGAACTTCGGCGACGCGCGCAACTTCTCGAGCATCACCAGCATGCGCAACACGCCGCGCCAGATGCAGATCGGCTTGAAGTTCTACTGGTAGTCCAGGGAGGCGCTGCCGGTCGATCCCCTCGACCGGCAGCCTTCCAGCAGATAGGATGCGGGACAGGCGCCCAGCCTGTCCCGTGATCGCCCGAACCTCCCGCCCACTGCGGCTCTCCGTCCTGCTGCTCGTCGTCCTGGCGCCGGCCTGGGCAGGCAGCGCGCGCCCGCAGGCGCGGGCGCAGACGCGTCCGCCTCGCACCGACGCCCCTCCCGGCGCGACCGCAATCGATCCGCGCGTCGTCGAGGCGGGCCTCGTCAACGCGGCCCGCGCCAACCCCGACAGCTTCGCCGCGCAGCACGCGCTCGGCGAGTTCTACCTGCAGGCGGGCAGGCTGCCGGCGGCCATTCCCTGTCTCGAACGCGCCCGCGCCATCGATCCGGCGCACTACGCGAACGGCTACGATCTCGCCGTCGCCTATCTCGAGACCGGGCGGCTCGACGACGCGCGGGCGCAGGTCCGCCGGATGCTCCAGGCGAAGGAGACCGGCGAGCTCAACAACCTGCGCGGCGACCTCGACGAGCGCGCCGGGGATCGCGTCGCCGCGGCGGTCGGCTACCAGAAGGCCGCCCACCTCGACCCGACCGAGGATCACCTGTTCGACTGGGGCAACAACCTGTTGCACCTCGGGGCGCATGCCGACGCCGGCGACGTCTTCACCGCGGCGGTCCGGCGGCATCCGATGTCGGCGCGGCTGCACATCGGGCTCGGCATCTCGCAGTACTCGCGCGGCCAGCACGAGGACGCCGTGCGATCGTTCTGCCGGGCCGCGGATCTGGCGCCGTCCGATCCGCGCCCCTACGAGTTCCTCGGCGAGATGTACGGCGTCTCGCCCGATCAGGCCGCCGAGATCACGCGTCGCCTGGCCCGGTTCGTCGAGCTGCAGCCGGCGAGCGCCGCCGGGCACTACTACTACGCGATGAACGTGTGGCGGGGCGCCGCCGCCGGCGAGCCTGGCGCCGATCTCGCACGCGTCGAGACGCTGCTGCGAAAGGCGGCGACGCTGGACACCGCCTACGCCAAGCCGCGGCTGCAGCTCGGCATCCTGCTGTCCGAGCAGCGCCGCTGGCGCGAAGCGATCGCCGAGCTGCGCGCCGCGGTCGCACTGGATCCGGAGCTGGCCCAGGGCCACTTCCGCCTGGCGCAGGCCTACCGGCGCGATGGCCAGCCGGCGCTGGCCGACCAGGAGCTCGCCATCTTCGAGAAGCTGAAGAGCCGCGAACCGGCCGCGCCGGTGCCGGACTGAAGGCGAGACGTGAGGTGGAGCGCCTCGCCCTCCGGTGCCGCTCCCGCGTGGTCAGAAGACGAACCGCGCCCCCAGCTGCAGCTTCCGCGGCGCGTAGCTCGTGCTGTAGGCCGCCAACAGCAGGAACGGCGAGTTCGGCGCGCTGTTGCCGGACGGGTTGGCGAAATTCGTCCGGTTGGTCAGGTTGAAGATGTCGCCGACGATCTCGACCTGCCGCGTCCCGAAGCGGAGGGCATAGCTCAGGCGGATGTCGACGTTGACGAAGCCAGGCCCATAGGCGCCGTTCCGCTCGGCCTGGTAGTTGTCGACCGTATAGGCGGTAAAGCCGTTCAGGGGGGTGCCGGTGTACGTGCCGGCCGGCAGCGGCTCGGCAAAGGTGCCGTTGCGGTCGGGATCGACCGAGTTGTTGATGAGCGTGAACGGAATCCCGCTGACAGCCCGCGCCACCCAGCTCACATTGAGCCCGTGCGTCCGCGGCACCACGGCGCGGCCGCTCAGGACGAAGTTGTGGCGGGTGTCGAAGTTCGACGGTCCCTCGTTCAGCTCGAGGTGCAGATCGTCGAGCACCTGGAATCCGCTGGCCGCGACCCCGTTGCCGCTGGTGTTGCCGCGGGATGATGACAACGTGTACGACAAGCGGGCCTCGTAGTTCTGGCCGAAGCGCTTGTTGACGCTGAGCAGCAGCGCGTCGTAGTCGAGCTCCCCGATGTTCAGCGGCTGCGTGACACCTGTTGTGAAGTTGGCGAAGCCCGGGTAGACCGCCCGGAGGGCGGCGTACGCGTCGGTCAGGACCGCGCTGCCCTGCCGGACGAGGGGTGACGTCGCCGCCGTCGTCGCGCGCAGCCCGGGATTGAGATCCTTCGACATCAGCACGTCGCGGTTGCTCGAATGCACGTAGTCGGCGCTCACCGCCAGCGTGGCCGCGAGCTGGCGCTCGTAGCCGACCGTGAACTGGTCGGTGTAGGGAACGCGGCGATCGGCGTTGTCCCAGCTGGCGCCGGTATTGCGCAGGAGCCGTCCGGACGGGAACTGCTGGTCGAGCAGCGCCCGGTTGATCACCGGACCGTTGACGAGATACGGATCGGTCGGCAGCCGGCCGGCCCGGGGGCCGGGATCGGCCGCCGCTGTCGGGAAGTTGACGAGGAACGAGTCCGTGAACGGTGTGCCGGTGTAGAGCGCGCCGATCAGCTCGAAATGCGTCTTGTCGAAGAAGCGACCGTAGCCCGCGCGGACGACGCTCTTGCCGCCGCCGAGGTCGTAGGTGACGCCGAGGCGCGGCTGGATATTGTTCTTGTCCACCGGATAGGACTCGAGGAGCGGGTCGTCGGTCTCGGCGATCGGCACGCTCTCGATGTCGTAGCGCAGGCCGAGGCTCAGCGTGAGCCGCGGCGTCACCCGCCACTTGTCCTGGGCAAAGCCCGAGAAGTACGTCGCCTTCTCATAGAAACGGCTGGGCCCACCGACCCGGATCGTGAACCGATCCGGGTACGTGCGTGGATTGGCCGGATCGAAGTCGAGATCGTTCTGCACGAAGGCGAAGGTCCCGTTCAGGTTGCCGTGGTTCACGTTCAGCGCGCCCGAATAGGTGTACTGGACGCCGACCTTGATGTCGTGGTCGCCACGCTTGCCGGGCAGGAACCAGGCCAGCGTGTCGTCGACGGAGATGCCGTCGTTGATGCGGAACTGCCCGGTGTTGTCCTGCTGGTCGGTGAAGTTCTGGTAGGCCAGCGTCGGCTGGCACGCTGACAGGTCGCGGCCGTTCTCGGTGTAGCACGCGTTGCCGAAGGTGACGTTCTCCCGCGTCCAGGTCACGCGCAGCGTGTTGACGCGGGTGTTGGACAGCACCGAGTTGAGGTTGACGGCCACCGACTGGTCGACGTCCGTCTCCTCGCGGGCGGCGCGACCGGTCGGGAAGACGGTGCCGTTGGGGACGATCTGGTTCGCCTGCGGCGACTGCTCGCGCAGCCACCGGATGTTGTAGGTGTGGTTCGGCGACACCTGGTGGTCGCCCCGCACGATCGTGTTCCAGACGCGATCCCTGGTGGTCTGCTGGTCGTTCAGGTCGGGCCGGGTGGGAAAGACAATCGTGTTCGCGCGGTCGATGGAGAACCGCTCGAGGCTCCCGAAGAAGTGCATGCGGTTCTTCACGATCGGCCCGCCGATGACCCCGCCCCATCGCTGGTAGCTGGTGTCCGCCTTGGCCAGGCCGCGCTGCCTGGCCAGGAAGTCCTTGGTGGTCATCCCCCCGTCCTGGAAGTAGCCGAAGGCGCTGCCGCGGATGAGGTTGGTGCCGTTCTTGATGACGGCGTTGATGACGGCACCGGTGGTGCGGCCGAACTCGGCGTCGTACTGCCCGGTGATCACCTGGAATTCCTGGACCGCCTCGATCGGTGTCCGCGCCTGCATCCCGGCCCGCTGGCCGATCACGTCGTCGTTGTTGTTGCCGCCGTCGACCATGTAGTTGTTGTTGCGCGGATCCTGGCCGTTGGCGCTGATCGAGTCGCTGCCGAACGATTCCGTACTGATCGTCGGCACGATGCCCGGCAGCAGGCCGATGAAACCGATGAAGTTGCCGTTGACGCTCGGCAGCTGGACCAGCGTCTCGCTGGTGATGTTGCCGCCGATCTCCTTCGAGGTGACGTCGACGAGCGGCGACTCCGCGGTGACGGTGAGGACCTCCTGCATGCCGCCGACCTCCATGGCGACGTCGATCGTCGTGGTGCGGCCAACCTCGAGCCGGAGGTCGCCACGCTTGAAGGTCTTGAAGCCCTGGAGCGTCGCTGTCACCTCGTAGCGGCCGGGCACGAGGCCGCTGCCGATAAAGGCGCCGTCGTCGCCCGACAGCGTCTCGCGGAACATCCCGGTGTCCTGGTTCCTGACGGTCACCGTGACGCCAGGCATCGGTGCGCCCTGCGGGTCGATCACCCGTCCGCGCAGCTCGGTCGTTCCCTGCTGCGCCCCCACGACGCCTACCATCAGCAGCCACGCACACAGCCAGCCAAGAACACGTCGACTCATTGAGAAATGCCTCCGTCCGACGGATGCCGCCGGACCTGTGCAGGGTCAGGGTCCCGGAAATACGGAACACCGAAGTACCCGACGGGAATTTTTGGATCGACGCCGGCGGGGGCCGGCGATTTACTGCACGTTTACGGAGTTTTGGCCCCGCGGCGACTTCACGCGCCGAGATCTAGCAAGCGGAATGCCGTCCCAGCCGTATCCCACCCTTCAGTTACGACGTCCGACGCTCATCCATAGCAGCCCGTGGTGGAAGTGACGCGTGGCACCGAGACGGGCGAGGCGCCCGGTGATCCAGGCGCAAGGAGGGCGAATATCGGGAATATTCAACCGACGAGCAACGCCGAGCGCCGGGATGCATCGCCCGTCGAATGCCGCGGCACTTCCACCACGGGCTGCTAGACCAGGTACACGCCGGCCGCGACCACGGCGAGCGTGACCACGATGGCGCGCAGGGTGGACGGCTCGACCCGGCCGGCCAGCCGGCCGCCGATCGAGCCGCCGATGATTGCGCCGCCGGCCACCACGAGGGCGACCGGCCAATCCACCAGCCCCGACCACAGGAAGAAAGTCGCGGCCGCGAGGTTGGCAGCGAGGGCGATGGCCTGCTTGAGCGCGTTCAGTCGCGTCAGGGTGTCGTCGAGCACCAGGCCGAGCACGGCCAGCAGGATGACGCCGAGCCCGGCGCCGAAGTAGCCGCCGTAGACCGCACCGGCGGCGACCGGCACGCCGAGCCGGAGCGGCGACGCCTGACGCTCGTGATGTCCGGGATGCTGGACCAGCCAGGCGCGGAGCCGGTCCTGCGCCGCGAGCAGCGCGGCGGCGATCAGGATCAGGTACGGCACCACCAGCCGGAACGCCTGCTCACCGGTATGGACCAGGAGCATGCCGCCGGCGATGCCGCCGACCGCGCCGATCGGCAGGGTCAGCCACAACCGGCGGCGCTGACCGGCGAAGTCCCGGCGCTGCGCCGCGATCCCCCCGACCATGCCCGGCCACAGCGCCACCGTGTTGGTGACGTTGGCCGCAATCGCCGGCATCCCGATGGCCGTCATGGCCGGGAACGAAAGCAGGGTGCCCCCGCCGGCCATGGCGTTCACCATGCCGGCCGCCATGCCGGCCAGGCCGACGAGGCCGAACTGGAGCGCGGTGGGCGTCATCGACCGAGAAGGGACCGCATCGGGCGGCATTATCCCTCGTCGCAGCCGCCCGCCGGCGTCCTGGTTCAGCGGAGCGGCGACGGCACGATCGGGGGACGCTGGAAGGGGCGGTCCGGCTTCTCGATCTCGAGCTCTCCGAAGAGCAGGTTCGGCGCGATGAGCGAGATGACCGGCCCCTCGGTCCCCTGGCCGCCCTGGAACATCAGCATCATCCGCTGCGCGGGCGGCAGCGACGGGCGGTAGCTGTAGAGGCCGCGCTCGATGGACGCCTCGGCGATGTCCTTGAAGGCGGCGTGCGGCACGGCGCCGAACTGCAGGCCGCGGACGAGCGTCTCGGCGCCGTCCGGCGTGACCCGAAAGGCGCGCACGATCCCCGGCCCGGAGGGGCCGTCCGGCCCGCGCATCATCATGCTGGACATCATGTCGTCGCCCTCGCCGGGCGGGCTCACGCCGCTCGGCACCAGCGTGCGCACGATGTAGCCGTGCTCGCGCCCGTCCGCCTTCAGGCGCGCGAGGTACTTCTCCTTCAGGGCGGCCGCCGGCACCGCGGTCGCCGATTCCAGCTGGAAGACACCGGCCTGGGTCAGGCCGCCGCGTCCATGCCCGTTCGACGTCAGGAAGCCTCGCTGCGGCGTGCGGCTGGTCAGCAGCGTCTTCAGGACGCCTTTGTCGCAGAGCGTGACGTCCTGGGCCGGCACGCCCTCGTCGTCGACGGCATAGGCGCCGGCGACTTCCTGGCTGGCGAAGCTGGCGAGCGACGGCGTGTCCGACACGGTGAAACTCTCGGGCAGGACACGGCTCCCCACCCGCGTGAGGAACGGCGCCGGCGACGTGCGCGTCATCGCGGCGATCATCTGCGGGTTCTCCGCTTCGGGTGCTCGCAGCGGCTGGAACAGCGGCACCAGAGTCTGCGCGAGGAGCTCGGCCGACGCCTGCCCTTCGACGAGGACCGGACCGGTAAAGGCCTCCCCCACCGGCGCCGTGCGTAGCTCGACGAGGCCCGCGGCCAGCTCGCGCGCCCTCGCGGTGAGCACGGCGGGAGCCGGCAGGCCGGCGATGGTCCGCGCGCGGATCGTCAGGCTGTCGCGCAGCGGCATCCCGTCCTCCGCCTGGGCCTCGACCATGAGCCGCAGCAGGGTGTTCTGGATCGGCGCCACCGTCGTGAAGCCTTCGCTGTTGACGGCATAGCGCGTGCCCTGCGTCACCATGACCGTTGCCTCGCTGCGGGTCAGCTCGGGCCGGGCCAGCGCGGCGGACAGTGCGCGCGCGTGATCCACCCAGGCGTCGGCGGACACCGCCGACGGCAGGGCCGGCAGCACCGTCGTCCGCGGCGTCTCGCGCGACCAGTCGGGCACCGGATCCGGAGTCGCCTGGTTCTGCAGCGCCGCCTGCTTCTTGGCGAAGGTGCCGAGCGCCTTGCGGTAGGCGGCGTCGGTCACCAGCCAGAGCTGTCGACGGAGCACCGCCACGTCCTCGTCGAGCGGCGCCTGCACCACGCCCCTCCCGTACATCGAGGCGACACCGGGATCCTGGTCGAAGCTCAGAAAGCGCGAGCTGTCGCGCGCGTAGTCGCCAACGCGGACGTCCACCCGCAGCATCCGGGTGTGCTGCCGGTTGTCCGTCACGCTGGCGCCAAGCGTGGCGATCAGCTGCCGGCCGGCAATGTCGTCGATGGTGTAGGCGATGAAGTAAGGCGCAGGCTGGCCGGGGATGCGCAGGCCGGCCATCGCGCGCGACAGCTCGCCGCGCATCGCCTGCAGGAGCGGGCTCTCCTGGGCGTCGAGCCCCGGCGCGAGCGCGAGCAGCACGACGGCCGACAGGAGTGCCGCGGCGCGAGCGCCGGGTGCGATACGGAGCAGAGTCATGGTCGACCTCGTCGCGAAAGGCGCAGGGGATGACAGGGAGGCGTTCACTCGGACTTCGCCCGTCCGGGCGGGGCGGACAGCACCGGCAGCCCTTCCTGGGACTTCAGCTTCTTCTGGACTTCGACCTCGCCGATGAGCAGCGCGGGCGAGGACGCCGACACCGGGACCATGCCGCTCTCGGCGCCGCACATGCCGTTGAATGTCTCCCGCTCGCGGCTGGCGGCGAGAATGCGCGCAAAGGTCGTGAGCGGCGTGCCGATCAAATCGACGCCGCGCACCAGCTCCATCGGCCGATCGTCCGGGTAGACGCGATAGACCAGGTTGGGCAGCACGTTGAAGGCGTTCGGCACCATGCGCCCGGTGAAGGTGAACCCGCCCTCGATGTTCTTGAAGAAGAGGCCGAACGGGCGTCCCTGCTGGCGGATCTCGCGCTTCAGCCGCGCCAGCAGCTCGTCGAACGATACCGACTCGCCGGCTTCGACGACGAGATTGGACTGACGGGACACGGGGGCCAGGCCGGGCATCGCCCGGCCATGGCCGTTCGACTGGAGGATGCCCGCAACCGGCGAACGGCTCATGAGGAACGCCTTGAGCACGCCGCGATCCACCGCCACGACGCGCCGCGCCTTCACGCCCTCGTCGTCGTAGGCGTAGTGCCCGACGAGGTCGGTGTCGCCGTCACGCTCGAGGGTCGGATCGAACACGACGCTCAGGAAGGCCGGCAGCACCGGCGCGTTCAGCCGCTTGGCGAACGTCTGCGCGTCCTCGGACTGCTTGGTGCGGTGCCCCTCGATGCGGTGCCCGAAGATCTCGTGGAAGAACACGCCGGCGGCGCGTCCGGAGAGGATCGCCGGCCCCGTGTACGGATCGACCACCGGCGCCGATCGCAGCGCGTCGAGCGTCGTCACCATCTCGCGCACGTCGGCGACGAGCTGCGCCTCGGTGGGCAGGCGATCTGCCGACGTGGCGAAGTAGGAGCGGTAGAGCGGCAGCTCCATGCCGTCGTCGGCCTTCGTCGTCGCGGCGATCATCAGCCGCGCCGTGGTGTCGCTGGTCACGATCTGCGAGCCCTCGGTGCTGACGAAGTAGCGCCGGGTGGTCTCGACGGTGAGGGTGGCGTCCGATGACAGGACCAGCGACTGCTCGCCGAACGGCGCCGAAATACGGCGCAGGCGCCCTTCCCACGGCGCGACGTCGCCTGGCGGCGGCAGCGCCGGCTCGGTGAATGTCTGCGGCGGCTCGCGCGACAGGTCGGCGACGTCGGCGCCGTCCTGCACCTTGGCGGCGACGTTGGTCTTGACCTTGGTATAGCGCTCTGCCGCCTGCTTGAACTTGCGATCGGTGGCGCGCCAGAGCACCGCCCGGACCGCGTCCGCGGGCTCGCCCTGGGCACCGGGCAGCGGCAGCGCCGTGCGGCTGAAGCCCATGAACCCGGCGGCCCGGTCGCCGCGGATCTCCCGGGTGTTGTCGAGCGCGTAGTCGCCGACGCGCACGTCGACGACCGCGCTGCGGCTGCGATTCTGATGCGTGCCGATGAGGGCCCCGAACGAGGCCCGCACCGACGCCGTCTGCACGTCGTAGACCGTGTAGCTGGCGAAATAGGGCGGGACCGGCTCCTTCTTCAGCCCGTCGATGTTGCGACGCAGCTCCTCGGTCAGGATCGGCAACAGGGGGTCGACGGCGGCGGCGGGACCGGAGGCCGCGCCTGACGGAGCGCGCCCGGCGAGCTGGACGCCGGCCTGCAGCACGATGGCGACTGCCAGGAGGGCCCGGCCGGCTCTCGATAGAACGAGGCGCAAACGCAAGGAATCAGCGGAACGCTGGGGCATGACTTCTCCCGGGCACACGAAGGGGGTCGGAGCGCTATCTGGAACAACGCCAATCGGGCCGGGACTGAACAGCCCCGCCCGGCGGCCACGAGAACCGGCCTCGACCTCACGATACGGGCGGGGTGGCCGATTCTCATCGGGAGGCCGGGCGCCAAGGCGGACGCCGTCGTCCAGCGGCGCGACGTGACGCGAACGATGAAGAAACTGGCATTCCTGGCCATGATTGGGCTCTTGTGGGTCTCCGGGCAGGGCTTCTACGAAGCCTGGAGCTACAAGGCGCCTGTCACCGAACCGTGTGACGCCGCCCTTGCCGGAGCGCCGCGCTCAGGGTGGGTCCATTTCACGGGATGCCGTGTGAACGTCATGGAGGCCACCTACATGACGCGCGGCAGCGGCGAGGTCACCGACGAAATCTACCTGGTGCTCGCACCACGTGGGGCCTCCGCAACTCAGCCCGTGCATTACCTGTTGGCCACGAAGGATCCCGACGTCATCGCCGTGGTCAAGGAGATGGCCGCCATCGACGGCAAGGACAAGCGGGCGCTCTACGGCTTCCTGGCCAAGAACATCACGCGCCTGGTCCGGGACAAGGACGTGATCGGCATGCCTCAGACCTGGCTGGACCGTAGCAACAAGACCGACAAGCGTCTGCGCGAGAGCAACAAGAACCTGGCCGATGACTTCGTGATCCTCGACGAAGGGCGCCAACCGGGGAGTGTCGGCTCGGCACTGGGCGCGCTCGGCGGTGCCGTCGTCGCCTTCCTGTTCTTGGGCGCTCTGGGCCTCAAGTCCTGACCGCGACCCGACATGAACACCGCCAAGGAAGTCCTGATCGTCCTCGCCGGTGGAGCGCTGCCGATTCTGCTCGGCCGAACGAACGGATAGCCCGCCCCTCCGACTGCCTGTACCATCGACGGCAATGGAGAGCGTCGAGAGCGAGTTTCCGATCGTGGTGTTCACCGATGGTGCGGCGAAGGGCAATCCCGGCCCCGGCGGGTGGGGTGTCGTCGTGGTCACGCCCGACGGCCAGGTGACCGAACTGGGCGGGCGCGTCGAGCACTCGACCAACAACCGGATGGAGCTGACGGGCGCCATCAACGGACTGGCCGAGGTCGAGGCGGTACCAGGTCCCGTGGCGATCTACACCGATTCGACCTACGTCATCCAGGGCATCCGCGAATGGATCTGGGGATGGCGCAAGCGCGGCTGGCGCACCGCCACCGGCGGTGAGGTGCTGAACCGCGACCTGTGGGAGCAGCTCGCGGCGCTGGTCGACGCACGCGGCAAGGGCGGCATCACCTGGCACTACGTCCGCGGCCACGTCGGCACGCCGGGCAACGAGCGCGTCGATGCCATCGCCGACGGCCTCGCCCAGCGGCGCGACGTGGCCCTCTACCGCGGCCCGCTGAGCGCCTATGCCCTGGCGATTCTCGACCTGCCCTCCGAGACGGGCGTCCCGGCGCGGCGTGCGACGTCGCCGGGAGCGTCCTCGAGCAAGGCCCAGAAGGCGCATTCGTACCTGAGCGTCGTCGATGGCCAGGCGACGCGTCACGCCACCTGGGCCGACTGCGAGCGGCGCGTCAAGGGCCGCTCGGGGGCGCGCTTCAAGAAAGCGATGAGCGCGGCCGACGAGATCGCCATCCTGCGCGGCTGGAACATCGATCCAGGCAACCTCTGAATCACTTTGTCTTCGCAGCTCGGGAGCCGGACACCATGCTTCACTACCTCGTATACGTCAGCTCGGCGGTCGTCCCGTTTTCAGCCGCGGAGCTCGTCGATCTGCTCGAGCGGAGCCGCGAGAACAACGCCAGGCTCGGCATCTCCGGCATGCTCCTTTACAAGGGAGCGAACATGATGCAGGTCCTGGAGGGCGAGGAGGCGACCGTGCGCGCTCTCTACGCCAAGATCGCGGCCGACCCTCGCCACAAGGGACTGATCGTCCTGATGGAGGGTCGGCTGGACCGTCGCGAGTTCACGGACTGGTCGATGGCCTTCCGCGACCTCGATTCCGCCGAGACCCAGGCGACCCCGGGCTACAGCGAGTTCCTGAACACGCCGCTGACCGGCGCAGCGTTCGGGGCCGACCCGTCGCGCTGCCAACGGCTGCTGACCACCTTCAAGCGCTATATGTAGCCGGCGCTCAGAGCTCGACGATGGTGACGCCCCCGTTGGCCGGATCCAGCCGGAACCCGCGGATCGAGGGCACGCCGCGGAGCTCACGGTGAACGGCGGCGCGCAGGCGGCCGCCGCTGCGCCCATGGATGATGCGGATCCGTGCGTGACCGGCCAGCAGCGCCGCGGAGACGGCCGACACGACCCGTTCGACGGCGTCCGCAACGACCAGCCCGTGCAGGTCGATCTCGACCGGCACGCGCCGCTCCCGCTCGACGTCGCGCGGTGCCGACGCGACCGCTGCCGGCGCCCGGCTCGCCCGCGTCGACGCTTTCGGCGGGGGCACCACGGTGGCGGCGCCGGCGTCGACGACCACGTTGCGATCGCCGATCAGGACCACGAGCCGACCATTCTTGCGGACCTCCAGCACGACGCCCTTGCCCAGCGGCGTCCGCACCGCGTCGCCCGGTACGATGGTCGGCATCAGGTTCGCACGTTCACTGGAGACGGCTGGCCACGATACTCTACCCTCGTTCCCCACGATGCCTCCCCACGCGCAGCTCGCCGCGCTCCTCGACGGCGCCACGCCGTTTCTGGCCTTGGCGCCGATGCAGGAGGTCACGAACGGCGCCTTCTGGACGCTGATCCACCGCTACGGCGGCGCCGACGTCTATTGGACGGAGTACTTCCGCGTCCATGCCGACTCGACACTGGAGAAGTGGATCGTCGACTCGATCCGCGAGAACACCACCGGGCGCCCTGTCGTCGCGCAGATGATCGGCAACGACGTGCCGGCGCTGGTCCGCACGGCGAAAGCCCTCCAGCAGCTGCCGGTGGCGGCGGTCGATCTGAACCTGGGATGCCCGGCGCCCATCGTCTATCGCAAGTGCGCCGGCGGCGGGCTGCTGCGCGAGCGGGAGCGCATCGACTGCATCCTCGGCGCCCTGCGCGACGCGGTGCAGATCCCGTTCACCGTGAAGACCCGCGTCGGCTTCGCGTCGATCGAGGAGTTCGACCAGCTGCTGCCGATCTTCGCGCGGCACGATCTCGACGCGCTCACGGTGCACGCCCGCACGGTGGCGCAGATGTACCGGCCGCCGGTGCACTACGATCTGATCCGCCAGGCGGCCCGGGCGATGCCCTGTCCGGTCATCGCCAATGGCGACGTGCACTGCGCCGCGCAGGCGCGCGATCTGCTTGCACAGACCGGCAGCCAGGGCCTGATGATCGGCCGCGGCGCCATCCGCAGCCCGTGGCTGTTCAGTCAGATCCGGCAGGAGCTGCGTGGCGAGACCGTGACGCTGCCGACCGGGCGCGACGTCTGGGCCTACATCCAGGCGCTGTGGACCTCGCAGACGTACCTCGACCGGCCCGAGGCGGTGCAGTGCAGCCGGATGAAGAAGTTCCTCAACTTCCTGGGCGAGGGCGTGCCGCCGCCCTTCCTGCACCAGATTCGGCGCGTGGAGACGGCCGCCGACTTCGCGCGCGTCTGCCGCGAGTGCCTCGATCATGACGAGCCGATGAGCCTGGAGCCGGGCGTCCACTGCGTCGCGGCGCAGTGAGCCGAAGCGCTCCGAATCAGCGTCGCACGCGACGGAGATGGATCGCCCATTCGGCGAGCGCGTAGAGCAGCACCAGCGCCACCACCACGGCGCGAATGAAGCCAAAGTCGGTGGTGCGATCTGGCGCCATCTCCGGCAATCCGGACCGGACGGCCACGATGACGGCGAAGACCGCAAGGAGTGCACGACCCGCGAACCAACCCCAGCGAAAGGGACGCCCGATGGCATCGAGGAGCCGATCGACGTCGCCGTCCCACGATTCGTCCCGCAGCGTGATCGCCTGGCACTTTGCCAGCAGCGCGAGGTCCGCCGGGAGCTCCGCCTCCGACGGAACCGAGGCGCCCCTCAACAGAACCGGCACGACTCGTTTCCTGGTACGCAGCGCTGTGGCCACTTCCACGCGAACGTAGTCGGTCGCGTTGCGGGCCTGTCTCTGCGCGAGCTCGTCGACCCACGTGGTCCCGATCAAGGCGAGCACGACGCGCACCTTCTCCAGTTCCTGCTCGAGGACCACATCGAACTGCGCCCCCGGCGGAATGTCGGACACGTCGCGGAACACGAGCCCGCTGCGCGTCACGTGGCGGATGCGGTCGGACAGCCGTCCGGCCTCCGGGCCGGTATCGCTGCGTCGATAACTCAGGAATACGCTCACCGGATTCCAATCAGCGAGTCGACGATCCCCGCCCGCTTGAGGTGATCCTCGGCACGCGTGGGGCTGCTCGGGACGAAGGTGGCATCGCTTCCCGACGTTTTCCGGAACTCGTACACCAGGGCGCTCGCCGCGTAGTCGACTCCGTACGTCAGCGAGCCA
Source organism: Vicinamibacteraceae bacterium (assembly GCA_031407765.1). GTDB lineage: Bacteria > Acidobacteriota > Vicinamibacteria > Vicinamibacterales > Vicinamibacteraceae > JBDSLU01. The sequence continues at coordinate 21,047 of JANOIR010000506.1, forward strand.
ATCGAGGGCGGCAGCCGGGTCAGGCCCTTGGCAAGCCAGCGCTCAGCTTCCTGGGAGGTCGGGGCGGAACCGGTGCGGGACCAGGGCTGATCGCTGACGATGAAGGCAATCACGCGATAGTGCCCGGGCGGCGCGCTGGCCAGGGCCTTGATGAACTCGAGAAGGCTCAGGTCTCGCACCGACGGCAGGTCGCTGCTCCACCGCGCGGGCTCCGGGCTCGGCGTCCCGTCCGAACGGATCTGCTCCATCTGCGCGACGAGCGCGAACCCATTCGGCACGGACGAGTAGGACCACCTCCGGTAGGCAGCTACTCGCAAGGCCTCCTCGAGTCGGCTCGCCACGCCGCTGAGCACCGTCGACCCACCCTTGGCTGGAAGCCACTGCGCCGGAATCGCGAGATCCGCCGAGGCCGGAGGCGGTGGCCACGGAAAAGCGGGGATGGCGCGAACCTCCCCCCCGGGAGCGACAGGGGGTTGGGACGGGCGCGGGGGCAGCGGTGGAGGCGGAGTGGGCGGCGGAGGCGGAGGCGGAGTCACGGACGGCGGGGGGGGAGGCGGGGGCGGGGGCGAACACGCCTGGACGCACGCCGTCATCAGCACGATCGCGGCAAGCCCGCCGGACAACCAACGCAGCCGGATTAGCCGACGCATCAGGGACCTCGAGCGTACTAACGCCGGAATCGCCGCGATCGCACAGGGGTCGGCCGCCCCCTTCGGCTAGTCAGCCCGCGGTGGAAGTCGCGCGAGGCAAGGTCAGGCCGCGCAGCGTGCGGGAGCAGCCGCCTTGGCGGCGGGCGGCGCGGCCGTGACGGCGCCGCTGCTTGCAAGCTGATCGAAGGCGACCTGCTGGAGCGCCGCGACCTGCGGCCTGGACAGGCCCAATTCGTAGCCCGAACACTCGGCGTCGCCGAGCGCGCGCGGATCGCGGCCGGTCACGCTGCCGAAGATCACCAGCGCCTCGAGGTAGTACCCATAGGTGCTGCCGTGGTAGTGGTCGTAGGTCCAGAGATCGAGCGTGCCAGCGGCGATGCCGTCGTAGGGATTGGCGTCGGCGACGCCCGTCTGGATGGCGCGCACCCATGCCTGCCCCACCGGGATCACCGCCGTGGCGGCCGCTGCGTGCGCGGCCGTGTCATAGGCGGCTCGCACGTCGCGCGCCATCACCTCGACCGACGTGCCCGCCCAGGCGCCCGCGGCCGGATACACCTGATCGGCTCTCGGGAAGGTCGCCATCAGATAGATCCGGACGTTGGGGTTGCCGCGACGCAGCAGGGCCGCCATCCGCTCGCTGGTGGCGACGAGCGTGGCCGGATCGCGGGGCTTGGCGGGGTCGAGCGTGCTGTAGCCGTGCATGACGACCGTGTCCCAGCGGCGGCTCGCGATCACGTCGGCTTTTTGTTCGAGGTGGAAGTCGAGGCCGCTGCCGCCGCGCGTCTCGAGCGACACGTGGTAGTCCAGGCCGGCCTGCCGGGTGAACGACTCGAACAGCGCCGGCACGCCGCCGATGCCTTCGCGATTGAGATCGGTCACCGTGTGGGCCTGGTAGAAGCGGACCGGAGATCCGGCAGCGAACGTGAAGCTGTTGCCGATGAACAGCACGCTCGTGGGAGCGACGGCGCCAGCCGCGGTCGAGGCCAGGAGCGTGGCGGCCACGAGGGCCGCGGTGAGTGTCGTCGAGGTCGTGGATGCCGTGGTGGTCATGATCCAGCCAGTCGGTCGCCATCGAGATCCGGGAAGACGTGGGCCCCGGCGTCGTCGAGCGCCAGATCCGAGACCCAGCGCACGGCGTGCAATGGCAACGGCCCGTAGAGGTGCGGGAACAGCGCACCGCCGCGGGACGGCTCCCAGCGCAGGGCCTCGCCCAACGACGCGGCGTCCACGGCAACCAGCAGCAGATCCGGCTGGCGTGCAAAATGGCGCGCCGCCGTCTCGCGGACCTGCGCCGCCGTCGAGAAGTGGATGAAGCCGTCGCGCGCATCCGCGACGGAGCCCGCGAACGACGCCGACGGCGCCGCCGCGTCCCAGGATGCGCGATCGACCAGCTTGAACACGATCGATGTCATGCGCTCAGTCCGCCGGCGTCAAGACGATGATGTGCTGCCACGGCAGCACGTCGAGGACGCGATCGATCCGGAAGCCGTCCGCGGCCAGCTCCTGGCGCACCTGGCTGACGCTCATCTTGTGCTCTTCCCGGATCGGCACGCGCGGATCCTCGCGCCGGAACTCGATCAGCACGAGGCGGCCACCGGGCTTGAGCGCGTCCTTCAGCTTGCGGACGAAGGGCTGCGGCGCCGCCAGCTCGTGATAGACGTCGACCATCAGGATCAGGTCGAACGTCTTCGCCGGGAGGACCGGATCGTCGGCACGCCCCTGCACGACGTCGACGTTGGTCAGCGTCTCCCGCGCCACCCTGGTCCTGATGATGTCGAGCATGCCGGGCTGCAGGTCGGTCGCCACCACGCGTCCCGACGGCCCGACCGCCCGGGCGAGCAACACGGTGTAGTAACCCGAACCGGCGCCGACGTCGGCGACGACCGCGCCCCGTGGCAGCGCCAGGGCCGCAATCGCCTTCGACGGCGCCTCTTCGGCTTCGCGTTCCGGTCGATCGAGCCAGGCCGCGCCCTCGACGCCCATCGTCGGCGCCAGCACGCGCCCGCTGACTGGATGGCGACGCTGCTGCGCCGTCAGCGCCCCGGCGACGACGGCGAGCAGGATCATGGCGAGCGCGAACACCCGTGGGACTCGCCCGGTCTTCCGCATCATCATGAACACGTCCGATCGAGTCGTCGCGCGAGCGTACCGATCAGTAGGTCAGGCCGAACGCGTATGGGTGGAGCGTATCGGCCCGCGGATAGCCGGGCGCGTCAGGCTGGTTGTCGATCACAGCCTTCAGCGTTCGCGGCAGGGCGAACGGCAGCTTGCCCACCGGCTTGAACCGGCCGCTCAGGACCTCGAGCAGCGCCGCGTCGCTGACCCCGAAGCTCGCCACGATGGCGCCCGCCCCCTTGAGGCCGCTGTCGTCGTCGAGCACGTACGGGTTCCTGAAGTAGATGGCGAGCACGGTGCGCTCCGGGCCGACCTCGCGCATGACCGCCTGGATGTCGGCGAGCGCGGGCGTGATCTGCCACGACTCCGACGCCGCCATCGTCGTGAAGGACAGGTGATCCGCCTCCCAGGGCAGCGCGCCCCCGAAGAGCAGGCCCACGGCGCGGCCACCGCCCATCCGGCCATCGTCGGTGCAGTTCGGATTGACGGCCGGAACGAGCACGCACGGATCTTCGGCGCCCCACGGCTTGCCCGTGCGTGGGTTGAGCCGGGCGGGATTGGCGCCGGTCGCGGGATCCTTCGAGCGGTAGCCGCCGGTGTTGGCGTTGCGGACCTGGATGCGGATGATGGCCGCGTCGTGGCCGGCGGCGGACGGGCGCGGCTGGCCGGGGGCCGCGTTGCCGTCGGTCACGACGAATCCGTAGCGCACCACGTCGGCCTTGCCCATGCCGATCGTGTAGACCTTCGCACCGGCCTTCAGCGGCAGCGTGGCCCGGCCGGCCTCCCTGCGGTTCTGCAGCAACACGATCGACTGCTTCTGCACGTCGAGGCCGCGGGCGCGGTGCGCGGCGCTGCCGATCACGGCGGCGGCGCGGTCGACGTCGACGTAGGGATCCTCGAAGAGCCCGAGCCGGAACTGTTCGGCCAGCAGCCGCGCCGCCGCTTCGTCAACGCGCGACGCCGGCACCAGACCGGAGCGCACCAGATCGGTGACGGTCGCGTTCGTGCTGAAACCGGAAAGCACGTCGACGCCGCCGTTGACCGCCGCTGCGACCCGCTCCGGCACGGTCCGCTGCTCGAGGCCCCACGCCCGGTCGGTGATGATGCCGGTGTCGGAGTTGACGTAGCCGGTGAACTTCAGCTTCGTCCGCAGCAGGTCGGTGACGATGCGCCGCGAGAACGCGAAGCCGATCTCCTCGTAGGTCACCCCGTCGTGCGTGACCTGCACCGGCACGCCGTAGTAGGGCATCACTGACGCCACGCCGGCGTCGATGGCGGCGATGAACGGCTTCAGGTGATCGGCGAAGCGCCCGCCCGGGTAGACCTGCCGCTTGCCGAACGAGTAGTGCGGGTCGAGCCCCATCTCCTGCGGACCGCCGCCCGGGAAATGCTTGATGGTGAGCGCGACCGAGGTCGACGGGGTGACGGGGCCGCCCTGCAGGCCTTCGACGAGCGCCCGCATGATCCGGGCGCCGAGGTCGGCGTTCTCGGTGAACGTCTCGTTGAGCCGGTACCACCGCGGCTCGGTGGCGAGATCGGCGGTGTAGCCGTACATCCCGCGCAGGCCGATGGCACGCCATTCCTCGCCCATCACCTCGGTCAGGGCCTTGACCGGGGCCATCGAGTCGACGCCCAGGGTGGCCGCGGCGATACCAGCCTCTTTCGGGAACTCCGTGAAGGCGCCGGCCCCGGCCGAGATGCCAAAGCGGGGATCGGTCTCGTAGTGATTGCGCGCGTTGTCCTTGAAGAGAACGGGGATGCCCAGCCGCTGCTGCTCGGCGAGCGCCTGCACCGCGTTGGTGAAGGCCGCCATCTGGGCTGGCGACACACCAACGCCGCGGAACGCCGGCGGCGCCGTCGCATCACACGCATCGCCTGCCGCCTTGACCGCGTTCCGCAGCACGAAGCGGGTCATCTTCTGCGTCTCGACGAAGGTCGTCGCCGCAGGTGTCACGGCGCCCCCGCAGCCGGCGTTCAGCGTGTCGATCAGCATCAGCCCGGCCTTCTCCTCCAGCGTCATGCGGGCGACCAGGTCGCGGACGCGGGCCTCGACGGGCTGCCGCCAGTCTTCGTAGGGATCGAGCTGGCCGTTGCCGTTCGCGTCTTTGAAGCGCAGGCCGTCCGCCGAGACGACGCCTTTGCTGCGGGTACCGATGGCCGGCTGACGCTGGGTGCCGAAGGAGCCTGAGCCGGCGCGGCCGGAACCGGAGACGATCGGTGCGGCCAACGCACAGACGGTCGCCAGCGCCGTCACGGCGCCGAGAGCGGTGGAGCGAGCACGCATGGCCGGATGCTACCACCGAGCACGCCTCTCACCGACCTCCACCCGATACGGTGAGTGGCTGACGCATGAAGATGTCCGGTGCCAGTTTGACGCCGACTTCGACGCGCTCGACCTCGTAGATCGTGCGTCCCGTCATATCGTTGGACTCCACGTAGCGGTGGGGCACGCGCATCCCGCCGACGTCGCGATGGTCCGAGTACGTCGTCGTCACCCGCATCGCACCGGCATCGGCAAACGACATCGTCCGCAGATCGTGAAGTACGTCGCCGGTCTCCGCATCCACAACCACCAGCGCGGGCGGCAGACCGGCCGACTCGAGCTGGATGCCATAGACCTTTCGCCCGCCGAACACACCGGCGCGCACCACGCGGACGGCGTCGTAGTACTTGCGCCAGTCGCCGAAGAGCACCGATGGGTGCCCGAGTCGCATCTGCGCGAGCATTTTTCCTGTCAGGTCCCAGGTCGCCGCGCCGCTCACAGCGACCGAGGCCCGGCCCTTGTTCAGCACAGTGTGAATCTGCACCGACTGGTCGAGACTGATGTCCATTCGCAGGCGGTCGTCTCCAGCGGTAGACGATGAGAAGCGTCCCTGCACACCGGACTGTGGGAAGCGAACGCTACCCGTTGTCCGCATGGTGTTGACGGCGGACGGCGCCGGGATGCGGCGCAGCTTCATGATCTCGTCAACGGTCGGCAGGGCGGCGGCCACGGGGGTGAGCCGCATCACCGGCACCGCGCCAGGACGATGCACGTTCATGGCGGACACGGCGCCCGTCGGTGATTCCTCGAACGTGATACCGAGCCCCACGTTCGCGCGGGTCGCCCGGCGTCCGGTGGCGTCTGGCGGAAGGAGGTCGAACGATGTGTTGTTTGGCAGCCGGACGGCGAGGCGCTGGTTCCGGATGAGGATCGCGAACTCGTTCGCGCCGGCGGCATCACCATAGCGACCCACGTACTTCTGCAGCGTGCTGAGCGGGATCTCCGGCGTGAGCACGATGCCTTCGCGTGGGACCTCGAACTGCTGGCCGGCCTCGTGCATCCTGAGCCCCACTACCCGGCCACTCTCGTCGCGGTCGAAGGAGACCGCGGTCTGGTCGCTCTTCACCAACGACCACCGCCCGTCCGCCCGCAGCGGATTCAGTGCCGACTCGACCTGCGATGGGATGTCGAGCACGAGGCGGCGGTTCCGCTCGGACACGGTGAAGACCTCGTTCGAGAACGTCGCGAAGTTGGCGATGTAGCGGCCGAGATAGGGCTTGAGATCCCCGGCATCGCCCGCCGGAGGCGGCAGCTCGCCGAGCAGGTATTGCGGCACGAGCTGCATGGCGATGGAGGGCAACGACGAGAGCGTGTTCGTGAGCACGACGAATCCGATATTCGAATCGGGAAGCAGACCGACCTCCGCGCTGTATCCTGCGAGCGCGCCGCCGTGTTCGATCAGCCGCTGCCCCTGCGAGTTGCGCACGAACCATCCCAGGCCATAGCCGACGGTGCCGCCGACTTGGATCTGCGGCGTCCATGTCGTCGTCAGGGCGCCGGGACTGATCAGCGCTTTGCCGTCGTGGACACCCTGGCGCAGGAGGAAACGAAGCCACGAGGTTATGTCGAGGGCAGTGGAGCTGATCGCACCGGCCGGCGCGACGCCATCGATGTTGATCCCCAGCGTCTCGGGCGTCACCAGCCGCAGCCTCTTGTGATCCTCCTCCCACACGTAGCCGCGAGCCACGCGCGGATCCTTCCACGCGTCCTGGAACGATGTCCGCGTCGCCGCCATCCCGAGGGGATCGAGAATGCGCGCTTTCATGAGCGCGTCCCAGGACGTGCCGGTCGCTGCGGCCGCCGCCGATCCGGCCGCGAGGTAGTGCACGTTGTTGTAGAGGAACCGCTGACGAAACGGAGCAAACGCCTCGGCAGATGATGCGCGACGCAGAATCTCATCCGACGACAGGCCTGTGTTGGCTTCGAGAAACGCCATCCGCGTAAAACCGGTGCGGTGGCTCAGGAGGTCGCGCAGGGTCACGCGGTCGGTCGGATCCTTGCTCTGCCGCGCAAGCTTGAACTCGGGCAGATACTTGTCGACCGGATCGTCCCACTGCATGCGCCCCTCGTCTACCAGCATCCCGACGAGCGTCGCGGTGAACGCCTTGGTTGCCGACCCGATGAAGAACGGCGTGTTCGGCGTGACGGGCGTCTTCTTCTCCACGTCTGCCACGCCGAATCCTCTCGCGAAGATCACCTCATCGCCGCGCACGATCGCCAGCGCGGCACCGGGAACATGCAGGTCGATGCGGTTGCGGTCGAACTCCGCCGCCAGGCGGTCGAGCCGCTCCGCGAGCGTGGGAGCCGTCTTCGGTGGCGCGACGACGGATTGCGCGGGTGCACCCGTGGGCGATCCGAAAATGGTGATGCTCAGCCACAACAAGGCAGAGATCGAGCGCACGGACACGGGGACCGTCATGAGTTGCGAATCCTTTCTGGCTTCTTTTCAGCGATCAGTCGCGCAGCGCGAGTCTCTTACTACACGCCGGGGGCGCCATCATGTGTGCCGCACGCGGCTGTACGACCAGGGGGTCAGCAGGCCGAACGTGAGCGGCAGCAAGGCTGGCGACAGTATCCAGAGGCCGTTCATCGCAGACACCGCGGCCAGCTGCACGCCGACCAGCTGCAGCACTGTCAACCATGCTGCCCCGAATGCCGCCGAGATCGCGAGGGCGCCGCTCGCGTAACGAAGTGTCAGCACACGCTCGGCGACGCCGCTCCAGAAGGCGTAGACGGTCGCGAACACCATCGCGCCACAGAAGATCCAGCGTGCGGCCGCTAGTAGCGCGTCGACGACGAAGGGCGGCACGATCCCGTGTCGTTCCCCCAGCGCCAGCAGCGCGAGCGCGAGACCAGAGAGCAGCAGCGACGATACCGCGAGGTTCACGCGGCGGGCATAGCGGGTCCGAAGCGCTCCGAACACGGCGAGCGCCGCCACCCATATGACGATACCGACTGTCGCCAGGACTCCCAGTGAGAGCTGCTCGTACCCGGTCAGCGCTGCGACGGCGCCGTTGAGTGCAGACAGCTGACTGCTCAGAGGCAGCTCCCACATCTGGATGAAGACCGCGTCGCCCAGCAGTGGCACCGACATCCAGACGCTCACGCCGATCACGATCATTGCGGCCAGGACGCAGACCGACGTCACGAGTACTTTGAGGAGTGCCAGCTGCGCGGTGCCGTGCGCCTGAGTCGCCTCGAAGGCGCTGACGTACGTGCGTCCTTGGCTCCGGCGAATACCGAAGGCATTTCCCCCGAGGAACAAGACGATCAACAGCGAGAGCGGCGCAAAGAACACGGGCATGGGTCGGGCGTAGAAGCAGTCTCTGTTCGCACAAGACAAAAGCGCCCGAATCTCGTCCTGGAATGCAGCATCGATAGGACCGCCTACCGCCGACAACAGCAGAATCACCATCGCGAGCGCCACGCCGATCGTCAGCACCGGAAATCCGTTGGACTTCAGGTCCAGCCAGAGCTGCGCCCGCGTAGGAGACGAGGTGGGACACGGGACACGGAAGACGTTGACGAGCCGGTCCCAGAAGCCGTCGCGTTGCGCCGAGGGTAGCTCCGCCCATCCGTCGCCGCGGCGCTGTCGGGTCACTCCGGCGACCGTGACGCCGAAAGAGGCCAGGCCAAGCAGCGCGATCCACGCATAGTCGGTAAGCGGGAAGTCGAACAGCGTCGGCCACAGACGCGGAGGCCAGTCGTAGCCGCCCGGGATCTCCACTGCGGTGAGGCGATCCACGGCCAACTTCCAGGCTTGCGTGATTGCAAACGTCATCACGCACACCTGAATAATCCTGTTGCGGGTCGACCAGGTCGCCGCCAACCCGATTAGGGTGAAGGCCGCGATCCATGCGGCGACGGGCACCAGTGGGTACGCATAGCCCGAGGTAACCCTCAGCAGAAGCGCCGACACGAGGTATACCGCCGACGACGTGGCGGTGAGATACGCCATCGGAAGCCCGACGATGACTGCCGTCCGAACTGGACGGGTGTAGTGGAGATAGAGCGGAAAGCCGGGTCGACCGCCAGTGAGCCTCGCGAGAGATAGCCAGCCCATCACGTGCGGCAGGACGAGGAGGATCATGGCGATGGCCGCGCCGATCTCCATGATGTCCTCATGCCCGTTCGCATTGTCGACAGGCGTAAGACCGGCGGCGCTCAGGGCCAATACTGCGAGGCCCCCAACGATCCCAAAGGCTAGCTTCCAGGCGGCCTCGACGCGCGTCACCCGCCAGATCTCCCACAGGATGACGACGATGCGCGACCGCGTGGTCATGCCGCCTCCACCGGCTGGCGGTTGCGGCCGGCGCGCGCCAGGAAGATTTCTTCGAGCGTGGCGTCGCGTGATTCGACGACCTCACCGCCGAGCGCAAGGACTGAGTGGCGGAACTGCTCGAGCGACCCGCTGTGGACGACGCTCCAGGTGCGGCCTCCACCTTCCATGGCCAGCGCGGTCTCGAGGGACGGCGGTTGATCGAAGTGCTCGACGAACCGCACACGGCTTCGCTGGTAGCCGCGGCGCACGTCGTCGAGTGCGCCGCTCAGCGTCACGCGCCCGTGGTGCATCAGCGTCACGTGGTCCGACATCCGCTCCACCTCGTCGAGCAGATGCGACGAGAAGATCACCGTCCGCCCGTCATCGGCGACGGTGCGGACGATGGCGTCGAGGATGTCGCGGCGCACCATCGCGTCGAGGCCGGAGGAGGGCTCGTCCAGAATCAGCAGCTCTGGCCGGTGGGCGACGGCCGCGATCAGGCCGGCCTGGGCACGCATGCCCTTCGAGAGCTCCTTGACCTTCTTGGACGGATCCAGCGCGAACGACTCGAGCAGCTCGCGTGCATACGACGCATCCCACGTCGGATGGAAGGCTTGCGTGTAGCGCATCAGCTCGTCGACGCGCATCCACTCCGGCAGCTCGCGTTCCTCGGAGAGGTAGCCGACGCGGCTCAGCACGCCGACAGGGTCGCGCACCGGGTCGAGGCCGAACACGCGCACCGAGCCGGTGGTGGCGCGCAGTAGCCCGAGCAGATGCTTGAGAAGCGTCGTCTTGCCGGCGCCGTTGGCGCCGACGAGGCCGTGGACCTGGCCCGCGGTGGCGCGGAAGGACACTCCGTCGAGCGCGCTCTTACTGCCGAACGATCGCGAGAGGTCGTTGACGTCGACGATCTGTCCCATGCTATTTCTCCACGTCCGCCGGTTCGGCGGGGGTCCCCGGATCCATGGCCGCTTTGCGTTCGCGGACCAGCCGGAGGATGTCGTCCGCGGTGAAGTTCAACTGGTGCGCCTCGGCCAGCAGGGCGTCGATGCGCTGCTCGATGATGCGGCGACGCTCCCGGAGCGCCAGCTGCTGACGCCCTTCCGAGACGAACGTGCCGGAGCCGCGGCGCTTGTGAACCACTCCCGAGGTCTCCAGCTCGCCGTATGCCTTCACGATCGTGTTTGGCGTGACTTTCAACTGCAGCGCCAGCGTCCGGATGGGCAGAAGCTCCTCGCCGGGCAGGAGCAGGCCTGATGCCACTAAGTATTTGACCTGGTTGACGATCTGCCGATAGATCGGCACGCCGTCGGTCACGTTGATGATGATGTCCATCGAAGAAGATCTACTGTTCGGCGAAGTGCAAGTGTATGGGTATACTGATACAATTATCGGGCCGCTGTCAAGTCCTTGAAATCCGAGCGTGAAGGGCGGCGCTCAACGAGGGAGCGGCAGGGAGGCTGAAATGACGCTGCAGATGCTTCCGAAGCGGTGGTACCGATTCAGGCGCCCGTCAGCGGTTGCCTGGCAATCAGCGACCTGGCATCAGCGGCCTGGCATCACGCGCACGTAGACGCCGCGGGCCGGCATCGTGGCAAAGCCCTCGGCGACGAGCGCCCGGTTGCCCAGGCCGGCCTCGGGACGCGACAAGCCGGTGACCCTGGCCAGCTCGCCGGGCACGGTCATGCCGGCGCCGGACAAGAAGCAGCGGGCGACCTCGCGGACCGCCGCCTCCCGGGCCATGCGGCGGCGGATGGCATCGGGGAAGCGCGAGACGGCGAGCGTCCAGATGTAGGTGAACTTCGGGACGTAGGCGACCTCGCTCGGAATCACGATCATGGCCGCCTGCAGTTCGTCCATCGCGCGCCCGAAGGCGACCCGATCGGTGACTCCGGAATCGGCGCGCAGATCGGCGGTCGCCATCTCCCATTCGTGGCGCAGCACGGCCAGGATTGCCCGCGCGGGCCGGCTCAGACGCTGCGGCTCGTCCGCCTTGCGCAGGCCCCAGATGGCCTGGAAGTACGGAATCATCCGCGGCGCCAGGAACATGGCCTTGCCGCGCGCGAGCTTGGCGTAATAGACGTTGCCGCGGCGTACGAGCTCGTCCTTCAGCTTCCAGGTCCCCGACGCCTCGGGGTCGGTCTGGACGTTGCGCGGCATCACCGCGTCGCGTCGGCCGCAGACGGCGAGGTAAAGCGAGGGTCCCGAGCGGCGCGCATCGGTCAGGCAGGCGAGGAAGCCCACGTCGTCGATGAAGCGCTCGGCCGCCAACGCAGAATCGACGGCACGGGCCGGGTCGCGGCGCCAGTGATGGTCGCGGTGCTCTTCGACGTCTTCGGGCAGGGGGTGACGCGGGCGCGAGTCCATACCGTGCCGCCGATCTTATACAGTGAGGCGCGTGCCGTTCGCCTCGATACGCCGGCAACGTGCCGGCTGGCTGTGGATCGCCGCGGCTGTGTCGCTGGCGGCCAGCCTGACGCCGTGGGCGGACCTCCTGCTCTATCCGTTCCGGCTGTTCACGACGTGGGTGCACGAGTGCGGCCATGCGCTGGCGACCGTGCTGGTCGGCGGCCACGTGACCAGCGTCACCATCCAGCCGGACGCGAGCGGCCTCACCCATAGCCTGGTACCCGACGGCCGCATGGCCCGCGGCGTCGTCGCCTCGGCCGGCTATCTCGGGGCCGCGCTGATCGGCTGCCTGCTCATCGCCGCCACACGCGTCGAGCGGCGCGCGCATGCCCTGCTCGGCGGTGTCGGCGTGTTCATGCTGCTGACGCTCGTCCTGTGGATCCGCAACCTCTTCGGCGCGGTGGTGGTGCTGGCGTGGGCCGCGGCCTTCCTGCTGCTCGCCCGACGGCGGCTCGGGGCGACCTCGCAGTTCCTGGTCGGCCTGCTGGCCATCCAGGTGGCGCTCAACGCGGTCTACGACATCCGCGTCCTCTACCTCGTCGAGGGCCGGTCGGATGCGGCGAGCATGGCGCAGCTGTTCGTGCTGCCGGCCGCGTTCTGGGCGACGGCGTGGATGCTGGCCGCCATTGCGATGTTCGGCGCCACGCTGTGGCTGACGCGCACGCGGCGGTGACGACCGCGTGCAGCGGCGGGGTGCCCGCCGGGCGCGGATCGACGTAAACTGGCGCGCGACACCGCACCCGACTGCCCTGTCTCTTATGCCAACGACACGAATCGCGATGTGGTCCGGGCCGCGCAACATCTCGACTGCGCTGATGCGGGCCTGGGAGAACCGGCCCGATGCCTGGGTCGTGGACGAACCCCTCTATTCCCACTACCTGACGCAGGTCAGCGTTTCCCATCCCGGCGTGGACGAGGTAATCCAGCATCACGACAGCGACTGGGAGCGCGTCGTGGCGGGCCTGGTGGGCGAGATTCCGCACGGGCGGGCCGTCTACTACCAGAAGCACATGGCCCACCACTGGCTGCCGCACCTGCGTGGCGAGTGGGTCTTCCAGTTGACCAACGCCTTCCTCATCCGGCATCCGGCCGAGATGCTCGCCAGCCTCGCCGCCAAGATGGGCACACCCCTCCTGCGGGACACCGGCTTGCCGCAGCAGGTCGAGATCTTCCGGGCCGTGCAGGCACGCACCGGCATCAGGCCGCCTGTGCTCGATACGGAGGACGTGCTGAAGGATCCGCGAGGCATCCTCGAACGGTTCTGCGGACTCCTGGGTGTCCCCTTCGACGAGCAGATGCTGCAGTGGCCGGCCGGACGCCGACCGACCGACGGCATCTGGGCCAAGCACTGGTACGACGCGGTCGAGCGGACCACGGGCTTCGAGCCCTGGGCGCCCAGGCCACGCCAGGTGGCCCCGGACCTGGCACCGGTGCTGGCCGAGTGCATGCCGTATTACGAGGAGCTGGCGGCGCACCGGCTGCGGGCGTAGTCAAGGAGCCCGTGGTGAAACACCCGCGAAGCACCAAGGCGGCCGAGGCGCCTGCCGATCAAGGCGCGAAGAGGGAGAATATCGGGAATATTCGACCGATGAGCAACGCCGAGCGGTGGGATGCATCGGCCGTCGACTGCCGTGGGTGTTTCACCACGGGCTCCTAACATGCTGCAATCGTTCAACCCGAAGAACGCCGACCTGATCGTCAACATCAACGGGCGCCTGCTGCACCGCAGCGAGGCAGGCGTCAGCCCGTTCGACTCCGTGGTGCAAGGCGGCGACGCCGTCTGGGAAGGGCTCCGGGTCTACGACGGCCGGATCTTCCGGCTCCGGCAGCACCTCGACCGGCTCCGAGCCTCGGCCCAGGCACTGGCTTTTCAGACGATCCCGAGCGCCGAGGCCATCACCACCGAGATCCGGCGGACGCTCGACGCCAACGCCATGTCCGACGGCGTCCACATCCGGCTGACGCTGACGCGAGGCGTCAAGGTCACGAGCGGGATGGACCCCCGCCTCAATCAGTCGGGCCCGACGCTGATCGTGCTGGCCGAGCACAAGCCGCCGGTCTACGGCACCAGCGGCCTGTCGCTCAAGACCGCGTCGATCCGGCGGAGCCCGCCCGACTGTCTCGATCCCAAGATCCACCACAACAACCTGCTCTCCTCGATCCTGGCGAAGATCGAGGCCAACGCCGCCGGGGCGGACGACGCGCTGATGCTCGATACGCGCGGCTTCATCGCCGAGACCAACGCCACGCATCTCTTCTTCGTGGATCGGGGCGTCGTGCGCACGCCGACCACCGCCGCTTGTCCGGAAGGCATCACCCGCGATGTGGTGCTGGAGCTCTGCGCCGCGCACGGCATCCCGCATCAGGTGACCGATCTCTCGCTCACCGAGGCGTTTCGCGCCGACGAGGCCTTCTGCAGCGGCACGATGGGCGAGCTGGCGGCGGTGACGACGATCGACGGGCGGACCATCGGCTCCGGCAGCGTCGGCCCGATGACCCAGCGTCTGACCGCGTTGTTCCGTGAGCTCACCGCCCGCGAAGGCGACCCGGTCGTTCGACCCGAACCCTCGCGTCGCTCGTGATCAGGCCGCAGGCGCGGCCAGCTCCGCGCGGGTGTCCGTGACGTCGACCGGCAGCCGCACGATGAACTGGGCGCCGCCGCTCGCCGGCGTCTCGACGGTCACGCCGCCGCCCATCAGCTCGCAGAAGCGCCAGACCAGCGCCAACCCGAGCCCGGTGCCGCCGTACTTGCGTGCGATCGACGTGTCGGCCTGCACGAACGGCCGGAACAGGCGCCCCTTCTGCTCGTCGGTCAGGCCGATCCCGGTGTCGGTGACCACGAACGCGATCGACGGGACGCCCTCGATGATGGACCGCGACGTGTGCAGCGAGATGGCGCCGTCGCTCGTGAACTTGGCGGCGTTGCTCAGCAGGTTGAACAGGATCTGCCGCGTCTTGGTGACGTCGGCGCGCATCGTCCCCACGGCACCGTCGTAGGTCACCGACAGCGTGTTGCCGTTCTGCCGGACCAGTGCGTCGATGGTCCCAATCAGCTCCTCGACCGTCTCCTGCACGTCGAAGCGCTCGATCTCGAGCTCCATCTTCCCCGCCTCGATCTTCGACAAGTCGAGCAGGCCGTTGATCAGCCCGAGCAGGTGCTTGCTGGCGCCGCGAATCTTCGCCAGATCGGCCTCGTCGTCCTCGCGGCCGTCGGCCTGGGCGTTCTCCTGCAGCAGCTCGCTGTAGAGCGTGATGGCGTTGAGCGGCGTCCTCAGCTCGTGGCTCATGTTGGCCACGAATTCGCTCTTGGCGCGGGTCGCGGCCTCGACCTGCTCCTGGCTGAGGCGCAGGCGCGCGACGAGCTCGGTCTGCTCCACCGCGAGGCGCGTCTGATCCCGATGCGCCCGCTCGAGCGTGGCGGTGCGCTCGGCGATCTGGCGCAACTCCTCGGTGCCGCGCAGGCAGGACATGACGAGAAAGACGTTCTCGAACAGCACCCAGGCGGCGTGCTCGAGCCAGCGCCAGCTGCTGACCGTGAGCAGACCGTAGACCGATTCGGGCCAGAACATTCCGCGGAGCGCATGGTCGGCGGCGACGACCACCGTCGCCGGAAGCAGCACGCGCCAGTCGCGGTAGAAGGCCAGGAACGCCAGCGAGCCGAAGACGTGGAAATGCGTCTCGATCCGGCCGCCGGTGAGATGGATGAGGAGGGCGCTCATCAGCATCTGCGCGGTCGCGATCGTGTAGCGGGTCACCGCGGCGCCCGGCTTGATGAAGGCGAGGACCGCCGGGAACACGCTGATGGCGCCGCCCAGGGCGACGGCGGCCCAGACGTGCACGTGGGTCCGGCTGGTCGATCCGGCCCAGGCCAGCGGCGACACCCAGAAGGCGAAGACGACGCCGGCGATCCACTGAAGCACCATCAGGTGCGCGAACAGGCGATCCGTACGCTGGTAGATGGCCTGGAGGTGCTGGCGGTAGAGCGCGTCCGCCGCCGCATCGAGCGCCGTGGTCCCGGTGCCGGCGGTGATCGACGATCGGTCAGCGCGCGTGATCTGCATGTGAGGTCCCGCTGGCGTCGTGGATCGCGTAGCGGTCGTCCGGTGCGAAGAGCGAGCATCCGAAGACAGGCGTCCCGTTCCGCGGCGCCGTGCCGCTGGTGAGGAGCGCCAGGATCGTGGCGCGGCCGGCGTTGTCCCCGGCGTGGCCCCGCGCGCCGGTCGTCCCGCCGCTGAACAGGAGCTGTCCGTCCCGCGCATAGAGGAACGTCTGCCCGGACGTCTCGGCGCGGAACACGGCCGCCTCACGGCCGTCCTCGTCGCGGACGACGGTGACGTCCGGAATCGACGACGCGGCGTCCCACAGCCCGGTGCGCTCCCAGTCCACCATGCCGGCGACGCGGGCCGGCTTGATGAACACGACGTAGGCCTTCGGCCGCCGCGGCGCCCGGGCCATCAGCTCGGCCAGCTCCGTCAGGCTGGCGCGGGTGCAGGAGCAGCGCGGGTGCGCCAGCATGACCAGGGTGGGGCGCCCGGCGTCGGGCCGCAGCCGGCTGTCGGCGGGCCACCGGGTGGGCGCGTGCGCGTCTGCGCCGGGGCGATTGTCGTAGGCGGCGAGGGTCGCGAGACCGGCGGCGACGGCCGACAACCACAGCACGGCGAGGCCGCCCCAGAGGAGCTGCCCGCGCCGGCCATCGGTCGGCCTCGTGTCCTGCTGGATGCCCATCGGCGGAGATCGAGTTCTGTGCCCTGAGCCGGCTCGACCGGCTGCCAGGCTTCGCCGTCAATCGGCACACCGCTGGCTTTCTGGAGACATCGTCCCGATCCCTGCCCGCGACTGCGCATCCTCGCTGCCCGGCGGTTGGCCGCGCGGTTCGCCGCGCGGTTGAAGGGCGACCGCGAAGGTGCCGATGCACGGGGCGGAGTTTTCTGCCAGCACACCATGATCCTGATCGTCGAGGACAACGAGATGAATCGGGACGTGCTGTCGCGGCAGTTGACGCGTCGCGGGTACGCCGTGCGAACGGCGGCCGACGGCCAGCAAGGCCTCACGATCGCGCGCGACCTCGCCCCGGACGTGATCCTGCTGGATCTGGGACTGCCGGACATCGACGGGTGGGAGTGCGCGCGCCGGCTGAAGGCTGATCCGGCGACGCGCGACATCCCCGTCATCGCCCTGACGGCGCACGCCATGGTCGGCGATCGCCAGAAGGCACTCGACGCTGGCTGCGACGAGTTCGACACCAAGCCGATCGATCTCATCAGCCTGCTGGAGAAGGTCACCCGCCTGCTCGCACGCACGCAGAGGCCGCACGATGGAACAGACGAACGCCACACTGCTGCTGGTGGATGACGACGCGATGAACCGTGACGCCCTGTCGCGCCGGCTGGCGCGACGCGGCTACACGGTGCTGACGGCCGAGAGCGGGCCGCTCGCTCTCGAGATGGTGGGCGCGCACCGCGTCGACGCCGTCCTGCTCGACGTGATGATGCCGGGCATGAGCGGCCTCGAGACCCTGCGCCTGCTGCGCGAGTCGCGCTCCGTGTCGGACCTGCCGGTCATCATGGTGACGGCCAAGGACCGCACCGAGGACGTCGTCGAAGCGCTCGACCTCGGCGCCAACGACTACGTCACCAAGCCGATCGACTTCCCGATCGCGCTGGCGCGGATTCGCACGCAGGTGACGTCGCGCCGGGCCGATCCGCTGACCGGGCTGCCCAATCGGGCGATGTTCATGGACCGCGTCGCGCGGCTGATCACGAGCCGCAGCGGTGCCGACACACCGTCGTTCGCCGTGCTGTTCCTGGACATCGACCGCTTCAAGATCATCAACGACAGCCTCGGCCACCTGGTCGGCGACCAGCTCCTCATCAGCCTGGCGCGCCGCCTCGAGCAGTCGCTGCGCCACACCGACACCGTCGCGCGCCCCGGCCTCGAGCACACCCTGGCCCGTCTCGGCGGCGACGAGTTCACGATCCTCCTCGACGGCATGCGCAGCGCCGCAGACGCGACGGTGGTCGCCGAACGGCTGCTGGCCGCCGCGGCGCGCCCGTTCGACGTCGACGGCCGCGAGATCGTCATCTCGATCAGCGTCGGGCTGGTCATGAGCGACACGCGCTATCAGCGCGCCGAGGACATGGTCCGCGACGCGGATACCGCGATGTATCGCGCCAAGGCGCAGGGCAAGGCGCGCTGCGAAGTGTTCGACACCTCGATGCTGGCGGCGGCCGAGGAGCGGATGCAGCTCGAGTCGGATCTCCGCCGGGCGCTCGAGCGCAACGAGCTGCATCTCTATTACCAGCCGATCGTCGAGCTGGCCAGCGCGCGGCTGGCCGGCTTCGAGGCACTCCTGCGCTGGCAGCATCCGGAGCGTGGAGCGATTTCGCCGGCCCAGTTCATCCCGACGGCGGAAGAGACCGGGCTGATCGTGCCGATCGGCCTGTGGGCGTTGCGCGAAGCCTGCGAGCAGATGCAGCGCTGGTCGACCGAGCTGCCCGAGTGCGATCGCCTGACGATCAACGTCAACATCTCGGCGCGCCAATGCCTGCAGCCGGACATCGTGCCGGCGGTGGCGCAGATCCTCGCCGAGACCGGCCTGCCGGCCACGCGGCTGAAGCTCGAGATCACCGAGGGCGTCGTCCTCGACAACTCCGACGCGGTCATTGGCGTGCTGAAGGCCCTGCGCGCCCTCGGCGTGCAGCTCGGTCTCGACGACTTCGGCATGGGCTATTCGGCGCTGAGCTATCTCCGCCAGTTCCCCTTCCAGACCCTGAAGATCGATCGCGCGTTCGTGAACGGCATGCAGGGCGACGGCAACGCCGAGATCATCCGCGCCATCGTGTCGATGGCCGAAGGCCTGGCCATGGACGTGACCGCCGAGGGCATCGAGACCGCCGAGCAGGTCCGCGGCCTGCAGGATCTCGACTGCGAGTTCGGACAGGGCTTCTTCTTCTTCCGGCCGCTGTCGGAATCCGAAGCGCGCCTCGTGCTGCAGGCGCACCGGCGGAACGCGTCGTAGGACAGCGCAGCGCGACGCCTCGGTGCGCGCTGACGACGTCCGCAGCCGTTCTTATCCACGGCGCCACGCACTGTGACCCACCGGCGATCGCCATCGCGGAGCCGCGAGCCTCCTCTTGGTTTCGCGCGCGGCTGGTCGATATTGCTGAAGGGTTCGGTCGACGGCGAGCGCCACGCCGCCGTCGCCGGTCAGCTGGCGATCCGGACCAAGGACGCCGCGGCCTGGCGCGACAGGTGCCTGAACTACTTTGCACAGTTCAGCAAACAAGCGAATACCGTGACCGGCACGGCATCCGCCGGACGGTAGCCATGCAAATCTGCCCACCTGCACGCAGCCGGTGCTCAAGCGGGTCCCCGACGCCGCCGATTAACAGATCGGGCTGGCCACGTCGCTACCGGCCATGTAGGAGTCGCCGCTAACCCGTGCCCTCAATCACGCGTCGGTCGCCCCTGGTCCGGCGCTTGCGGAACCCCCGCGCGTTCTCGCTCGTCGAGACGCTGGTCGTCTGCGCCCTCCTCTCGACGCTCGCGTCGCTCGCGGCCGGCATCTACGTGTCGGCGCTGAAGACGGCGCGTGTGACCCGCGCCATCGGCGACCTGCATGCCATCGGCCTCGACGTGCAGCAGTTCTACCTGCGCCACAACCGCTATCCGACAACGCTCGCAGAAGCTCTTCCGCTGCCACCGAACGACCCGTGGGGGCGCCCCTACGTCTACACGGACCTGTCCCAGCGCGGCAACCGCGGTCGCGCCCGTAAAGACGGCCGCCTGAACCCGATCAACTCCGACTTCGACCTTTATAGCGTCGGGGCGGATGGCCGGACGACCACCCCGCTGACGGCGCCCTTGAGCAAGGACGACGTCATCCGCGCCCGTGACGGCGCCTTCCTCGGCCTCGCATCCGACTTCTAGACGCATGGCTGCCTTCAGATGGACCGTCGTCCAGAGCCGGGTCGGGCGGCGGGTCGCGGCGCTCTTCGTCCTCTCCGGGCTGGTTCCGCTGCTGGTCCTCGCCTCCGTGACCAGCTGGATGGTGTCAGACCACCTGCTTCGTCAGGAAGAGAGCCGGCTACGCTTCCTGGCCAAGGAGTCGGCGATGGCTTCCCTGGCGAGGCTGCTGGACATCGAGGAACGCCTGCGGACGGTGGCGGCGCAGCCGGCGGCCGCACGTGCTCCGGCGTCGATGGGCGGAGTCGCCGGGCTGGCCGTTCTCGACGCGCGGGGACGGGCCGTGACGGTGTTCGGCCGCCTCGACCCTCCAGTCCTCGACGCTGCCGAGCACGCGCGGCTCGCCGCGGGCGCCGCCGTGCTCCGCCAACCGTCGCGCGCCGGCGGCCTCATCCATCTCGTCGTCCCGGCCGACAGCGCGGCCCGCTCCGATGGCGCCGCGGTGATCGCCGCGATCGAACCGCGCGCGTTGTGGGCCTTCGACGAGCGGGCGAGCGACGGCGCGGTCAGCCGCGAAGTGTGTGCGGCCGCCGGCCCGACGATCATCGCCTGTAGCGACGAGCGCCTGGATCGTGACGCCCTCGGTTCCGTCATGACCGGCAGCAGCGGCGCCGGCACCTTCGCCGCCCGGCGGCAGGGAGAGGACTGGCTGGGCGCCTATTGGTCGGCGCCGATCCGCACGCACTATGGCACGGCGCAGTTGACCAGCGTCCTCGTGACGCGAACCGCGGACGCCATGGCGCCGGCGCGAGCGCTCGTCCGCACGTTCGCCCTAGTCGTCGTCGCGGTCATCTGCGTGCTCCTGCTCGTCAGCCTCCACCAGATCCGGCGACTCATCGATCCGATCGCGCGCCTGCAGGCTGGCACCGCGAGCCTGGCGCGCGGCGAGTTCGGGGCGCGCGTCGACATCCGCACCGGCGACGAGTTGCAGGCCCTCAGCGAGTCGTTCAACGCCATGGCCGGGGACCTGCAGCGACAGTTCGAGCAGATGCACGCGCTCAGTGTCGGGACGCTCGAGGCCCTGGCGCGAACCATCGACGCCAAGTCGCCGTGGACCGCCGGCCACTCGACGCGGGTGGCCGAGATCGCGCTGGTCATCGGCCGGGCGATGCAGTTCGACCCACCGTCACTGGAGCGGCTCCGCCGCGGTGCGCTGCTGCACGACATCGGCAAGATCGGCGTCTCGGCCGCCATCCTCGACAGCCCGGCGCCGTTGACGGAGGAGCAGCGGGCGATCGTGCAGCAGCATCCGGCGCTGGGCGCCCGCATCCTCGAGCCGCTGCCCCACTGCGCCGACCTCCTGCCGATGGTGTTGCAGCACCACGAGCGGTTCGATGGCGCCGGCTACCCAGCCGGCCTGGCCGGAACGGACATCGCGCTCGACGCTCGTGTCATGGCGGTCGCCGACGTCTACGACGCGATGACGAGCGAACGGCCCTACCGCCGCGGCCTGCCGGCGCACGACGCCGCCGTCACCATCGCGGACGGCGCCGGCACGCAGTTCGATCCCGAGGTGGTGGCGGCGTTCATGGCGGCGTTCCGCAATCGCCGCATTCCGACCGTCCCCCCATACCAAGGCCTGCCGAAGAGTGCGTAGGCCCGAGCGCTAGCGAGTGGGCGCGGCGGCACGCGCCGCTGCGGTCTGCTCGAGGAACAGCACGACATCGTCGCGGCCGCTGGCGAGCGCGCGGTCGAGCGCGGTCTCGCCGCCGGAGGTCGCCTCGAGGTCGACACCCTCCTCGACGAGCAACCTGACGACCGGAAGATGTCCGGCGCCACCCGCCTGCACGAGCGCCCGCTCCGACTCGAGGCTGGTGACGTCGAGCCCGACCGCGAGCAGCGCTCGGACGAGCTCGACGTTGCCGTTGCGGGCGGCGGCCTCAATGGCCGAGACCGACACCGACTGTTTGAGCGGATTCCACGACGCATCCGCCGGGAGTCCGGCCTTCACCAGCTCCACGCCGATCGTAGTGAGTGCGGTGTCGCCGGGCTTGGCGACCGTGAAGACGTCGGCCGGCACGCACGTTCCGTAGGGGAGAGTCGCGTCGAGTGCGGGACCGGCCAGCAGCTGTCGCACTGTCGTGACGTCTCGCCTCGCAATGGCATCGCAGAGCTGGCGTCCGCGTGGTGGCGCGCACCCGCTGCTGAGGACAACGAGACAATAGAGGACGCCATGCCGAGCGAGCATCGATCGTCAAGTCTACACGCGCCTCCCCGTCTCGCCGGGGCCGGCAGCGGCGTCGCGCAGTGGCTCAGCGGCCCCGCAGCGGCAGGGATGCGGCATGCGAGGACCGGCCGCATTGCGGTCCTCCAACTTGACATGAATTGATGGGTTCGTGCACCAGAGCAGCGCCAATTGGAATCTCACGAGTGCGACTGGTCGAGCGGCTGATCACGGCTTCAATGTGGTTCGCGTGGAAGGTGTGGCCGGAGGGATCGACCGACGCCAGAGGATTTCTTGGCATGCGGCCACTCTAGCGAAGACCAGGGCCTGCGGCCTGGCCGACCAACCGCGTGGCTATAATGGCCGCGTTGACTCTCCCGGCCGGCAGGCGGCTTGGTCCGTACGAAGTCCGTGAGCCACTGGGCGCGGGCGGCATGGGCGAGGTCTACCTCGCCCACGACACGCGCCTGCAGCGCCGTGTCGCTGTGAAGGTGTTGCCGGCGGCGTTCGCGGAAAGCCCTGACCGGGTGCGTCGCTTCGAACAGGAAGCACGGGCCACGGCCACCCTCAACCACCCGAACGTGATGGCGGTGTTCGATGTGGGTGTGGACGGCGGTGTCCCCTACGTCGTGTTCGAGCTGCTCGAAGGCGAAACGGTGGCGACGGCGCTGCGCCAGGGGGCGCTCTCGCCGCGCAGGGCGAGCGACCTGGCCGCACAGATCGCGCTGGGCCTGGCGGCGGCGCATGCCAAGGGGATCGTTCACCGCGATCTGAAACCCGACAACATCTTCATCACCGCCGACGGCCGCGCGAAGATTCTCGACTTCGGGCTGGCCAGGCTGATCGAGGATCCCGACGCGAACGCGACCGTGACGCACCTGCGGGCCACGCCACCGACCGGCCCCGGCCGCGTGCTGGGCACGGCCGGGTACATGGCCCCGGAGCAGGTGCGTGGTGAAGCCGCCGACCATCGCGCCGACATCTTTGCGTTTGGCGCCGTGTTCTACGAGATGCTCTCGGGCCATCCCGCCTTTGGCGGCGATTCGATGGTCGAACGGATGACCGCGATCCTCAAGAACGACCCGCCTCCGCTCCTGACGGGGGCGGTGCCGTCGCATCTCGATCGGGTCGTCCACCGCTGTCTCGAGAAGAGTCCCGCGCAGCGCTTCCAATCAGCCAGCGACATCGCGTTCGCGCTGGAGGCGATGTCGGCCCCAGCCTCGGCCCCAGCCTCGGCCTCGGCCGCCGCGGCCATCGGCCCGGTGCCCGCGCGGCGGTGGTGGCGGCCGCTGGCCTTGGCCATCGCCGCCGCGGCAGGTGTCGCCATCGGGGCGATGGCGACCCGGCGGGCCGCGCCCACACCGGCGGGCCTCGTGAGCTTCGAGGCCCGCACCTTCGACCGACTGCCGATCACCAACGCCCGCTTCATGCCCGATGGCAAGACGATCGTCTACAGTGCGACCCCCAGCGGATCGCCGCCCGAGCTCTTCGTGATCAACCCGGCCGCCGAAGCTCCGCAGCCGCTCGGGCAGGCGAACGCGCACTTGCTCTCGGTCTCGAGCAAGGGCGAACTGGCCGTCATCGTGGCTCCGCGGTTCCTCGATCAGCGCCTCTACGGCGGTACCCTGGCCCGCATGACCATCGGCAGTTCGCCCCGCGCCGTCTCGGAAGACGTGCGGGAGGCCGACTGGTCGCCGGACGGATCGGAGATGGCGATCGTCCACGATCTCGGCAACGTGCGCGATCGGCTCGAGTTCCCCGCCGGCACGGTGCTCCACGAGGCGAGCGGGTATCTCAGCAATCCTCGCGTCTCGCCCGATGGCAGCCGGGTAGCCTTCGTCGAGCACAACTACCGCTTCGACGATCGCGGCTGGGTCAAGGTCGTCGACCGCGCCGGAAAGGTGACGACGCTGACCGGGGAGCTCTACGCCGTGCAGGGGCTGGCCTGGACGCCCGACGGATCGACGATCCTGTTCTCGGGCAACACCGAGTCGTCCTCGATGCTGCAGCCGATGGCGGTGCTCGCGTCGGGCGCCGCGGCGGCCCGGCCGGTCTTCGGCGTGCCCGCCCGCTTCATCGTCCTCGACGTCGCCGGCGACGGGCGATGGCTGGCGGTGCGCGAGGATCTGACGCTGGGTGTGCGCGCGCGCGTGCCCGGCCACGACACGGAGCGCGACCTGTCGTGGATCGGCTCGACCGGCGCGCGTGCGCTGTCCGCCGACGGTGGATGGCTGTTGATGGTCGATGTGGGGCCGCGCGCCGGTCACAACTACAGCGTCGTGCTGCGGAAGACGGATGCCTCGCAGGCGATACGCCTTGGCGAAGGACTGCCCCAGAAGCTCTCACCGGACGGCACGCTGGCGGCGGCGATCATCGCGCCGGCGCAGCTCGTGCTGTATCCCACCGGACCCGGCGACGCGATTCGCGTCGATGTCGCTCCCATCGCGACTCTCCTCTCCGCCCAATGGTTCCCGGACGGGAAACGGCTGCTCGTGTGCGGCTCGGAGCCGCAGCGTGCCGCCCGCTGCTACGGCATGGACCGTGCGGGGTCGGCGCCCGCTCCACTGACGCCGGAGGGCGTACTGGCCACGCTGGCGCCCGATGGACGGACGCTGCTGCTGGCGATGCCCGACGGGGAGTTCGCGTCGTCGTCGATCGACGGCGGCCCGACACGGCCGGTCCACGGACTGCGGTCCGGCGACCGGCAGATCGCGTGGAGCCCCGACAGCCAGGCGATCTACGTGCAACAGGGCGTCCAGGCGCCCGCCACCGTGGAGCGCGTCGCGATCGAGACGGGCGCGCGCTCCGTCGTGCGCCGGATCACGCCGGAGGGCGTGTCATCGATCACGGCGCTCTACGTGATGGATTGGGTCGACGACGGCCGGTGGTACGCCTACTACTACACGAGCCTCCCATCGACGCTGTTTGTGGTGAGTGGTGCGATCCATTAGACTGCCGCACGACTGGAGGTCAGGCACATGAAAGCAGGCGACAAGGTAGGCGGCATGACCGGCGAATTCGGCGGCTGGGATCCGACGAAGACGGCCGCCAAGAAGACGACCAGCAAGAAGGCAACCGCGAAGAAGACGAGCGCGAAGAAGACGAGCGCGAAGAAGAGCGCGGTCAAGAACGTGGCGGCCAGGAAGCCCGCGAAGAAGCGTTAGGCCGTCGACGCCTCACCGCAACGGATCGAGCGCGATCCGATCCCACCCCGTGGCCTGGCTCAGCGCCAGCTGCCGGTATTGCGTGGCATCCCATTCCGCCAGGGCCTTCTTGTACAGGTGGGATCGGTTGGCCTGCGCGGCGTGTACCGGCCAGTAGTAGACGCCGACACCCCGGTGCCGGCCCTGCTGCGAACGATGCCAGGTCACCAGACGTCGCTCGACGACCTCGCCGAGCGCCCGCGCGGGTCCCGCCACGGGGTCGCGCTCGAGCCTCGCCAGGTGCTCACACATCGTCGCCACGTCAAGCAGCGCTGGGTCACCGGGCGCGGCCTGATCGTCCGGAAAGCCGACCCGCGACCCTTCCAGGGCGGCCGCGCACGCCGACCGCCGCGC
>JANOIR010000004.1:0-8283 GCA_031407765.1 Vicinamibacteraceae bacterium
CGGCGGGTCGCGCGAAGGCGCGACCTGAACTTGGACCGGCGACGCCGGCCGTGGCCGCGCCACGCGCCGGTGTGCGGCGCGTCCCGGCGGCCACCTGCAGCTGGAGCGCGATCTACCGGCTTGCGGAAGTGGAGCGCGTAGGGAATGCCCGCCCCGCTTCACGGCGTCGACGCCCTGACCGATAGACCGATGGACCGATGGCGCGTGACGGCCGACGACGCCCGCGACGAGACCGCGTTATCCTGAGCACGCATGACAGTTGGTGAGGCCGGCGAACGGCAGGTGATCGCGCACGTCCGCGCGCGGGTGCCGCCGGCACCGGCGTTCGTCGTCGTCGGCATCGGCGACGACGCCGCGGTGCTGGAGCCGCCGCGCAACCGCCTCGACGTGGTCACCACCGACGCCGCGGTCGAGGGGGTTCACTTCGATCGCCGCTTCATGGACGCGGGCGCGATCGGCCACCGTGTCCTGGCCGCCAACCTCAGCGATCTCGCCGCGATGGGCGCCGAGCCGCGTACGGCGCTGCTCTCCCTGATGCTGCCCGACGCGCTGCCGCTGGTCGAGCTCGATGCCCTCCTCGACGGCTTCCTGGCGCTGGCGGCCCGCACCGGCACCCATCTCGTCGGCGGCAACGTCACCCGATCGCCTGGACCTCTGGTCGTCGACGTCACCGTCTCGGGCACCGCCAAGCGCCGAAAGATCCTGACCCGGGCGGGCGGCCGCCCGGGCGACGAATTGTTCGTCACCGGCGCCATCGGCGGCGCCGCCGCCGGTCTCGCCTGGCTGCAGCAAGGCGGAGAGGGTGCTCCGGCCGATCCCGACATCGCCGCGGCGGTCGACCGCTTCGTCCGGCCCGAGCCCCGGCTGCGCATGGGCATCCTGGCCGGCCGCACCCGCGCCGCGTCGGCGGCGATGGACCTGAGCGACGGCCTCGCCGACGCCGTCCGCCAGCTGGCCGAGGCCAGCGGCACCGGCGCCCGGCTGGACGCCGCGGCGCTGCCGGTCCACCCCGGCGTGGCCGCAGTCTTCGGCGACCCCGACGTCGTCCTGCGGGCGGCCCTGTCCGGCGGAGAGGACTACGAGCTGCTCTTCGCGGTCCCCCGGCGGGCCGGCCGGCGCTTCGCCGCCACGGCCCGCCTCGCCAGGCTGCCGGTGACGCGGATCGGGGCGCTGACGCCTGCCTCGGCCGGCCTGTCGCTGGCCACCCCGGCCGGGGATCGGCCGATTCCCGAGGGTTTCGAGCACTTTCGCGCCCCGGTCGCCGCCGTTTCCGGCCCTGTCCGCTGACTGCCGGCGGCTGCGCCCGCCTTCACCCCGCGGTGCTTTTCGGGGTTCCATCCGCCGTCTGGTGTCGTATGCTTACCGGGTCCCCGGGGCGGCCCCACGGCTCCCAGGCCCCCTACGGACCCGCCGGCCCGAACATCGGTCAGGCGCGTGTTGCGACGGAAGCCCCTTCGTCGGTCTGGGCATCCCGTTCTGGCTCGGGGTTACGATTTTATGGTGCTGTCACGCTCGCTGACGCGGAAGCTCGCCGCCACATGCGGAGCGGTGCTCGGCTTCGTCCTCCTCTACGAGATGACGGCGCTGGACTCCAAGGCCACCGCCGCCCACGAGGTCGAAGTGCGTGAAACGGCCTGGCCGCGGCCCGGGGCCCGGCTGCGGTTCCACGCCACCGCCTACTGCAAGGGCACCACGACCGCCTCCGGCACCACTGTCCGCACCGGCATCGCCGCCGCCGACCCGCTCCTCCTGCCGGTCGGGTCGGTGATCCAAGTCGAGTCGCTCAGCCCGCGCTACAACGGCATCTACACGGTGATGGATACCGGACCGGCCGTGCAGGGCCGCGAGATCGACATCTACATGTGGAACTGCAACGAGGCGCTCGATTTCGGGCGCCGGTCGATCGCCATCAACGTGCTTCGCCTGGGCTGGAACCCGAAGGCCTCGGCCCCGGCAGCGATTGCCGCCGAGATCCGGGCGCACGAAGCCGCCACGCCCTCGACCCCGGCGGCGCCGCCCCCGGCCGTGGCGGTCGCCGCGGCCGCCCCCACCGCCGTCAACGCCGCCGCGCTGGACGCGTCGCCCCGATGAGCCTGCGATAAGCTGCACCGGCGATGGAGCAGCTGCTCGACGAGACCTACCGCGCCGAGCGGGAGCACTTCTGGTTCAAGGGTTTCCGGCAGTTCATCGGTCCGCTGGTCGACCAGGCCCTCGCCGGACGGCCTGACGCCCGCCTGCTCGACTGCGGCTGCGGCACCGGCACCAACCTCGATACCTTCCGCACCCGGGCCGACGCCTTCGGGTTCGACCTCACCCCAGGCGGGCTGCGCTACGCCCGCACCCACGGCGGACTGCGCGTCGCCCGCGCCAGCATCACGCACGTGCCGTTTGCGGCGGCGACCTTCGACGTGGTCACCTCGTTCGACGTGCTGCAGTGCCTGACCGAGGCGCAGGAGACGCAGGCGATGGCCGGGATGGCCCGCGTGCTGAAGCCGGGAGGGGCGCTGGTGATGAACCTCGCCGCGCTGGAGCTGCTGCGCGGCAGCCACGCCGTGCTGGCAGAGGAGGTCCGACGCTACACCAAGCCGCTGGTTCGCCAGGCGCTGTCCCGCGCCGGCCTCGTCATCGAACGCCTCACCTACACCAACTTCAGCCTGTTTCCGCTGATGTTGGCGACGCGCACCTGGCAGCGGTTCCGCGGCGCGGCGCGCCCCGAGACGCGGACGTCCGAGATCACGGTGCCGGCGGCGCCGGTCAACGACGCGCTGGCCGCGGTCCTCTCACTCGAGGCCCGCGCCCTGCGGCTCACCAACCTCCCGATCGGCAGCTCGCTGCTCGTGGTCGCCCGCAAGCCAGCCTGACCGCGTCTGGTCCTGGTACTGAAGCTGATAGAGGCGCTCGTAGAGGCCGCGCTGCGCCAGCAGCTCCTGGTGTGAGCCCGACTCGCGCAACTCGCCGCGGTGGAAGACCAGGATGCGATCGACGTCCTGAATCGTCGAGAGCCGGTGCGCGATGGCGATGGTCGTGCGCCCGGCCATGAGCACGCGCAGGGCGTCGCGGATCAGGAGCTCGGTTTCGGTATCGACGCTCGACGTCGCCTCGTCGAGCACCAGCACCGCCGGGTCGCCGGCCAGCGCTCGCGCGAACGACAGCAGCTGCTTCTGGCCGACCGAGAGCGACGCCCCCCGCTCCCCCACCCGCGTGTCGACGCCGTTGGGCAGCGCCGCGACGAAGCGATCGGCGTGGACCGCCGCGATCGCGCGCTCGACCACGGCGCGCGACAGCTCCGGCCGGCCGAGACGGACGTTGTCGGCAATGCTGCCCGAGAACAGGTAGACGTCCTGCAGCACCAGACCACAGATGCCGCGAAGCTCGGCGAGATCGAGCTCGCGGATGTCGACGCCGTCCACCAGGATGCGGCCGCGCTGGACGTCGTAGAAGCGCAGCAGGAGGCTGATCAGCGTGGTCTTGCCGGCGCCGGTGGCCCCCACGATGCCGACCCGCTGTCCGGCCGGCACCTCGAACGAGACGTCCTTCAGCACCCAGTTGGGATCGCGCCCGTCGCCGGCGCTGGCGGCATCGACGCCGTAAGCGAACCACACGTGATCGAAGACGATGTGGCCGCGGCCCGCGGCCGGCCGCGGCGTCGGCCGGGCCGGCGCCGCAATCGTGACCGGCGTGTCGAGCAGCGTGAAGATCCGCTCGGACGACGCCATCGCCGCCTGCAGCAGGTTGAACTTCTCCGACATGTCGCTGATCGGCCGGAAGAAGCGCTGCGCGTACTGCAGGAAGGCGACGAGGGCGCCAATGGTCAGCGTGCCGGTCCCGACCCAGTAGCCGCCCGCAACGATGATCAGCGCCGCGGCGAGCGAGGCCACACCCTCGATCGCCGGATAGAACACGGCGTAGTAGAAGATCGCCTCGACGTTGGCGTCGCGATGTCCGCGGTTGATCCCGTCGAAGCGCTCGAAGTTCAGCGCCTCGCGCCGGAACAGCTGCACCGTGGCCATGCCGGTCAGGTTCTCCTGCAGGAAGGCGTTGATGCGCGCGACCCAGGTGCGCACGCGCCGGTACGACTCGCGGACGTGGCGGCGGAACCACTGGGTGACCAGCACGATCAGCGGCAGCACCGAGAAGGTGACCAGCGCGAGGCGCCAATCCATCCACAGCACGACGCCGACGATGCCGGCGAGCATGAAGGCATCGCCGAACAGCGCCACCACGCCGGCCGAGAAAAGGTCGTTGAGCGCGTCGACGTCGCTCGTGACACGGGTCATCAGGCGGCCGACGGCGTGGCGATCGTAGAACGCCACGTCGACGCGCTGCAGGTGGCCGTAGATGGCCATCCGCATCTCGAACATGATGCGCTGGCCGATCGTCTGCGAGATCCAGGTCTGCGCGAACTCGAGCGCGAAAACGCCGGACAGCACCGCCAGGAACAGCGCGGCGACGCGGCCGACGCCCGCCAGATCACCGTGCGCGATGTAGTCGTCGATGGCGATCTTGGTCAGCCACGGCTGGACCAGCTGCAGCAGCGACGTCAGGACGATGACCACCAGGCCGATCAGCACCGTGCGCCAGTGCGGCCACAAGTAGCCGAGCAGCCGCCGCATCAGCCGGGCGTCGTAGGCCTTGCCGATGACGTCGTCGTCGGGGGCGGTCGATGGATCGCTCACGACGCCGCCAGCTCCTCTTCGAGGCGCTGCAGCCGGCACATCTCGGCGTAGGGGCCGCCGGCCCGCAGCAGGTCGTCGTGCGTGCCCTGCTCGACGATGCGCCCCGCGTCGAGGACCACGATGTGGTCGGCGTGGCGGATCGTCGACGCGCGGTGCGAGATGAGGATCGCCGTGCGCGTCCGCATCACCCCGACCAGGCCGCGCAGAATCGCCGCCTCGGTGTCGGTGTCGACCGCCGACAGGGCGTCGTCCAGGATCAGGATCGGCGGATCGATCATCAGCGCTCGCGCGATCGCGGTGCGCTGCTTCTGGCCGCCCGACAGCGTCAACCCGCGCTCGCCGACGGTCGTCGTCCAGCGATCCGGGAAGGTGTCGACGTCGACGTCGAGCCGCGCCACCGCGACGGCGTGGGCGAGATCGTCGACCGCGTCGCGGTCCGGCGTACCGAAGGCGACGTTGCCGGCGATCGTGTCGCTGAACAGGAACGGCTCCTGCGGCACCATCCCGATGCTGCCGCGCAGCACGCCGAGCGGGAGGTCGCGGACGTCGATGCCATCGATGAACACGGTGCCCGGCGGCGGATCGAACAGCCGCGGCAACAGGCTGACGAGGGTCGACTTGCCACTGCCGGTCGGGCCGACGATGGCGAGGGTGATGCCGGCCGGCACCCGCAGCGAGATGTCGTGCAGCACCACCGCGGTTGCCGGCGCCGGCGTTGCGGCATCCCGCTTCGTCGCGTCCGGTTTCGGGAGGCCGGCGCCCGCCTCCGCCACCGGCTTCGGCGCGCCGGGGTACGCGAACGTCAGGTGTCGCCACTCGATGGCGCCGGTCAGACGGACCGGCACGTCGGTGCGCGGGCCGTCGACGATCGCCGGTGGG
The DNA here is from genome assembly GCA_031407765.1 of Vicinamibacteraceae bacterium. GTDB lineage: Bacteria > Acidobacteriota > Vicinamibacteria > Vicinamibacterales > Vicinamibacteraceae > JBDSLU01. Next base: position 5,556 of record JANOIR010000004.1, read on the forward strand.
GCGTCGAGCACCTCCAGCATGCGCCCCCACGAGGCGGAGCCGCGCTGCAGCAGGTTGGTCACCCAGCCGAAGGCGATCATCGGCCAGCCGAGCATCGCCAGATAGGCGTTGAAGGCGACGAACTCGCCGACGGTGAGCCGGCCCGCGATCACCTCGCGACCGCCGAGCCACAGCACGACCAGCGCGCCGACGCCGAGCAGGAACGTGAGGCTCGGATAGAACAGCCCTTGCAGCTCGATGAGGCGCTTGTTGCGGCGCAGGAACTCCTCGTTGGCGTGGCGGAAGCGGATCAGCTCGGCGTCCTCCTGGCGATACGCGCGGACGACGCGGACGCCGGCCAGCGCCTCGTGGGTCACGGCTGACAACTCCGACAGCTGCGCCTGGATCTGCTCGAAGCGGCGATGGATGGCGGTGCCGAAGCCGTAGACCGCGAGGGTCACGAACGGCAGCGGGATCAGCGCCATCCCGGTCAGCCAGGCGTCGATCGACAGCATCAGGACGATCGCCACGACGAACACGATCCCGGTCGATACCGCGTACATCACCGCCGGGCCGACCATCATCCGCACCGCGGACAGGTCGTTCGTCCCCCGCGACATCAGATCGCCGGTGCGCCGGGCCTGGAAGTAGGCCAGCGGCAGCCGCTGCAGGTGGCGAAGGAAGTCGTTGCGGATCGCGTATTCGATGTCGCGCGAGGCGGTGACGAAGCGGGTCCGCATCTGGAAGCGGAACCAGCCGCTGACGAGAGCGATGGCGAGGATCGCGGCGGCGTAGGTACCAAGGACGGTGAGCGCGGCACCGTCGATGATGTCGTCGATCGCCAGGCGCAGCACCCACGGACCGACGAGCTGGATGCCCGTGGCGGCGATCGCACACAGCAGACCCAGCGCGACCGTGGCCTGGTGACGGCGCACATACGGGAGCAGCCGCCGCAGCGCCGTCCAGGTCACGTCGCCAGTATATGTGGGCCCCGGGCCGCGCCTGGCGATCGAGACGACATCGCCACCCTCGCGACGACTATCGGTGACTAGCCAGCGTCCGATACGTGGGACGAGAGCCAGCCGCGCGTGCATACCTCATGACCCGACGATTCACCCTGCTCCTGACCCTGGCCGCCTCGCTGGTCGCCGGGACGGCCCATGCCCAGTTCAACCGGCGCGACCCCGCGACCGGCGAAACCTATCGCGTCGAATTCGCCTATGGCTGGTGGCGGCCCGAGCCGACCATCGGCATCGCCAGCGAAGGGCTGGGCATCCCGCCCACGCTGATCGACTTCGAGACCGACCTCGGGATCGGGAAGCAGCGCGTGCGGGAGTTCCGCCTGGTCCTGCGCCCGGGCCGGAAGCACAAGCTCAAGCTGGACTACCTGCCGATCAGCTACAAGGTCGAAGGCCACATCCTCAGCCGCACGATCATCTTCAACGGGCAGTCCTACCTCGTCGGGCTGCCGGTCAACGTCAAGGCCGACTTCACGACGCTGAAGATCGGCTACGAATACGACTTCATCTACAAGGACCGCGGCTACCTCGGCTTCGTGCTCGACACCAAGGTGACGCGGGCGAAAGTCGATTTCGAGAGCCCGATCAACGACGAGTTCGCCGAGGCCACGGCGCCCATCCCGACCATCGGCGTCGCCGGACGCGCCTACGTCGCGCGCAACGTCGCGGTCGGCGGCGAGATGACCTTCTTCAAACTGCCCGGCGGCGAAGACCGCGACTACGACGGGTCGTACTACGACTACGATTTCTACGCGACCATCAACTTCAACAACAACGCCGGGGTGACCGGTGGCTGGCGCAAGCTCGACCTCGACTACACCGTCAAGGAAGACTTCGGCACGCTCGACATGCGCGGCCTCTACGTCCTCGGCGTCGTGCGGTTCTAGTCGTCTCTGCTGGCGAGGTGGCTCTTCGCGCGGGCGAGACGCAATGAGCGGTGCGGGTATTCCTTCGGCGCTCGCACATCTGTCGCGAGCGCCCGCCGCTGCTTCGCGCTCGCCTGACATGCGTTCCGCAGGCCGGCAAGCCGTGCTCCGGCCGCAGTCAGCGTCAAATCAAGGTCGCGCAGCATCGCGCGACCTCACGATTGACTGCCTCCGCACGTCTTGCGAGACGCGGCTCCGCCGCGCTTCGTCGGCCTGCTCCATACGAGCGCCGAAGGAACACCCGCACCGCTCTCCTGCGGCGTCCTGCACGGCCAGAACATCTCCGGTCCGTCGCGACCCTTCGGTGCCCGCGGTGCCCGCGAACGGTAGGCCCCGCACGCCCCCGGCACTCAGAGAACCCGCCCAACCGGCACGCGGCCGGGCGTGATGGACCGCACCCGTCCTTGCCGTCGGCGTCGTCGTACTCCAGCCCATGGCATGTCGCCAGCTGAGGATCGATGCGTGTGTCGACGCCGGAGGCCGTTGGGACTACACGGTCGAACGATGTGAGCTGTAGCCAGGAGCGTCAGACGAACCGAGGGCCTCGACGAGTCGAGCAGTTCAGGACGCCGCGGTGGACGCGGTGCGGGTGTTCCTGGAGCGCGACTTACGGCGCGGTCGTGGCCAGCTGCTGGAGCGCGTTCTACCGGCTTGCGGAAGTGGAGCGCGGAAGGAACACCCGCACCGCTTCAGGGCGTCTCGGCTCCTGAACCGCGCGGTCTACTCGATCGCGACCCAGACGCCGAGCAGGCGGAAGTCGCGGTTGCGGCGATCGCCGTCGAACGGGCGGACGCCGTGCGCGGC
>JANOIR010000537.1:0-2094 GCA_031407765.1 Vicinamibacteraceae bacterium
TGGTGCGGCCCTGTACGTCGTCCGACTTGACGGTCAACATCTCCTGCAAGGTGTAGGCCGCGCCATACGCCTCCAGCGCCCGACCACCATCGGCTACATGCATGTGCTCAAGTTGCACCACCTGGTGGACGACAAGATGCACGCCCGTTCGACCGGTCCGTACAGTCTCGTCACGCAGCAGCCGCTGGGCGGCAAGGCGCAGTTCGGCGGCCAGCGATTTGGCGAGATGGAGGTCTGGGCGCTCGAGGCCTACGGCGCCGCGTACACCCTGCAGGAAATGCTGACCGTCAAGTCGGACGACGTACAGGGCCGCACCAAGGTCTACGAGAACATCGTGAAGGGGGAGCACAAGATCGAGGCCGGCATGCCGGAGTCGTTCAACGTGCTGGTGAAGGAGATCCGTTCCCTCGCGATCGACATCGACCTCGAGCGCTATTGATAGCTAGTAGCTTGGATTCCATACCTACGCGCTAGCCACCAGGAGATTACGTAATGAAAGCATTGCTCGATCTGTTCAAGCAGGTCACCCAGGAAGAAGAGTTCGACGCCATCCGCATCGGGCTCGCTTCCCCCGAGAAGATCCGCTCGTGGTCGTACGGCGAAGTGAAGAAGCCCGAAACCATCAACTACCGCACCTTCAAGCCGGAGAGGGACGGCCTCTTCTGCGCCAAGATCTTCGGCCCGATCAAGGACTACGAGTGCCTCTGCGGCAAGTACAAGCGCCTCAAGCACCGCGGCGTCATCTGCGAGAAGTGCGGCGTCGAAGTCACTCTCACCAAGGTGCGCCGCGAGCGCATGGGCCACATCGAGCTCGCCTCCCCCGTGGCGCACATCTGGTTCCTGAAGAGCCTGCCGTCCCGCCTGGGCATGGTGCTCGACATGACGCTGCGCGACATCGAGCGCGTCCTGTACTTCGAGGCCTATGTCGTCACCGACCCGGGCATGACGCCGCTCAACCGCTGCCAGCTCCTCTCCGAGGACGACTACCTCGCGAAGGTCGAGGAGTACGGCGATGACTTCCAGGCCGCCATGGGCGCCGAGGGCGTGCGCGACCTGCTGCGCAAGCTCGACGTCCCGCGCGACATCGAGACGCTGCGCACCGAACTCGCCGCAACCTCCTCGGAAACCAAGATCAAGAAGATCGCCAAGCGCCTGAAGGTGCTGGAAGCCTTCAACAAGTCGGGCATCAAGCCCGACTGGATGATCATGGAAGTGCTGCCCGTGCTCCCGCCGGACCTGCGCCCGCTGGTGCCGCTCGACGGCGGCCGCTTCGCGACCTCCGACCTGAACGACCTCTATCGCCGGGTGATCAACCGCAACAACCGGCTGAAGCGGCTCCTCGAGCTCAAAGCCCCGGAGATCATCGTGCGCAACGAGAAGCGGATGCTCCAGGAGGCCGTCGATTCGCTGCTCGACAACGGCCGCCGCGGCAAGGCGATGACGGGCGCGAACAAGCGCGCCTTGAAATCCCTCGCCGACATGATCAAGGGCAAGAGCGGCCGCTTCCGCCAGAACCTGCTGGGCAAGCGCGTCGACTACTCCGGCCGCTCGGTGATCGTCGTCGGGCCCACGTTGAAGCTGCACCAGTGCGGGCTGCCGAAGCTGATGGCGCTCGAGCTCTTCAAGCCCTTCATCTTCCACAAGCTCGAAGTGATGGGCCTGGCCACGACCATCAAGGCCGCCAAGAAGATGGTCGAGCGCGAGCGCCCCGAGGTCTGGGACATCCTCGCGGAAGTCATCAAGGAGCACCCGGTCATCCTGAACCGCGCTCCGACGCTGCACCGCCTCGGCATGCAGGCGTTCGAGCCGGTGCTCATCGACGGCAAGGCGATCCAGCTCCACCCGCTCGTGTGCACGGCGTTCAACGCCGACTTCGACGGTGACCAGATGGCCGTGCACGTTCCGTTGACGCTGGAGGCGCAGCTTGAGTCGCGCGCGCTCATGATGTCGACCAACAACATTCTGTCGCCGGCATCGGGCGAGCCGATCATTGTGCCGTCGCAGGACGTGGTGCTCGGGCTCTACTACATGTCGCGGGAAAAAGTGAACGCACGCGGCGAGGGCATGGCGTTCGCGGACAGCAACGAAGTGCAC
>JANOIR010000545.1:0-2402 GCA_031407765.1 Vicinamibacteraceae bacterium
GCCCCGGCCTTGTCCCGAGGGGGTCGCTCTCGCCCTGGCTGCCCTGGGCGCGCCGGTCAGAAAGTAGGCCACCTGAGGGCCTGATGGCGGACTTGCCCGGATCGGGAGATCCGGGTCCGCTGGAAGGATGCTCAGGGTGGATCAGGTGCATGTCGTTCGACACAAAGTGCTCGTCGAGGGGCGGTCGCAGCGGGCCGTGGCGCGCGAGCTGGGCCTGTCGCGGATGACGGTCAGCAAGTACGTGGACCAGGCGGCGCCCGTGCGGAAAGCGGAGACCGAGCCCCGGCCGCGGCCGGTCTGGGCGAAGGTGGCCGCGCGGGTCGAGACGCTGCTCACGGAGTCGGCCCAGTGGACCGGCGGGAAGCAGCGGCTGACGGCCACGCGGCTGCACGGGATGCTCCTCGCCGAGGGGCACGCCGTGGGGGTCACCGCGGTCAAGGCCGCGGTCGCGGAGTGGAGGCGGCAGCGGCGCGAGGTCTTCGTGCCGCTGACGTATCGCCCCGGCGATCTGGCCGAGGTCGACTTCTTCGAGATCCTCATCGACCACGCGGGCGAGCGTCGCAAAGCCTGGCTGTTCCTGCTGCGACTGATGTACTCGGGCCGCGACTTCGGCTGGATCTACGAGCGGCAGGATCAGGTCAGCTTTCTCGACGGCCACGTCCGCGCGTTTGCTCACCTGGGCGGCGTGCCGGCCCGCATCGCCTACGACAATCTGCGGCCGGCGGTGACGCGGATCCTGGTCGGCGGCGCGCGGACGCTGACGGCGCGCTTCGCCGGGCTGGGGTCGCACGACCTGTTCGAGCCGTGCTTCTGTCGCCCGGGCGAGGGCCATGACAAAGGCGGCGTGGAGGCACGCGGCAAAGCCATCCGTCTCCAGGCGCTGGTGCCGATCCCGAGCGGACCGACCGTCGACGGGATCAACGCCGCGCTGCTGGCGCAGCTCGATGCGCGTGCCACGGTCCGTCGAGATGGGACGCGCGAGACGATCGGCGCGCGCTTCGTCGAGGAGCAGCGCGTCCTGCGCCCCGTGGACGTCGCGTTTGTCGCCGAGGCGGCGACGGTCGCGTCGATCACGCCGCGCGGCCTGGCGCGCGTGTACGGCGCGTACTACTCGGTGCCCTGTCGCTGGGCCGGCCTCGACCTGACGGCGTGGGTCGGGGCGACGACGGTCACGATCATCGGGCGCGACGGGCAGCGCATCACGCACCCGCGAATGCGCTTCGGCGAGCGGTCGATCGACTACCGGCACTTTCTCCCGGAGCTCGCGCGCAAGCCACAGGCCGTGCGACAGGTGCTGCCCGAGCTGCTTCGCGATCTGGGGCCGCCGTTTCCGGCGGTGTGGGCGCGCCTCGCGACGCAGCACGGCCCGCGCGAGGCGGCGCGCCACTTCGCGCGGATCCTCGGCCAGCTCGAGACGCACGGCGACGCCGTCGTCGTCGCCGCCCTGCAGGCTGCGCTGGCCGCCGGCACCCCGCTGGCGCTGGCGCTCACGCCGGCGACCCGCCCGATCGGCCTGACGGCCGAGGCCGTCCCTGCCGCGCTGCGTCACCTGGAGATCGGGAGTGGCGTCGCGGCGGACTACGATGCGTGGCTCCAGGGCGGTGCGGCATGACGTCGACCACGACCGCCAGCCTGACCCGCGATCTCGTCGTCACGCACACGCGCGCGCTCAAGCTCCCCGGTGTCGCCCGCACCTTCGAGGCGCTGGCGCGCCAGGCGCGTGACGCGCACTGGCCGCACGAAGACTACCTGCACGAAGTGCTGAGCGCTGAGCTGACGTCGCGCCACGAGTCGGTGATCCGGCAGCGGCTGCGCGAGGCGCGCTTCCCCGAGGTCAAGACCCTCGATACGTTTGACTTTGCCGCGGCCGAGGGCCTGAGCGCGACGCAGGTCCACACGCTGGCCCGCGGCGAGTGGGTGACGCAGCCGGAGAATCTGATCCTCGCAGGGCCCATCGGCACCGGCAAGACGCATCTCGCGATCGCGCTCGGCGTCGAGGCGACGAAGCAGAAGCGGCGCGTGCTCTTCACGCGGGCCGCCGATCTCGTCCGCCAGCTGCTCGAAGCACGCGACGCGCGTGAGCTAGGGCGCCTGCAGCGCCGCCTCTTGACGCTCGACGTCCTGATCATCGACGAGCTCGGCTTCGTGCCCTTCGACCGCGTCGGCGGCGAGCTGCTCTTCAATCTGATCACGGACCGCTATGAGCGGCGGGCGACGGTGGTCACCACGAATCTGGCGTTTGCTGAGTGGGTCGCCGTCTTCGCCGGCGACGAGAAGCTGACCACGGCGCTGCTCGATCGCCTCGCGCATCATGCGACGGTGATCACGACCAAAGGGAAGAGCTATCGGATGCGGAAACGGCGTGGAGATGGCTGAGGGGGCGCGTCCGTAGCCAGGCGGGG
>JANOIR010000575.1:0-4417 GCA_031407765.1 Vicinamibacteraceae bacterium
AGGTATCCTGAAGAGGCCTCGCTGCCGGTGCCGATCTCCAGGAACCCCGTTCCGCTCCCGCGGTCGAGCCTCCTGCTTCGAGACCAGGTGCTCGCGCGCGATCTGCAGCTTCTCTTCCTCGGTGTAGCCGGCGAGCTCGAGCAACTCCATGCGGTCGCGCAGCGCCGGCGGGATCGGGTCGAGTACGTTGGCCGTCGTGATGAAGAACACGTCCGACAGATCGAAGGGAACGTCGAGGTAGTGATCGCGGAAGGCGACGTTCTGTTCCGGATCGAGAACCTCGAGCAGCGCCGAGGCCGGGTCGCCGCGGAAATCGGCGCCGAGCTTGTCGATCTCGTCGAGGACGAACACCGGGTTGCGCGACTCGGCGCGGCGAAGGCCCTGCATCACCTGGCCGGGCAGCGCCCCGATGTAGGTGCGGCGGTGGCCGCGGATCTCGGCCTCGTCGCGCATGCCGCCGAGCGAAATGCGGACGAACTTGCGGCCGATGGCGGTGGCGATCGACCGCGCCAGCGACGTCTTGCCGACGCCGGGCGGGCCGACGAAGCAGAGGATCGGACCTTTCACCTCGGGGTTCAGCTTGCGAACCGCCAGGTACTCGAGGATGCGATCCTTGGCCTTCTCGAGGCCGGAGTGATCGGCGTCGAGGACACCCTTGGTCTTCGGCAGGTCGATCACTTCCTCGGTCCGCTTGGTCCACGGCAGCGAGACCAGCCAGTCGAGATACGTCCGCGACACCGTGTATTCGGCCGCGGCGACCGGCATCTTCGACAGACGATCGAGCTCGCGCGTCGCTTCCTTGAGCACGGCCTCCGACATGCCGGCGGCCTGGATCTTCTCGCGCAGCTCGTCGATCTCCTTGACCTGATCGTCGTCCTCGCCCAGCTCCTTCTGGATTGCCTTCAGCTGTTCGCGCAGGAAGTACTCGCGCTGGTTCTTGCCGACCTCCGACTGCACCTGCGACTGAATCTTCGACCCGAGCTCGAGCACTTCGAGCTCCTTGATCAGGATCCGGTTCAGCAGGTCCATGCGGGCACGGACGTCGAGCGTATCGAGCACCTCCTGCTTGACCGCGGTGGTCAGCGTCGGCAGGCTCGAGATGATGAAGTCGGCCAGCTTGCCGGGCTCGGTGATGTTCAGGGCGAGCGTCTGCAGATCATCCGAGAGCAGCGGGGAGAGCGAGACGATCTGCTGGAAGCTGGTCTTGATGTTCCGTTGCAGGGCGTCGATCTCGAGACGGTCTTCCGGACGGTTGAGCTCGACCGCCTCTTCGACCTCGGCGAGCAGGTAGGGGCGCAGCGAGGTCAACCGCTTCAGGCGGACGCGCGACAGGCCCTGGACGATGAGGCGCAGGCTGCCGTCGGGCAGCTTGAACATCTTGTGGATGTGCGTCGCCGTCCCGATGTCGTACAAATCGGTCTCAGTCGGCTCCTCGACGGTGGCGTCACGCTGCGTGAAGACCGCAATCAGGCGGCTGCCGGTCATCGATTCGTCGATCAGCCGGACCGACGCCTCGCGCGCCACGGCGAGCGGCATGAACGAGTTGGGAAAGAGCACCGTGTCGCGCAGCGGCAGCACGGGCAAGGTGTCGGGGATGAACGGACGTTCCGTGCTCGAGACCTCTTCGGCCTCGAGGCGTTCGGATTCCGCACTCATAGAGACGCTCCTGTCGGCAGGTGGACCCGCGGCGTCCGGAGCCCGACCGGCCCACCACATGCGTACCCGCTCGAGCCAAGATGCAAACGACACCGGACGATCGGCCCTGAACTACCGGTACGGACGCAAAAAGTGAAACGCCGGCTCCACGCGTGTACGCGGAGCCGGCAAATGATAGCAGGGGGGACCCTGCCCAGTGGCGTCTAGTACCCGATGGCCGCTAATGAGAGAGGTCGAGGCCGAATCCGGTAACCCGGCGGGACAGGACCCGCTCGCGCTGCGCCGCGACTTCGCGCGCTTCCTCGCAGTCCTTGCAGCGGACGGCGAAGGGCAGGGCGCGCAGGCGACGCGGCTCGATCTCTTCGCCACACTCGAAGCAGCGCCCGTAGGTGCCTTCCTCGAGCCGTTCGAGCGCCTCGTTGATGCGGTGGAGCGTCTCCGCCTTCATCTGGATGAGCGCGAACTCGATCTCGTCCTGGATGTCCGACTCGGACGTCTCGACGTCGTCGACCACGCCGGCCTGTCCGGTGTCGGCGCGCACGTCCTTCATGCGCGACTGCACCTCGGACTGGATCTCGCGGCGACGATCCTCGAGGATGGTGCGCAGCTCGTCATAACGCTGGCTGCGCGAATCTGCGGCGTTCTTGGACGCCCCGTTTGCGACTGCGACCTTTGTCTTCTTCATGACCCCGACGCTCCTTTTCGGCGTGGCCCGGAGCGAGTCTTCGGCTCACCCCGGACAGGCCCTCCGGACTGCTACGGCTATGCAATTCAAATGCCTGAACGAGCTACCTGGAGGGCTTTTGGTGACCCGCTGCACGCGTCATGTGCAGACTACGGTCGGCGGCGGCGCACGGATGAGGCACTTGGGCGCGATTCCAATCGCCGCCGACCTTCCCGCGCGGGCCGCTACCGTCCTATAAGTCCCTGTGCTGGAGAGTGTTTACACCCTGTCTCCTCGAGCGCGCTTGGCAGCGGCATCACAGCCTTAGACGCCGGGTCCTGACGTTCGGTTTCGTGGGTGCGGCGCGTGTCACTTTTCCGACACGACTGTCATCGGAAGCGGCCACCTGATGCGTGGGGAACCTGCTGCCATGCCCACGCCCGCAGGGTGAGGCGGCCGCCACCCAACCCGTTCAGCCCGTGGGTAAGCGGCTCCCCATCCGGAGCCCGGAATCCCGAAATGACGGACCCGACTGGTGGGACTAGTGAATCGGATGCGACGCCGGGGCCACTGGGAGGACGCCCAAGGAGGCGAGGCGTCGGGCGCAGCGGCGACTGCCCGTCTTCTGCCAGCGCTCGTAGAGCCGGAGCAGGTCCGCCGGTGAGCCGAGCTGGCTGCGCTCGCCGACATCGCCGAGCAGATCGACGACGTCACCGAACCGGGTCGCCAGCTCGCCGAAGGCGGTCGCGAACAGGTCCGCCTCGTCGCGACTGAGCGAATCGTAGGCGATCCCGCCGATCCGCATGTAGTAGTCGACGTCGACGAGGGATCGCCGGAGCCGATCGGGAAACAGGCCTGAGAGGACGAGGGCGGCGTCGCCGACCTGACGCAGCCGCCGCCGTTGCTCGGAGCCGCCGGCCGCGATAGCCTCGCCGAGGAGCGCCCCCATCGGCTGTTCGGCCCAGAAGGCGTCGCACGCGGCGGCATCCGCCCGGGCGAACGTCGCCAGGAGCTGGACGACGTAGTAGGAGGTCATGGGGCCGAGCCCGAGACGCTGCTGCCCGACGACGTCGTCGACGAGCTCGCGGAAGTACTCGGTGACCCCTTCCCCCGGACACAGTCTCACGGCATCACCCACGGCCTGGTCCCTCCCGTCCGCCGGTGTCGCCGGCGTTACCCCTTACCATCGGCGCTGGAAGGCCCAGCCTGCAGACTCATCTGCCAGACTTACAGGCTTGTCTGTAGCCCCGACCCAGCCTTGCGCCTCCCCTGTGCAAAACCGTGCCCAGGGGTGACAGGCCGTCGTGTGCTAGAATTTCTGGTTTGCGCGGGTCCCGTGGCCGTCACGTGGAGCCCCGGCGCCATTCCAGGTGACATTTCCATGGCTCAGACCTGTGCCCTTTGCGGCAAGAAGCCCACGTTCGGCCGCATCATCAGCCACGCTCACAACGTGTCGCTGCGGCGGTTCAACCCGAACCTGCAGACGGTGAAGGCCGTCGTCGGCGGCGGCAACAAGCGGATCCGCGTCTGCACGCGCTGCATCAAGTCGAACAAGGTCGTGAAGGCCGCCTGATGGCGCACGAGGCGCTCGCGACCGACCGGGCGCCCAAAGCCATCGGCCCCTATTCGCAGGCCATCCGGGCCGGCGACCTCCTGTTCGTCTCCGGCCAGATCCCGCTCGACCCGGCCACCGGGTCGCTCGTCGAGGGGGACATCGCCATCCAGACCCGTCGGGTGCTGGACAACGTCGGCGCCATCCTCGCCGCCGCCGGTGCCGGCTTCGAGCATGTCGTGAAGACCACGGTCTTCCTCCTCGACATGGACGACTTCGCCGCGATGAACGCCGTTTACGCGACCGTCGTCCCGACCCCGCCGCCGGCCCGATCGACCGTGCAGGTCTCACGCCTCCCGCGCGATGTGCGCGTCGAAATCGACGTCATCGCGAGCCTGAGCTGACGCACGAGCTCGCGAAACTCCCAACAGCCAATCTCCAACGCCCAAGGCACTCCCAACGCCCAACTCCCAAAGGCGGGATCGGGAGTCGGCAGCACACGCCCCGACGCCGCGAGTCTTCCTGTGAAGTACTTCACGAAGCAG
>JANOIR010000596.1:0-7371 GCA_031407765.1 Vicinamibacteraceae bacterium
CGTGCCGGTGCCCGCCTGTCCGCTCAGCTCGTCGTAGAGCGCGTACTCGACCTGGTAGCGCCCCGGATCGAGCGCCGGCTGCCGGTAGAAGAGGATGTCGCCCTGCCGCGCCACGTGCACGCTGGCCGCCGGCCCGGTGAGCCGATACGGCTGGCTCCCCTTGCGCACGGTCTCGCCGGCCTCGTCGACGACGCGCGCCAGGATCGTGAAGTGCGTCTGGTAGGAGGTCTTGTTGTCGTCGACGAAATAGGCGACGCCGCTGCCGGGCAGCGTGACGAAGAGCGCGACGCGCGTGCGGCCGTCGGGCTCCGGAAAGTCGAAGGCAGCGCCGCGCAGCGCGATCTCGGTCGGGCGCGGTGACCTGGCCAGGGCCGAGAGCGCGTTCGACTCGAAGCGCAGCACAGGGATCGCGCCGAGCGAGGGCAGCGCGGCGTAGCCGCTGCGCGCGCGGACGTCGGCGCCGCGCCGCTTCACTTTCACCGCGATGCGGCGGAAGGTGCCGTCCTGCAGCGTGTTGCGCGGCGTGTAGGTGAGCAGGTAGTGGAACCTGCGGTCGGCGTCGATGCGCTGGAAGGCCGACGCGAGGTCGTTGGTGTTGTCGATCAGGAACCCGCCGGTCTCGCGCGCGAGGATGCCGAGCGACGCCGCCGGATCCTTGCGCAGCAGGAACTCGTTGCGCTCGAGTTCGCTGGTGCGGGACCGCCGTTTGTCATTGTCTTCGACGCGGGCTGGATCGTCGTCGCCAACGCCGCGGATCGCCGCCAGTCCACGAGCGGTCGCCGCCTGCTCGCTGTGCACGCGCAGGCCCTTGGCGTCGATGGCGTAGAAGGTGACGTTGCTGCGGTTGGCGGTCTCGATGACAGCGCGAAACTTCGGCTCGATGGCGGCGGGGATCGACAGGCCCTCCGAGAAGAAGACGACGGTCTTGCGGCCGGGGAGGCCGGCCATGCCCGAGGCGAGCGCCGTCAGGGCCGCCGTCTCGAGATGGCCGTTGCGGTCGCGCATCATCTCCTCGTAGGCATTCTCCATCCGCTCGGCCATCTCGAACATCTGACGCTCACCGCCCCGGCTCGCCCCGGGGTCGTTGGCCATGCGCGGGCGGGCCTGGAAGCCGGAATCGTTGGTCGGCCGGCCGTGTGATTCCGCGCCGGCCGTCGGCGACACGTCGGGGCTGGCGTCCCCGTACGAGCCCGACAGCATCGGCATCCGCGCGAACGTCGTAGTCTGCGTCGTCGCCGCGCGTTCGACCGCGGCCGCCAGCTTCTCGCGGTCGGCCGTAAACGCCTGCAGGGTCTGCAGCCGCGTGTCGACGACGAAGACGCCGGCGTGGTCGTCCGGCGCGATCTCGCCGTCGACGTAGCTGCGCGCCGCGCGCCACGCGAGGGTCCGGCTCTCGGCCGACAGGCGATGGAAGGCGAGCGCGATCAGCGTCGGGCCCGTCGAGGCCGCGGCGTCGCCAGCCGCGGCGCCCGCCCCCGCCGGGGACGGCTCGACCCCGGGCTGCGGCGCGGCCGGCGAGGGCTGCGCGCCCCGTGGGGGCCCGCCCGCGGCGCGCCCCGGGCGGCCGGGTGCGATCAGCTCCACCGAGGTGACCTGCTGCCGGACGTCGTCTTCGAGCAGCTCGAAGTCCGACGGCTTCAAGTCGAGGATTGGCGCGCCCCTGGCGTCGCGCACGACGACGTCCACGACGACGGCGGTCGTCGACGTGGCAAACCCGGCGGGCCGCTGCTGGGCGCGCACGCCCGTCGCCAGGGCTGCGGCCGTCGCGGCGATGAAGACCCACGAAGTCGCCCGGGACATGACTCGACTCCTACGAGGACAGGCTGGCGAGCCAGTCTACACTCTTGCGATGGCGTGGCGGCGCACCCCGGGGATCGTCCTGCTTGCCGCCCTGGCGGCCGGGACGCTGGTGGCACAGGAGCGCATGACCGGGTGGCAGCGGGCGCAGGCCGAGATCGCCAAGTACCGCACCACGCTGGACACGTCCGGCCTCGCCGACGTCGACGCCAAGATCTCGCCGCGCGTCGACGCGCAGGATCTGCAGGCGCTCTGTCGCGCCCGCACCGAGGCGGTGGGCACGGCGCGGCGCGACGCCGAGCGCCAGCTCGCCGAGCTGCTTCCGGGCGACGATCCGATCACCAACGATCGGCGCGCCTCGCTGCAGCGCGTCCTCGGCGCGGTCGCTTCGTCGGAGGGCGACATGGTCAAGGCGCGCGCGCACTTCGACGCCGCCCGCGCCGCGCTGGCGCCGTTTGCCGCCGACTACGCCGACCTGGGCCGCAAGTGGAGCCTCTACGACGAGGCCGTCGGCGTCGCCGCGATGCGGCAGGGCGAGATCGACAACTGCCTGGTGATGACCGGCTCGGACCGCTGCCTGTTCCCGGTCCGGGACGGCGGACGCCACCACGATCTGGCCGGCGCCGCGGCCGGCTTCGAGATCTTCGGCAAGCTGGCCGACCGCGAGCCGGCGAACCTGGAGGCGCGCTGGCTGCTGAACCTGGCCGCGATGCTGCTCGGCAAGCATCCCGAGGGCGTCCCCGCGAAGCACCGCCTTGCCGCCGATCTGTTCCGGTCGAAGGTCCCTGCGCCGCGCTTCGTCGACGTGGCGCGCGCGATCGGCGTCGGTACGCACAGCACCGCGGGCGCCACGATCACCGACGACTTCGACGGCGACGGCCTGATCGACATCGTCCAGACCAGCGTCGACTACTGCGCGTCGGCGCGCTTCTACCGCAACCGTGGCGACGGCACGTTCGAGGATCGCACCGAGGCGGCCGGCCTGCTCTCGCAGATCGGCGGCCTCAACGCGACCCACACCGACTTCGACAACGACGGCGACCTCGATCTGTTCATCCACCGCGGCGGCTGGGAGATCGCGATGCGCAACTCGCTGCTGCGCAACGACGGCGGGCGCTTCGTCGACGTGACCCGCGCGGCCGGCCTGGCCAACGGCGTGTTCGCGACGCATTCGGCGGCCTGGGCCGACTACGACATCGACGGCTGGGTGGACGTCTTCGTCGGCCACGAGATGTCGCCGAGCCGCCTCTATCGCAACCGCCGCGACGGCACCTTCGAGGACGTCTCGGCGCGCGCCGGCGTCGGCGCCAACGCCTTCACCAAGGGCGCGTCGTGGGGCGACTACGACGGCGACGGGTTCCCCGACCTCTACGTCTCCAACATGTTCGGCGACAACTTCCTCTACCGGAACAAGGGCGACGGCACCTTCGCCGAGGTCGCCGCCGCGCTCGGCGTGCAGCAGCCGTTCGCCAGCTTCCCGACCTGGTGGTTCGACTACGACAACGACGGTTGGCTCGACCTGTTCGTGGTCGCGTACCCGAACTCGGTCGAGGAGTTCGTCAAGCACTACCTCGGCCAGCCGCCGCTCGCCGAGACGCTGAAGCTCTATCGCAACAACGGCCGCGGCGGCTTCACCGATGTCTCGGCCGCGGCGGGCGTCGCCCGCGTCGTGCCGTCGATGGGGGCCAACGTCGGCGACATCGATAACGACGGCTTCCTCGACTTCTACCTGGGCACGGGCGCGCCCTCGTTCGGGTCGCTGATCCCGAACATCCTGATGCGCAACGACGCCGGCCGGCGGTTCGACGACGTTACCGAGGCCACCGGCACCGGGCACCTGCAGAAGGGCCACGGCATCGGCTTCGCGGATCTCGACCAGGACGGCGACCAGGACATCGTGCTCAACGCCGGCGGCGCCGTGCCCGGCGATCGCTACGATGACGCGGTGTTCGAGAACCCTGGGACGCCGGGCACGCACTGGATCGCGCTGCGGCTGATCGGCGTCCGCTCGAACCGCGCCGGCATCGGCGCCAAGATCCGGGTCACGCCGCGCGGCGGCGGCCTGCGCTACCGTGAGGTGTCGAGCGGGGGCTCGTTCGGCTCCAACAGCTACACGCAGCACGTTGGCCTGGGCCGTGCCACGGCGGTGGAAACCGTCGAGATCGAGTGGCCGGCGAGCAAGACGCGCCAGGTGCTGAAGAACCCGCCGATCGACACGCTGCTCGAGATCAAGGAAGGCGTCGACCAGCCAGTGGTCCGACCACCGAAGCCCTTCCGGTTCCGCGGCTCCGATGGGGCCGCGCCCGCCCACAAGCACTGAAGCCCACGGTTCCGGCTGGCACCCGCCGGTCGGGAACGCGCGGCAACCTGGCCCGGGGCGGTACAATCGATCTGTGACAGGTATCGCAGTCGTCGCCCTGGTCGCGGCGCTCTCCCAGGCTCCCGCCGGACAGCCGCCCGCGCCAGGCCCGACCATCCCCAAGGCGCCCGACGCCGAGATCGTTCTGGCGCAGGCGCTGCAGGCGCACGAAGCCGGCGACATCCTCGGCGCGATCACCAACTACGAGGCGTACCTCAAGGTCGACCCGAACAACGCCGGCGTCCACTCGAACCTGGGGGCCGCCTACGTCCGCCTCGGACGCGTCGCCGACGGCCTCGTCGAGTACCAGAAGGCGCTGGCGCTCGACCCGGCCAACCCGACGTTCCACTTCAACCTCGCGCTGGCCTATTACAAGGTCGGACGCTTCCCCGAGGCGGTCGCCGGGCTCGAAGGCGTCCTCGAGGCGCAGCACGACCATCGCGGCGCGCGGCTGCTGCTCGCCGACTGCTACCAGCGGCAGGGCCGCTTCCAGGATGTCGTCGATCTGCTGGCGCCGTGGGAGGCGTCGTATCCCGGTGACCGCGGCTTCGCCTACCTGCTCGGCAACGCCTTCATCGAGACCGGGCGGATCGACCAGGGCGAGCGGCTAATCGAGACGATCTTCAAATCCGGCGAGAGCGCCGAGGCGCACCTGCTCATGGGCTCGATGCACCTCACCGCGGGCGACGCGCCGGCCGCGCTCGGCGAGCTGCGCAAGGCGGTCGCGCTCAACCCGCAGCTCCCCGTCGCCAACGGCCTGCTCGGCCGCGCGCTGCTCCGCAACGGCGAGCACGAGGCGGCGCAGCGCGCCTTCCAGCGCGAGCTCGAGATCAACCCCGACGACTTCAACACCAATCTGTCGCTCGGCGAGCTCAAGAAGCGCGATCAGCTGTTCGAGGATGCGAAGCTCTACGTCGAGCGCGCGCTGCGGATGCGGCCCAACGACGCCTCGGCGCGCTTCTCTCTGGCCGGCATCCACGTTTCGACCGGCAAGAACGAGGAGGCGCGCCATCTCCTCGAGGCCGTCGTCGACGCCGAGCCGAAGTACTCGGAGGCGGTCGCGATGCTGGCGACGGTCTACTACCGCCTGCAGCGGCGCGCCGACGGCGATCGCCTGCGCGCGCGCGTCGAGGAACTGAACGCCGAAGTGCAGGCGCGGCAGCCCGGCGCCAAGCCGCCGCAGCCTTAGCCACAGCCGGCATCACGGGACGCGGGCGCGCCCCCGCCCGTCACCGCCGGTCGCGCTACTTGCGCGCGTTCCGCCAGACGTCCACCCACGAGCCGAGCGGCCTGCCGAGGGCGAACCAGCCCGCGGCGATGTCCGGCTTGCCGTCGCCGTCCATGTCGCCGACTTCGACCGAGGCGTGCGTCGGCGATCCCTGCTCGATGGTATGGCGCTCGAAGCGGCCCGGCGCCGTCTGCTCCAGCCACACGATCGAGGCCAGCTCCGCGGTCATGTCGCCGCCGAGCACCAGCGCCGTCGCAATCACGTCGAGGTCGCCGTCGCCGTCGATGTCGGCGGCCTTGGCGCTGTGCGCGCCCGGCAGGTCGGCGAGGCGGTGCTCGACGAAGGGGAACCCGCCGCGGTTTTCGAGCCAGACCAGGCCGTGGTACGGCTTGAGCACGAGGTCGTCGAAGCTGTCGCCGTGAGCGAGCAGCACGTCGAGGTCGCCGTCCTTGTCGAGATCGACCAGCTCGATGCCCGACGAGCCCCAGTTCGGATGCGGGCCCTGGTAGATCGTCTGCGGCAGGAACTCACCCTTGCCGCGGTTCATGAACGCCACCACCGCTTCGTGCTGCTGCGCGAACAGGATGACGATGTCGGGGCGGCCGTCCTTGTCGAGATCCGTCGTCGGCACGTGGATGGCGCCGGTGCGCGGGTCGAGCACCTTCGCGACGAACGCCGGCGTCCGCCAGCTGGTCGTCTGGTTCTCGAGCAGGGTCACGTGTCCGGTGAAGCGCCAGCCGAAGCTGCCGACGACGATGTCGAGGTCGCCGTCGCCGTCGAAGTCCGCGGCGCGGGCGTCGGCCGTGCGCGGCAGCTTGGTGGCGATCGGCACGGTCACGTAGGACCCGTCCTGCCGCCGCTTCAGCCAGTAGACCGCGCCGCTGGCGTGGTCGGCGGGCTGGAACGAGCCGAGGTCGGCGACGAGAAAGTCGCCGAGGCCGTCCTTGTCGAGGTCGACCGGCTCGATGTGCGCAGGATGCGCCAGCCGCGCGATCGCCTTCAGGACGAAGCGATCCTTGGCCAGGCCGAGCAGCACCGGCCCGGTCCGCATCTCGCTCGCGACGATGTCCACCCGCTTGTCGGCGTCGACGTCCACCAGCCGCACGTTGGCGATCGCGATCGCGCCGCTGGCCTGGCTCCCGACGACCGTCGTCTTCTCGAAGGCGACCGGCGTCATGCTGACCTTCGGCCACGGCTCGGGGCCGGCCAGCTTCTCGGGGGCGCGCTGGTCGTAGTAGCGCCAGAGACGCAGCCAGTCGGGCGAGAGCGGGAGGAAGCTGGTGGCGCCGGCCGGCTCGGGCACCCCCTCCTGAATCAGCATCATCCGGACGATCTCGTCGCGCCACGCCGACCGCGGCAGGATCTCGGGCGGCGGTACCGTGTGGCAGGTGCCGCAGCGCTCCTTGACCTCGGCTTCGGTGGCGACGGCATGCCCCGGCCGCGCCGGCGGCGGTGTCTGGGGCGCTCCGGCTGGCGGGGGGGGAGTCTGGACGGACGAGCCGGCCCCTTTCGCGGTGAGCGCCGAGGCGAACACGGCGGCGACGATCACCATCCAGCCGGATGGGCTCCTGGACACTTTCACGATCCGAGTCTATTCGACCGGCGTCCTGCTAGAATGCCGGACGCCAGCGCTGAAAGCCCCCTTGGCCGGCTCGGTTGCCGCCGCCGTGACCGCGCCCCGGAGGTGTCCATGCGTTCCCTCACCGTTGCGACGCTCGTGTTCGCGAGCGCCGCCGTTTCCGCGCAATCTCCGTCGCAGGAGCCGCCACGTCGCGCGACCACGGGCGACCGCACGTCGGCGACCGCCGTCGTGCTCGACGTCGTGGTGCGCGACAGCCGCGGCCGCCCGGTCGTCGACCTGAAGGCCGAGGACTTCGAGATCTACGAGGACGGCAAGCTTCAGCCGCTCGGCACGTTCCGTCCGCCGATCGCCGCCGGCGACCGCGCGGCAGTGGCCGCGGTCGCCGCGTCGCCCACCGGGGCCGCG
>JANOIR010000622.1:0-8728 GCA_031407765.1 Vicinamibacteraceae bacterium
CAGGTGCTGTCCCAGTTCGGTCTCGGGCTTGGTAGCGTCGCGCTGGCGAACCTGGTGAACCCGGCGGATGCCTTGTCGGCGGGCCTGCGGCCGGCCCGTGGAGCTGACCGCCGAGCACGCCGCGATCGGCCTGCAGGCCGGCGGCCCCGGCCGGCCGCAGGCCCGCCGACAAGGCATCCGCCGGGTTCACCAGGTTCGCCAGCGCGACGCTACCAAGCCCGAGACCGAACTGGGACAGCACCTGACGGCGCGACAGGTGCGCCGCCGGCAGGGGGCCGACGCAGAGGTGATGGCCGCAGCGGTCGTCGTCGCTCATGGGTCGTCCCGCGTCTCGACGCTACCGCAGCACGACGAAGTCGTCGAGGTTCATGATGGCGCTCACCACCGCCGTCGTCGCCGCGAAGTTGTCGCGCGGGAGCGCGCGATTCCAGGCCGAGGCGCCGGTCGAAAGGAAGGCGGCCGCATCCGCGGGCGCGCCTGCGAAGATCGCCCGTTGTTCGGCGAACAGCTGGGCGAGGAGGGCGGCCTCGCGGGCATCGGGCGTGCGCCCGGTGAGCCGGCGGAAGGCGGCGCGGTGCCGCGCAGTCGCGTCGCCGGGATGGCGGACGAGCAGCCGCTCGGCCAGCACCCGGGCCGCTTCGACGAACTGCGGGTCGTTCAGCAGCACCAGCGCCTGCAGCGGCGTCGTCGTCACCTCGCGCTTGGCGGTGCAGACCTCTCGCGAGACCGCGTCGAAGGTGAGCATGGACGGCGGCGGTAGCGTGCGGCGCCAGAAGGTGTAGAGGCTGCGGCGATACAGCTTGTCGCCGGTGTCCACCGTGTACGTCTTGCCGGTGCCGGCCTGTTCCCAGAGGCCGGCTGGCTGGTACGGCTTGACGCTGCGGCCGCCGATGCGGCGCGTGAGCAAGCCGCTCGCCGCGAGGGCGCTGTCGCGGATCTGTTCGGCGAGCAGGCGCTGTGACGGACCGCGGGCCAGCAGCGCGTTCTCCGGATCGCGCGCCGTGAGCGCTGCCGGCGCCAGCGACGACTGCCGGAACGTGGCGCTCGTCACGATCAGGCGGTGCAGCGCCTTGACGTCCCAGCCGGACTCCATGAACGTCGCCGCCAGCCAGTCGAGCAGCTCGGGATGGGTCGGCAGGCGCCCTTGGGCGCCGAAGTCCTCCGGCGTCGCCACCAGACCGCGGCCGAAGTGCATCCGCCAGATCCGGTTGACGACGACGCGGGCGGTGAGCGGGTTACCGCGATCGGTCAGCCAGCGGGCCAGGCCGAGGCGATCGCGCGGCGCATCGGCGGGGAAAGGCAGGAGCTTCTGCGGCGTGTCGCGGGAGACGCGATCCTTCGGCGCGTCATAGGCGCCTCGCGCAAGGAGGTGGGCCGGCCGCGGCGACGACAGCTCCTCCATCACCATGATCTCCGGGACACCGGCGACGAGCGTGTTCTCCAGGGTTCGCACCCGGCGCAGCTCGGCGAGGGCGAGGCGATGCGCCGGCACCGCGCGCGCGACGTAGTGCGCGAAGGCCAGGTCGTCTGGAGTGTCCCGAAGCGTGCCGCGGACCTCGGCCTCGGTGAGCGCGACGTCGAAGACCTTCAGGTCGTCGAGCAGCCCGTTCTTGAAGCCGCTGTCGCGGAACCGCGCGCCGATCGTAAGAGGCGGCTGGTCGCTGTTGTCGCCCCGCGTCTTGCGGTAGTCGATGTCGCGGGTGAGCCGATCGCGGAGCGTGTCGGTGGCGAGCGGCGCCCCGTCCAGATACAGGCGCAGGCCGGCGGCGCGGCTCGATCCGTCGTAGGTGACGACGAGCGTCGACCACGTGTCGAGCGGGAGCGGCGCGGTCGCCCGCACCGCCACGGCATTGCCTGGCCAGAAGTGGCTCAGCGCAAAGGTGGGGCGCCCGTGGTCGAGCACGACCTCGTAGCCGCGGCTGCCCGCGTCGGTCCAGGCCCGTGACTGGTGCAGGATCACGGCGCGATCCTGCCGTTCGGTCGGGCGCAGCCGGATCGCGATCGAAAACGGATCCGCGCGACGAAGGATCGGCGCGCCGTGATGGACGACGGCGTTGTCGCCGCTGAACTGGAAGACGCCGCTGGCACCAGCGAGACGCGCGGCATCGGTGACCGGCTGCGGGTCGTCGTGGAGCCGGGCCGGTTTGAGCGCCACCCGATCGCCGAGGCGCGGCGACTTGTCCTTGTCGCCGTTCGGAGCGGGCGTCGGCCCCGTCGCGAAGTCGAGGTGAACGACCGGTGCCGGCAGCGTGACGCGAGCCGTGCGTCGCCAGGTCGCGAAGCCGGGACGTGCCTCGCGTGCGATGGTGGCGAGCCGCGATTCGAGCCGGGCGATCCGCGCCTGCACCGCCGCGTGCTGCTCGCGGCCGCTGGCGGGCCACAGGGGCATCGCCGGCGTGGGCGTCGCGCCGGTGAAGTGCGAGTAGAGCCCGGATTCGTCGATGCTGTTGAAGAAGGCGCCGAGGGCGTAGTAGTCGCGTTGCGTGATCGGATCGAACTTGTGATCGTGGCAACGGGCGCACTCGAGCGTCAGCCCCAGCATCGCCGTGCCGAAGGTGTGCACGCGATCCGAGACGTATTCCTGGCGGAACTCCTCCTCGATGCTGCCGCCTTCGTTCGTCTGCCGGTGCAGGCGATTGAACGCGGTCGCGAGCCGCTGCTCGTCGGTCGCGGCCGGCAGCAGGTCGCCGGCGAGCTGCCAGGTCAGGAAGCGATCGTAGGGAAGATTGCGCGCGAACGCGCGGATCACCCAGTCGCGCCAGGGTGACATGTCGCGTTCGACGTCCGCCTGATAGCCGTAGGTATCCGCGTAGCGCGCGAGGTCGAGCCAGTCCATCGCCATGCGCTCGCCATAGGCCGGGGAGGCGAGAAAGCGATCGACGGCGCGCTGGTAGGCGCCGGGCATCGTGTCTGCGAGGAACGCGTCGAGGTCGGCCGGTGTGGGCGGCAGGCCGGTCAGATTGAAAGCAAGCCGGCGGAGCAGCACCGCGGGCTCGGCCGGCGCTTGGGGCGCGAGGTGCTCCCGTGCCAGCCGTGACCCCACGAGCGCGTCGATGGCGTGACCGGTGGCCCCGAGCGGCACCAGCGACGCCGCCGCAGGGACCGGCACGAAAGCCCAGTGCGGCTCGTACTCCGCGCCCTGCTCGATCCAGCGCACGAGGAGCCGGCGCTCGTCGGCCGACAGCGTCAGGTGCGACTCGGGCGGCGGCATCATCTCGTCCGGATCCTCGTGGTGGATCCGCTCGACGAGCGCGCTCTTCGACGGGTCGCCCGGCTTGATCACGAACCAGTAGTCGTCCAGCGCGCGATGGGCGCCTTCGGGCGTGTCGAGCCGCATCTTGGCCTTGCGGGCCTTCTCGTCCGGTCCGTGACAGCGGAAGCACCGGTCGGACAGCAGCGGCCGGATCTGGTGGTTGAAGCTGACCCGTTCGCCAGCGGCCTGCGCGGGTGACAGAGCAGGTGACTGGCCCGGTGATTGGGCCGCCGGGCGTCCGACGCCGGCCACGGCCAGCACCAGCGCGGCGAGGGCCGTCCCCGCGCAGGATCTCAGGGGGAACACAGGGGAATTCTACGGTCTCGGCCTTCCACGGGCTGCTAGGCCAGCAGCTTCGTCACCAGCTCGCCATGGACGTCCGTCAGGCGGAAGTCGCGGCCCTGGAAGCGGTAGGTCAGCTTGGTGTGGTCGAAGCCGAGGAGGTGGAGGATCGTCGCGTGCAGGTCATGGACGTGGACCTTGTCTTCGACCGCATTGAAGCCGAATTCATCCGTGGTCCCGAGCGTCAGGCCCTTCTTCACGCCGCCGCCGGCGAGCCACATCGTGAACGCCTTCGGGTGGTGGTCGCGGCCGTCGCTGCCACCCTGGACCATCGGCGTGCGCCCGAACTCCCCGCCCCAGATCACCAGCGTGTCGTCGAGCAGGCCGCGCGCCTTCAGGTCCATGACCAGCGCCGCGCTGGCCTGGTCGGTCTTCTTGCACTGCTCCTTCAAGCCGCTCACGAGCCCGCCGTGGTGGTCCCAGGCCTCGTGGAAGATCTGGACGAAGCGCGTGCCGCGTTCGACGAGGCGCCGCGCGAGCAGGCAGCAGTTGGCGTAGCTCGAATCGCCCGGCACCGCGCCGTACATCTCGAGCGTCTCCTTCGATTCCTTCGAGAGGTCCATCAGGTCCGGCGCGCTCGACTGCATCCGGTAGGCCATCTCGAACGAGTTGATGCGCGTCGAGATCTCGGGATCGCCGACCGCGCCGAGGTGCAGCTCGTTCAGGCTGCGGATGGCGTCCAGCGTGTCGCGCTGCATGGTCGCGTCGACGCCGCCAGGGTTCGACAGATACAGGACCGGCTCGCCCTGCCCGCGGAACGGCACGCCCTGGTAGACGGTCGGCAGGAACCCGCAGCCATAGTTCCCCGGGCCGCCGCTCGTGCCCTTCTGGCCGGTGCTGAAGACGACGAAGGCCGGCAGGTCCTGCGCTTCGCTGCCGAGCCCATACGTCGCCCAGGCCCCCATGCTCGGGCGGCCGAACTGCTGCGCGCCGGTGTTCATGAAGATCTGCGCGGGCGCGTGATTGAAGGCGTCCGTCTGCATCGACTTGACGATCGCGATGTCGTCGACGATCTTCGCGGTGTGCGGGAGCAGCTCGGACAGCTCCGCTCCGCTCTGCCCGTGCTTCGCAAACGCGAATTTCGGTCCCAGCAGCTTCGAGTTCGGATTGATGAACGCCGCGCGATAGCCCTTGAGCAGCTCGGCCGGCGGCAGCTTGCCGTCCCACTTGGCGAGCTCGGGCTTGTTGTCGAAGAGCTCGAGGTGGCTCGGCGCGCCCGCCTGGAAGAGGAAAATCACGCGCTTCGCCTTCGGCGTGAAGTGCGGCGCCTTCGGGGCCAGCGGGTCGCCCGTTCCGGTGGCAGAGGAGCCGGCGTGCGCGGTGCCGCTGCCGAGGACGCTGCCGAGCAGCGAATGCAGCGCGACGGAGCCGAGGCCGACGCCGCACTCCCTGAAGAACCAGCGGCGCGACTGGTAGCGCTGACGCTCGCGAAGTAGCGATTGGTGGAGGTTCTCGCGGTCGGCCATCGGTGAAATCCTTGCGGAGCGGGCTTCCGTCTGGGCGGCGTCGAACGGCTATTGCTTGGTGATCGTCTCGTCGAGGTTCAACAGCGTGCGCGCGGCGACGGTGTAGGCGGCGAGCGTCGCGGGCGTCACGCCTTCGGGCAGCTTCGGCAGTGCGTCCTTGCCGGTCGAGAGCGCGTGCGTGTTGATCCAGCCTTCGGCGACGCGGGCCTTCTGCTTCTCCATCAACTGGACCAGGATCTGCTGCTCGCGTTCCGTGGGCGGGCGGCTCAGCGCTCGGCGGAAGGCGTAGGTCAGGCGCTCGGCATCCGTCTTCCCGCCCTCGTCGAGGATCTTCAGCGCGAACGCGCGTGCGGCTTCCACCGAGACGGTCTCGTTCAACAGCGTCAGGGCCTGAAGCGGCGTGTTCGAGCGCGTCCGCCGCACGCAGGCGGTCGTGCCCTCGGGCGCGTCGAAGGTCTGCAGCATCGGGAACGGCGTCGAGCGGCGGCGGTACGTGTAGAGCGCACGGCGGTAGCGGTCGGGCCCGGTCTCCTCGACCCACGGGAACGGCGCGTAGCTCGCCGGCGGCTTGAAGAGGAAGTCCGGCGCGGGCGGCATCACGCTCCTGCCGCCGACCGTCGGGTTCAGCAGCCCGCTGATCGCCAGGGCGACGTCGCGGACGATCTCGCCTTCCACGCGGAAGCGCGAGCCGCGGGCGAGGAGCCGGTTGTACGGATCCTTCTCGAGCTTCGTCGGCTCCATGCGGGAGCTCTGGCGGTACGCCGCCGAGCGAACGATCAGCCGGTGCAGCTCCTTCTGCTTCCAGCCCTTCTCGACGAACTCGACGGCCAGCCAGTCGAGCAGCTCGGGATGCGACGGCGCCTCGCTCTGCATGCCGAGGTCTTCGCTGGTCGCGACGAGGCCGGTGCCGAAGTAGGTCTGCCAGACACGGTTGACGAACGCGCGCGAAGTCGTCGGCGACCTCGGATCGACGAGCCACTGCGCGAACGTCAGGCGCGTCGGCGGCGCGTTCGGCGGCAATGGATGCAGGGCCGCGGGGACGCCGGGCGTGATCGCCTTGCCGGGGTTCAACCAGTCGCCGCGCTTCAGCAGCCGCGTGTCGCGCCCCTCGCTGCGCGCTTCGAGAACCGCCTGCGACGTCGTCGGTTCGGGGTGCTGCTTGGCGAGCGCCTCGATCTTCTCGTTGGCGCCCTTGAACGCGGGGACGGTCGTGCGCCAGTAGCTGAAGACGGCGTTGGTCTGCGCGGACGAGCGCTTCTCGCGCGGAATCGCGAGGATGTCGCGCACGGTCTTCGGCAGCGGGTCCGCAACCGGGTTCGCGGCCGCCGTATACGACAGGCGGAAGCGGCCCAGGTTGTTGTTCATCAGGTCGTCGCTGTTCCAGCCGCCATGGTTCTGTTTCAGCTGGAAGACGAGTTGCGTGCCGTTTACGAGAACGATCGGCGTCGCGAGCGTGAAGACGGCCTTGCGCGGGGAGTTGCGGCGCCCCGGCCCGGCGTCGATGCCCCAGGCGGTCTCGTCCTTGTCGTCGATGGCCAGCGCGACGGGGCCGGTGACGCGCTTCTTGCCCGACTTGTCGTCGAAGTTCGGCTCGAGCGGTGAATCGGGCGCGTCGCCGAAGTCGGCGCTGGCCTTGGCGAACTTCACGCGCACGGGCTTGGCCTTGCTGCCGACGGCCGCGGTCTCGACGGCGAACTCGGTCAGCGCGTTCGTGCCCTTGAACGAGCGACCCGGTCCGCCGAGCGGCAGGTTCGGATCGGTGAGGAGCTCCAGGCGGAAGGCGGTGATCTGCGGCGCCTTTACCGTCGCCGTCAGCTTCACGGTGTGCTTCGTCGGCGCGTAGCCCTGCGCCAGCAGGCTGCCGTCGGGCTGCGGCAGGTAACGCTGGCCGCCGGTGGAGATGTCCTCGACCGTCGGCGTGACCACGGTCCACTTGGATTCAGCGACCTTGACGGTCTGCTCCCATCGAGCCATCTTCGCCGCCCAATCTGGCGTGGTGTGGCGGAGGTTCTCCTCGAGCTCGCCGACCTGCCGGCGCAGCTCCGCGAGCGTCATCAGATCGGCGGGCGCGTAGACCGGCTTGCTGCCTTCATGGTCGTTGTTCAGGAAGGCGAACATCCGGTAGTAGTCGTCCTGCCGGATCGGATCGAACTTGTGGTTGTGGCACTGGGCGCACTGGATGGTCAGGCCCAGGACGCCCTTGCCGATCGCCTCCATGCGGTCGAACATCGCCTCCATCCGGAACTGCTCGGGATCGATGCCGCCTTCCTCGTTGATCATCGAGTTGCGCAGGTAGCCTGTCGCGACGACCTCGTTCTGCCCCGCGTTCGGCAACTGATCGCCGGCGATCTGCTCGATGATGAACGCGTCGTACGGCAGATCCTTGTTGATCGCGTTGATGACCCAGTCGCGGTAGGCCCAGGCGAAGCGCGGCTTGTCCTTCTCGAAGCCATCGCTGTCGGCGTAGCGCGCGGCGTCGAGCCAGTGACGGGCCCAGCGCTCGCCGTAGTGCGGCGACGCCAGGAGGCGGTCGACCTGCTTCGCGTAGGCGTCGGGCGTGTCGTCGGCGAGGAACGCGTCGAGCTCCTGCAGTGTCGGCGGCAGGCCTGTCAGGTCCAGCGAGACGCGGCGAAGGAGCGTGGCCTTGTCGGCCTCGGGCGCGGGCGTGAGGCCTTCCTTCTGGAGGCGTGCGAGAACGAACGCATCGATCGGCGTCTTCGCCCAGGCGCTGTTCTGCACCGGCGGCAGCGCCGGGCGCACGGGCGACTTGAAGGCCCAGTGATCCCTGCCTCTGTCGAGGACAGCCTCGGCGATCTTCTCGGCATCCTCGGACTCGGTGCCGACGTGCGTGTTCACGAGCGCCACGCCGGCGGGGTACTTCGCGCCCGCATCGATCCACGCGCGGAGCAGGCCGATCTGCCGCGCGGTCAGCGTCACGCCCTCCTTCTTGGGCGGCATCGGGATGTCCTCGACGAGGCCCGCGACCAGGCGGATCAGCTGGCTCTTGTCGCTGTGCCCCTCGACGATGACCTTCTCGTTCTCCTCGCCGCCCTGGAGGAGCCCGTTGCGTGTGTCGAGGCGGAAGCTGCTCTTCTGCCGCCGCTCGCCGTGGCAGCGCACGCAGGTAGATTCGAGGATCGGCCTGATGTCCTTGTCGAAATCGTAGGACTTCGCCGCGGGCGGCAGCTTCCTGACGTCGGCAGCGTGGACGCCGAACGCGAGGCAGGCGGTCGCGAGCACCACGGCGACGGGACGCACGAGCGCGGAGCGGACATCCGGCACAGGTCGGTCCTCGGGAAAGGGGTTCTCCCGAATTCTACGCGCGGCGCCGCAGCACGCGTCTGGAAAAGAATCCTGCGTCTAGTCCTCCTGGAGCGACCGCCGCCAGCCCTCGCCCACGGCCTGCCGGGCAGGCACGACGGACGCCGCCGTGCCGATGGCGACGAAGAGCACCGCCGTCCCGAGCAGCGTCGGCAGGTGAGCCGCGGGCAGGCCGTAGAAAAAGACAGACAGCACCCGCCCGGCACCGATCGCCAAGGCGACGCCGATGGCCAGGCCGAGGGCGACGAGCCAGGTGCCCTGTTTGAACACCATCTGGACGACGCGGGCGCGCGGAGCGCCGAGCGCGAGGCGAATCGCCAGCTCCCGACGCCGGAGCGCCACGGTG
>JANOIR010000687.1:0-6833 GCA_031407765.1 Vicinamibacteraceae bacterium
TGGTGCGCCGCGGCGAAGGCGAGAAGATGAAGGAACAGAAGGTCAGCGACTTCCGCGCCGCCATGGCCTGGCTGATGACGCAGGCCGAAAACGCCGTCGGCCGCCAGCGCTACAAGGGCGTGGGCGAGATGAACCCGGCGCCGCTGTGGGAAACGACGATGGACCCCGCCGTGCGCCGCCTGCTGAAGGTGCAGATCGACGACGCGATCGAGGCCGACAAGGTATTCACCATGCTGATGGGCGACGAGGTGGAGCCGCGGCGGGAGTTCATCGAAGCGAATGCGTTGCGGGCGGCGAATGTCAATGCGTGACTGAGCACACGCGTGCCGCGCGGCATCCGTAACCTCAGAGCACGAATGCTTCTTCCGGCAGCTGACCCGAGCGCGGTCCGGCAACGGATCCGCGGCGGTCAGTGAAACGACGACAACACGTGACCACCTCGGTCAACAAAGAGGAACGTTAGCAGGTCTCGACAATCAGCCGTTTCTCACGAGTGCGGCCGACAATGGAAGGTTGCCTTGGATCGCGCGCCGCCGTGAGATGTCGGATGATGGCCTCCATCACCGGCGGGCAGACGCCGTTGCCGAGCATCTTCACGTGGTCCCTGCGCGTACCGTGCTCGAACTTGTATGTGGCGGGAAACCCCATCGCCGACTGCAACTCCTCAACCTGGAGCATGCGGAGAAACGGCGTTCCTTTCCGCCACGTAACGAGACCGAACCGGTCCAGCGTCGTGAGCGTGCGAATGGGTCGGTCGATGGATTGCCAACCGCCGGACCCGTCCGAGCCGTAGTACACGATTAGGAAGGGCTCGTTGGGCTTGATCTCCCCGATTGCCCGCTCCGCGCGTGCAAGGGTCGCCTCGGCGCGACCGGGCAAGTAAAGAATGCGCGACGGCCACCTTGTGGCCAGATCGATGAAGGACCTCGCGGTCTTCCTTTCGACACTGGCAGGGGTGGGAACCGGTTCGGGAGCCCTTCCGCGCCGGCACAGCAGAAACAGTCTTCGCCTAGTTTGCGGGACACCGAAGTCGGCCGAGTCCAGCACCTGCGGTGTAACGCCGTAGCCCATCTTCTCAAGCTTCCCGATCAGGGGATCGTAGCCGCGCCAATCACGCATCTGCACGACGTTCTCGAGCAACACCCATTTCGGTTCCAGGTCCTCGATGAAGTTGAAGATGTAGTTTGCCGATCCCCGGCTCTCCTCGCAGCGCGGTGCATTACCCTTTGCAACCGAGTGGTTCGTGCACTCTGGGGAAGCCAGCAGGAGCTGTACCCCGCGTTTCACCAGCGATTCTTCTGGCCGACTGCGAGGGCCGAGCCGTTGCGTGAGGACGGTTGCACGCGGGTGGTTGCTCTTGATGGTCGCCGTGGCTAAATCCCAGGCGTCGATCGCACCCACGAGGACTGCGCCCGCCTGGACGGCTCCTTGGCTGGAACCGCCAGCGCCGCAGAACAGGTCGAGGGTATGGATGGGCATCCAGGCATTGTGCCCGCTCAAGCCGAAGCCGGCCAGGCGAGCTATTTGATAACGAAGGATCCGCTCCGCGCCGCCCTAACCGGCGCTTGTGCGCGAAGGATGCCCAAAAGGCGATCGCACATGGCCTGGGTGCTTCGTTCCAGCTGGTGCTCCCACACCCGGACAACCATCCATCTCGATAGACGGAGCTTCCTGATATTGCTCGCGTCGCGCGCGCGATTGGCAGCAATCTTGGCGCGCCAGAACGGCGACAGCTTGTGCTCCCACGCGGGGAATCGCCAGCCATGCCAAAAGTCTCCGTCCACAAATATGGCGATCCGCCGGCTGCGCAAGACGAAGTCCGGCCGGCCCGGAAGGTCGCGTGCGTGCTGCTCGAATTTGAACCTGTGCGAGCGCAGCAGCGCGGCCACAATCCGCTCCGGGCCGGTGTCCTTTCCGCGTATCCGACCCATCAGCCGGCTTCGCTTCTCTGCCGACATCACGTCGCGTCGTTCGAGCGCCTCGGTTCGGTCGGAGCCTGTTTGACTCGTAACTACTGTCTGCATGTCGACCTACGGATCTGTCCCGCCGCACCCTTTTGCCCTTGTCGAATCCCTCGGCGCCCTCGGGTACTCGCTGGAAGCGGCGGTAGCGGACTTGATCGACAACTGCATCGCCGCGGGGGCGTCCCTGGTCGGAGTGTCCTTCGAATGGAACGACGGCGAACCGTTTGCCCGGATTTTGGACGATGGGCGCGGCATGAGTGCTGACGAGCTGGTCGAGGCGATGCGCCTCGGCGGCGTAGGGCCGCTAGCAGCGAGGAGAAGCGACGATCTCGGCCGCTACGGGCTGGGGCTCAAGACAGCATCGTTCTCGCAGTGCAGGCGGCTTACCGTCAGCAGCCGCAAAGGCGGCGTAGTCGCGGCGGCGCGTTGGGACCTCGACGTGCTGGCAACTGCGGGCGGTTCATGGGAACTCCTCCAAGGCGCAGCTCCAGGCTCTGAGGACCGAGTTCGTGATATCGAATCGCTAGAGGGCACGGGGACGCTGGTTCTCTGGGAGGTCCTGCGGACCGGCGCCGAGAGTTCGCTGGTGCGATTCACTGAGGCGCTGGAACGAGTTGAGAGGCACCTGGCAATGGTGTTCCATCGCTACATCGACCGCGACCAGAGGCGCGTAGTCATCCGACTCAACGGTCGGTCCGTCGTGGGATGGGACCCGTTCGCGGTCAACCATCCATCGACGATGCCTCAACGTGCCGCGCGGCTGCGCGATGTTTCCGGGGTCGTCGATGTCCGCGGCTACGTGCTGCCGCATCGAGATCGCTTTCGCCTGGCCGAAGAGCATGAGACAGCAGGCGGTCCCGACGGCTGGGTGGCCCAGCAGGGCTTCTACATCTACCGGGCGGGCAGGCTCATCGTTGCCGGCGGGTGGCTCGGGCTCGGCGGATCCCGAGAGTGGCTTCGCGACGAGGCCAGCCAGCTTGCGCGGATCCAGGTCGATATCCTGAATTCGGGTGATCGGGCTTGGCGTATCGACGTCCGAAAGGCGACCGCGCGCCCGCCCGCGGCTTTGCGCGAGTCCTTGACTCGGATCGCAGTCGACGTCCGACGTGCGGCGCGGGACGTGTATGTGCATCGCGGCGTGCGCGTACAGACCTTTGGCGCCGGCCGGGCCGGCAGTCTCTGGAAATCGACGGCTAGCCGCAGGTAGGGGTCGGGAACATCGATCGCAGGCCGAGGGCCGACTTCCTGACGACACGCACCGCGGGTGGCGATTTCAACCGGGCGGCCGCCGATCGGGCCGGCATCGCGCCGGAGAGCAGGCCGCTCCTGCTGGTCGTCAAGAAGAACGCGAAGATCCTGGCAAACCTTAACGCTTGGGTCGGTGACTTCCTGGTGCCGCGGGGCGACACGCGCGAGATCCCGCTGCTCGTGATCGACGACGAGGCGGACCAGGCGTCCGTCGACACCGGGGAGCAGGATTTCATCGATGGACTGCCGGAACCGGACTACGAGCCCAAGCGCGTCAACGGCGAAATCCGCAAGCTGCTGAAGGCCTTCCACAAGTCCGCGTACGTTGCGTACACGGCGACACCGTTCGCGAACATCCTGGTCCATGACCAGCGCGAGACGGATGATCATGGCGCTGACGTGTTCCCGCGAAGCTTCATCATCAACCTGCCGAGGCCTTCGTCCTACATCGGTCCGGTCGAGGTCTTCGGCATCGCGCGGGAAGGCGCACCCGATGCAGGCGTTCTCGATGCCTTCCGGGAAGTGGACCAAGCGCGCGAGAACTGGATGCCCCAGGACCATGACCGTTCGCGCATCCCGACGTTCGACGGCGCCGAGAGGATTCCGCCAAGTCTGGAAGATGCCGCCATGGCTTTCGTCCTGGCTGGCGCCGCGCGGCGCGCTCGTGGGCAGGTGAACAAGCACAACTCGATGCTGATCCATGTCTCCCGGTTCAAGGATCTGCACCGCATCGTCCATGGCCAAGTGGACGTATGGTTTACCGCCTTCCGTCGGCAGCTGCGGTACTCCCCGGCCGACGTGACGCGACGCCTGAGCGAACTATGGCACTCGGACTTTGTGCCTTCGTCGGCGGAATCCATCGCCAACGGTTTCGATCCCGGAATCCCGCTGCCGAGCTGGGACAACGTCCGCGACCAGCTGGTGGAAACCGTGGACCGGATCAAGGTCGTTGTCGTAAACAGCGATTCCCTGGAACCGCTGGACTACGAGGCCTACTCGGAGACCGGCCTCAACGTCATCGCGGTGGGTGGCGACAAGCTCTCGCGGGGGCTGACCCTTGAGGGGCTCTCCGTGAGCTACTTCCTCCGGGCATCTCGCATGTACGACAGCCTCATGCAGATGGGGCGATGGTTCGGATACAGGCATGGCTACGTCGACCTCTGCCGCCTCTATACGACCGAAGACTTGCGTCTCCACTACCGCCATGTCGCATCGGCCGCAGAGGAGTTACGCGAGCAGCTCGATCACATGCAGGCTCTGGGTGAGACGCCTGAGCGCTACGGGTTCAAGATCCAGTCGCACTCGGTCCTCCTCGTTACCGCCAGGAACAAGATGCGGTACACGAACGAGTACGAGGTGACCTTCGCCGGTCAGGGGAAGATCCAGACGGTGTTCGATCGTGATCCGACGGTGATCAGAGCCAATGCGACGCACACCGCTGACTTTCTGGCGAGGCAGGGTGCACCGGCGGAGATCGGCAGGGCGATCGCCCTGGCCGACGGCACGGAGGCCACCTGGAAGGGCCGCCTCATCTGGACCCATGTTCCGGGCACTGAGGTCGCCTCCTGGTTGCGCCGCCTCCGCTTCGTGCCGGAGTCCTACGACGTGTCCGGCCTGCGGATGGCGGAGTACATCGATGCCCAGGCGGTGGTGAATGAGCTCAACGACTGGACCGTTGTGGTGCCGGCGACTGGTGATGGGCGACCCATGATGTTGGGCGACCACGAAATCAAGACCGCCCGCCGCAAGGTGAGCGACCGCGCGGGCCGGGTGATTCGCAACGACCGGTACGTGGTCGGGACGATTCTCGACCCCTGGGACGAGTCCATCGATCTAAATGCAGCGCAGTTCGCGGCTGCGCTCCAGCTCACCAACCGTGGTCGGGCGGAGAAGGGCCTGAAGCCGGAGGATCGGCCGGCTGGGGGGCCTACCCGCATCAGGTCAGCTTCGGTGGACAAAAGAACTTTCAGTTTTTCATGCAGCGGCTGAAGGAGCGGTATCCGGATGGCTATGTGCCGGACGAGGCATGGTTCCGCCGTCTTGTCGCAATTGCGATCATGCACAGGGCGCTGACCAAGGTCGTCCGAGGAATTGGGTTCCCGGCGTACCAGGCGAACATCGTCGCTTACGTACTCGCTTGGCTGGGTTGGGCGACCGGCGGCCGGCTCGACGTCGACCTCGTGTGGCGCAGCCAGTCCGTGTCCGACGGCCTCGCGGCGTTGTTCGAACAATGGGCGCGCGTGGCGGACGACGTCCTTCGATCGACTGCTGAGCCCCGCATGCCGACCGAGTGGGCGAAGAAGGAAGCGTGCTGGGAGGCGTTCAAGACCGTGCTGCCTGCACTTCCCGAGCTCCTACCCCCTGAGCTTGTGCAGCAAGGCGGCACTGTGGCGCCCGCTGGACACATCGGTTCGGCCGGCTCGGCCCTGACGAACGATGACCTGATGCTGATTAGCAGAGCTCGGAAGATCGCCGCGACGGAATGGCTGGAGATCGCGAACTGGGGCAAGCGCGACCGGCGCACCTATAGGCTGGCTGGGATCGCCTCAACGCTGGCCGAATATGCCGCGGATGGGTGGTCGAGGAGCCCATCCGTAAAGCAGGCGAAGTGGGGGCTGGAACTTGCCCGTATGCACGAGGAAGCGGGTGCCGAATGAGCCGACGTGGATCAGCGACTCTCGAGGGCGCGCGTCGATTACCCGCCGATAGCGGGCAATCTGCCCGATCGGCAGATTTTCGTCTGCGAGTCGTCGGATAGACGCGCAACTTGAGGCTGGACGTGGAGCACACGCCGAGCCGAAACTGTTGCTCTGCCGGGCGTTCTCAGCCGTGTGCCCCGCCAGCCCCCAACGACTCCACACACCGAAACTCCGCCACCTGCGCGGCCTCGGCGCTCGGCTGCCCAAACGCGATCCAGCCGTGGCCGACGAGGGTCAGCTCCTCGTGGTGGACGCGCATTTCGGGCCGCCCTTCAAAGGTCACGAAGCAG
The DNA here is from genome assembly GCA_031407765.1 of Vicinamibacteraceae bacterium. GTDB lineage: Bacteria > Acidobacteriota > Vicinamibacteria > Vicinamibacterales > Vicinamibacteraceae > JBDSLU01. The sequence goes on from JANOIR010000687.1 coordinate 6,202, forward strand.
CCGTTGGCGCTGTGGTCGGCCAGCACGAAATGTTCGCGCCGGCGCTCAATCATGGCGTGGGCACGTGAGGCGCTGCAATCAGGTCGCCCTGGAAACGCTCACCCAAGGTGAGCGCGGTTTCGCGGTCGGTGACGATCTGCCCGCGCGACGCCAGGTCGCACAGCCGCGAGGCCAGGTTCACGGTATCGCCAAAGACGTCGCTGTCGCGCGCCACCACCGGCCCGAAGTGAAAGCCGATGCGCAGCCCCAGGTGCACGCCCTGCGCGAGGCCGTGCGCCTGGACACGGCCTTGCATGTCGACGGCCGCGGCGGCGGCGGCACGGGGAAAGACCGACAGCACCGCGTCGCCGATGGTCTTCTCGACGCGGCCCTGGGCCTGCGCGGTGCAGTCGGACATGACCGCCAGGCAACCTTCGACCAGCGCGAAGGCGCGCTCGTCGCCGAGCATTTCGTACAGCGCCGTGTTGCCGGCGACATCGGCAAACAGGACCGCGCCATCCATGGCTCCCCCCATTGGCCTGCCTCATTCTGGCGCTGCGCCCGCACGCAGCTTGACCTGGATTAAGTCGTCGCCGCCGCGGCGTGTCAGATTGCCGTGACCATGTTCGAGTCTGCCGAATTGCTGCACCCGG
>JANOIR010000012.1:0-2614 GCA_031407765.1 Vicinamibacteraceae bacterium
GCTGAAGGACGCCGATGCGATGACGCTGACGCTCTCGAACGTGGGCGTGTTCGTGGGAGTGGGCGGAGCGTTGGACAACACGGCGACGCCGTTGGACTGGAGCGACGCGGTGGTGGTGAACGGCACGCTCGGCTTCGGGGCGACGGTGGGCGCGCTGACGGTGGTGAGCATCAAGGACCGCGGCGCGAGCGCGCTGCTGGCGACCGATGACCGGACCTACCTTGGGGTGGCACTGGATAATTTCAGCGGCAACCTGGTGGGGCTGGAGGATCTGCTGGTGTTCCGCGCCTACGGCGTGGATGCGGTGTTGAACAAGGCTGCCGGCGGGGCGTTGGTAACGCCGCCAGTGGCGAAGCTGGACTGGAGCACGTTCGGCACGACCTATACGGGCCTGGACCTGACGGCCGCGCTAGCGGCGCTGAATGCCACCAGCCTCGGCAACCTGACCGCGGGCATCGACCTCAGAGCCAACGGCAGCGTGGCGCTCGACGTACTCGGCTTCGTGGTCGGTACCGCCGACTTCGCATTCTCCCTGGCCACGGCCAACGTCGCGACGGGGAACACCGCTCTCGGCACGCTGGCCAATGCGTCCCTGACCGCGATCTCGCTGACGAACGTGAACCTGTTCGCCGGCGCCGGCGCCTCGCTGAACAACAACGGTACGCCGGCCATCTACAGCGATGATGTGCTGGTCACCGCGGGCGCCACGGGCTTCATCATCTCCGGCGGTGCCATCGACATCGCGATCGTCAAGCCGACCGGCCCGCCGCCCGGCGACCGAACGAGCTATTTCGGTCTCGAGATCCGCCTCTCCGGCGCACAACTCCTCGGGGTCGAAGGTTTGACCTTCATCGCAAGCGGCTCAGTGCTGATCAACAAGGCCACCAACGCCGCTGGACTGGATTCGGCGCAGCGCATCAACTGGTTTGCGGCCACCAGCACCACCAACGATCCCGCCAATCTCCTCCCGGACTTCAGCACGAGCCTGACCAGCGCCATCGCGCTGCAGATCAACGGCAGCGCGGCGCTCGACGCGTTCGGCGCGGTGGTCGGCACCGCGACCTTCAGCATCACCCAGGGCACGCAGACCATCGACACCAAGAACACGGCGATCGGCGCGGCGGGCGTGCTGACCAATGCTTCGGTGATGACGATTTCGCTGTCGAACCTGAATCTGTTCGCGGGCATCGGCGGCAAGCTCACCCAGAACCCGGTCACCAACCTCGCGACGGTCGGCATCGACACCACGGGCGCGCTGGGCTTCAGCATCACCGGCGGCAGCGTGAGTATGGCGATCGTGCGGCCGGCCGGCCTCGCGGTGGGCGACAAGACGAGCTTCCTCGGCCTTGAAGTCTCGCTCGCGGGCGCAGCGCTCATCGGTATCGAAGGGCTGAAGCTCAACGCAGCCGGGACGGTTTCGGTGAACAAGGCCACCAACGCGCTCGGCGCGCCGGCCGCGCAGAAGGTCAACTGGGCCACCGCGAGCGGCAGCCTGCTGCCGGTCTTCAGCGCCGGCCTGAACAGCAGCGTCGACCTCCGCATCGCCGGCCAGGCCTCGCTCGACGTCTTCGGCTTCGTGGTCGGCAGGGCCGACTTCACGATGGCCCAGGGCACGACCAGCGTCACGACAGGCAACGGCAACATCGGCACCGCCGGCGTGCTGAACAACGCGGCCGTGATGGGCGTGACGCTCAGCAACCTGCAGCTGTTCGCAGGCGTGGGCGCGGCGCTGAACGACAACAACACGCCGACCCCGGCCGACGATGGCATCGACCTTGGTGCGGCGATCGGCTTCAGCATCACCGGTGGCAGCATCGCCATGGGCCTGGTGCGGCCGGCGACCACCAACCCGGCGGACAAGACCAGCTACATGGGCATGGCGATCACGCTCGGTGGCGCGTCGCTTGTCGGCATCGACGGCCTGACGCTCCAGGTGAGCGGCACGGTGCTGGTCAACAAGGCCACCGTCGCCGCCGGCACGCCCGGCAGCGAGAGGATCAACTGGGTCAGCACGGACGACGCCGGCGGCCTGCTGCCCGATTTCTCGCCTTTCACCGGCCTCACCAAGAATGTCGAGCTGGCGATCCAGGGCAGCGCCGCGATCGACCTGTTCGGCTTCATCGTCGGCAGCGCCAATTTCGACTTTACGAGCCGCACCGTGGACGTCGACCAGAACGGCAACGGCGCGTTCTCGCAGGCCGAGAAGGACCTGGACGACGCCACGCTGCTCACCATCGGACTGTCCAACCTGAACCTGTTCATCGGCGTGGGCGGCAGCCTCAGCGGCGGCGTGCCGGTGATTCCGGCTGATGCCATCGGCTTCTCGGTCTCCGGCGGCAACCTGGGACTGGCGATCGTCAAGGCCAATCCCGCGAAGATCCCGGGTGACAACCGCACCTACATCGCCACAACGGCCTCGATCAGCCAGGCGCAGTTCGTCGGCCTGCCCTCGGACATCAGCATCCGGGCCGCCGACATCTCGGTGGACATCAACCGGGCCTCCGGCGCCGTGCCGCTGGCGCCGGGCCAGGTGCCGGCAGCGCTCGACTGGACCAGGGCGATCGATCTGGGCGGCGACGCATCGAGCGCCAGTGCATTCGCCCCGGATGCGGTC
>JANOIR010000076.1:0-26485 GCA_031407765.1 Vicinamibacteraceae bacterium
CGGCGCTGGCCGCCGCCGCATCGTCCGCCAGCTGCTGACCGAAAGCCTCGTGCTCTCGCTCGCCGGCGGCCTGCTGGGACTCGGCGTCGGCGCGGCGATCCTGCGCGCCGCGCCTGCGCTGGTTCCCGAGGGACTGCTGCCAGCCGCCGTCACGCTGACGTTCGATGTGCGGCTGGTCGCCTTCTGCGCCAGCGCTGCGATCGTCGTCGGCCTCCTGTTCGGGATCGCCCCAGCCTGGCAGGCGACGAGCATCGCCCCAACCGCCACGAGCCCGGACGAGCGGACGACGACCGGCAGCGGTGGCAAGCTGCGGGCGCTGCTGGTGATGGGCGAGGTGGCGACCGCCGTGCTCCTGCTGTTCTGCGCAGGACTCCTGCTGCGCAGCCTGATCGCCGTCGGCTCGTTCGATCGCGGCTATCGCGCCGGGAGCGTCGTATCGATGGTCGTCGATCCACTGGCCAATAAGTATCCGACCGCGCCGGCACTGCAGCAGTTCTACGACCAGGTGGAGGCCGAAGTCCGGGCCGCCCCGGGCGTCGCGGACATGGCGTGGACGACGTCGCGGCCGCTCGACATCTTCGAGGCCGGCACCTACTCCTACGAGGTCGTGGGCGATCCGCCACCCACCGAAGCCGAGCGTCCGGGCACCGAGTACCAGGCCGTCAGCCACACCTATTTCTCGACACTCCAGCTGCCCATCGTCGCTGGACGCGCCTTCGATGCCCGCGACAGGGCCGACAGCATTCCCGTCTGCATCGTGAACGAGGCCTTCGCCAAGCGGCTGGGCGGACGATCGCCGATTGGCATGCGCCTCGTGCTGCGCGAGACGCCGGATGCCAAGCCCGCCGTTCGCGAGATTGTCGGCGTCGCCCGTCAGGTCAAGGGCCGGCCTGACGAGACGACGGCGTTCGTCCAGGTCTATGCGCCCCTCGCCCAGGATCTGTGGGATGACGTCTTCATGGTCGCGCGTCCGGCGTCTGGGGCGGCAGCAGCGCTCGTGCCGTCGCTGCGCGCCGCCGTGTCGCGCATCGACACGGAACAGCTCGTCAGCATCCGGGACATCAGGACCCTCGACGACATCGACTGGGCGGCGACCGGCCGCCACCGGTTCCGCGCCGCGATGGTCGGCGCCTTCGCCGCCTTGGCGCTGGCGCTGGCCATGGTCGGCGTGTTCGGCGTCCACGGCTACTCGGTGCAGCAGCAGGTCCGCGACGTCGGCGTCCGCCGCGCCCTCGGCGCGAGCACGTCCGACATCCTGCGGCTCGTCGTCTCCGACGTCGTTCGCGTCGTCGCGGCCGGCGCCGCGATCGGCGTTGTTTTGGCGGCGATCTCCGGGCACCTGATCGCGACGATGCTGTTCGGCGTCGAGCCGCTGGACGTCCCGACTTTCGCCCTGGTGGCGATCGTGCTCACCCTGACCGCCGCCCTGGCCATCGCCGGCCCGGCGTGGCGAGCAGCGAAGATCGATCCGGCCGTCGCTTTGCGATCCCGGTAGGTGTGCGGCATCGCCGCACGAGCGCTACTGGGGCGTCGACAGCGGGATCTCCGGCCGCACGGATACGCGGTCGGCCGTGGGGAAATCGGACGGCACCGGCCACGCCACCGGCCGTCCGGCGAGCCACTGGAGCGATCGAACGACAACCGTCTGCAGCCCGGCGCAGCGCATCCGCGCCGGCTGCGTGTCGCCCTTCCAGACGTGGCCGAACGTCGACGTGTAGACGTGGCCCCGGCCATAGGTCGTCGTCCACTCCAACGGCCAGTTCATGTTCGTCTTGGGATCGAAGCCGTAGGACAGGACGTCCAGGCGTTGCGCCGGCCCGCGCGCGTAGTAGTAGACCTCGATGTCTGGTGTCAGCCAGGCGCGCGGCAGCCCGGCGTGGATCGGGTGATCGCCGAGGCGCTTGACGACGGTGTCGAGGCGGGCACCGTGGCCGGTGTCGGGGCCCTCTCCGGCCGGGATGCGGATCGTCTTGCCGTCGGCGCCGATGGCAATCGCCGGGCCGAAGTCCTTCTTCCGCCAGCCGAGGCCAATCATCTCGTTGTAGGCGGGCCAGTCAGTGAAGGCGTTGTTGCCGCCGTGCCAGACGTAGACGCCGCCGCCGTCGCGGACGAAGGCTTCGAAGGCCTGCTGCACTTCGGGCGGCCATGGCGGACCGCCGCCGATATCGTTGCTGGTCTGGATGACCACGTCGTAGTTCTTGAACGCCGGCCGCCAGGTGTCCCAGCCCGGCGCGTCGCGGGTCGGCGGCGCCGTCGACACCGTGACGGCGAAGAGGCCCGTAGGCTCGAGGATGCCCCGGATGAGTGACGTCGTCAGCCGCCAGTCGTGATTGCTGTAGCCGTCGACGATGAGCACGCGGATAGGCGTCGCGGGGGCGGCGCCGGCGGTAGCATCGGTGGATCGGGGAACCACGAACGCCAGGCCAACCATCAGCGCGAGCAGAAACGGCTTCTTCATCGGAGCCTCCGTACCCGTGACACCTCGACCTCGGCACAAGTGGTAGCGCGCACGATCATAGAGCATCGTGCTCACCCTGCGGCGTCACCCCGTGGTGTCACAGCGTCACGAGTCCGGCGCGTACGGCACGACGCACGGCGTCCGTTCGATTGGATGCACCGAGCTTTCCCGTGATCGACGCCAGATGGAACTTCGCCGTCTGGTCGGAAATGCCCAGCCGCTCGGCGATCGCCTTGTTCGACAGGCCTTCGGTGACGAGCTCGAGGACCTCGATCTCTCGGGCGGTGAGCGGCTCGATCGGCGTGGTGTTGTCGCGAGCGTCGGCGGACGAACTGGACGGGAGCAGCATCGCATCCGCGCCGATCCCCGCCGCGCGCGCGTCAGCCAGCGATTCGAATTCCGCCACGACGTCCGGGGCCGTGTCGAGGCGGTCTCGCAGCAGGTGCCGTTGACGCGTCGTGCCGATCAGGATCAATCGCATTCCTCTCCGTTCGCCATCAGCGTTCCCTGACGGTGACCGCCACGTCGGCCGGAACGCCGCCGCGGAGCACGCGCAATGAGACGACCCCCCCGACGCGCTCGCCGATGAGCAGATCGAAGAGATCGTCGGGCGAGGCGAGCGCCTGCCCGTCGAGCGACAGCAGCAGGTCGCCAACGAGCAGCCCGGCGGCGTCGGCCGGGGTCCCGTCCTTGACGTCCACGATCAGGAGCGCTTCGTCAGCGCCCGCGATCTCCTTCTGTTTCTGCGGGACGCCGACCGGCTGCGCGCCGATCCCGAGATAGCCGCGCTTCAGTCCGCCCCGCCGAAGCAGCTCGGCGGCCGCCGTCCAGGCGATGGCGGCGGGAATGACGACGCCCAACCCCCTGATCGACGCGGCCGTTGCGACGCCGAGCAGTTCTCCGGCCGCGCTGACGAACGCGCCGCCCGCAAATCCTTCGTGCATCGGCGCGGATGTGCGGATGACCTGCTCGATGGCGCGCCGATGGCCGGTGGGGAGGGGTCCGCCGATGATCGACACGAGGCCCATGGTCGCCGTCACGCCGTTGCTCCACGAACGAGCGATGGCGACGGCGAGGTGTCCGACGCGCGGGGGTGTACCGGGCGTGAGGGGACGGGCATTGAGTCCGGGTACTTTCAGCAGCGCGACCCGAGTCGCGGGATCGATCCCCACGAGCTCGGCCTCGAGGACGTCACCGTCAGCGCGGCGCACGCGCGGGTGCTCCGCGCCCTCGGCTGCCCGTGCCGTGGTGACCACGGCGTCTGCCGCGTAGGCCAGGCCGCTGGCGGGACGGCCGCGGCCGCCCTGGACTTGCACGACCGACGCGGCTACAGCGTCAACGACGTCGGCGATCTGATTCGACAGTTGCGTGAGCATGCCCCATCGTCGCAGGACGCGGCGCGACGCACATCCCCCGAACGGGCAGGAGACGCCGGCTCACCTCATCGTCCTGGTCTCGCCGAACCTCAGGAGCGTCGGTGCCGGCCGCTGGCTCTCGTAATCGAGCTTGGCCCAGCTCCGGCTGCGAGCGGCCTGCATGACGCGCGCCTCGTCCAGGATCCCGTCCCACTGTCGCCGGCCACCAAGATGCTGCGTCTGGTTCCCGATGCCGAGATCGTGATCGCCCTTGTTCCACGGCCCAGCGGATTCCGTCGCGTTCAGCTCGCCGTTGATGTACAGCTTCATGCCCGGCTCCTCGAACACCACCATGAAGTGCAGCCACTCGTTCGTCACGAGCCCCTGCCCGGCGAAGTTGTAGGCGCACAGATGGTAGGCGGGCGTCCGCACGCACGTCTGATAGCCCTGGCCGGCGACCTTTTGAGCGCCCCCGCCGGGGCCGTACTGCACACGTTGCAGCGTCCACGAGGTGTCGCCCTTCGCGATCATCGTTTCGTAGCTGCGGATCGGATACGAACGGCCCAGGGCCCAGATCGACACCGTGATGGGCGGGCCCGGGTTGAACTGCCCGGCCTTTTCTCCACTCACGCGGATCCAGCGGGCCGTGTCCTGTCCGGCTGGATTGTCCAGGTGTGTCCCCTTGCCGATCCGCCCATCGACTCGTGAGCCTGGCATCATCCCGACTCCGGTGCCGTGCGCGTCGTGATCGCTGGCATCCTTGTAGCCGCCCGGCTCGATGTTGCCGTCTTCGCCAAGGTGCCAGGCGCCCACGAATCCATCCGCTCTCTTGAACACGGCCTTCGAATCACTGATGTCGGCGGCGCCCGGATGGCCCCATCGCATCACGATCGATTGATCCTTGGTGTTGCCCCTGATCACATCGAGCAAGACCCAGACTGCGGCAGAGCCCGACTCCCTGTCCCACAGCTCGATGGCGTGCGGCAACGGCTCGCCTCCGGCGTCGAAGAACCGGATGTCAGCCCCGTCTGCGCGCGCCTGACTGAAGTCGAAGCGGCTCTTGTCGAGCAGCACGGCCAGCGGATAGCGCGCGACATCGTCGGGCACGTTGGCGCCGGCCGCCGTCGTGTCGATGGTGATGGTCCGGGCATGCCGCCAGCGGGCGCCCGAGGGATCCTGGGAGCCGCCCTCGCCCGGCGCAGCTGCCGCAGTCCTGCTGGACTGCAGCGCGCATCCACACAGCGCGACGCATGAGACGAGAACAACCGCACTGACACGACCACGATGACGGGCTGGAGGCATGATTGGCGGCAGGATATCGCGACTGCGCGCGCGGGCAAGCACGTAAGAGGGCTGGTGGCCTGTCACCGGGAGGCGCAGCAATTGCGGTCATGCGCGCGGGCGCGGCGCGGGACATACTCGAGCGCATGAAGGCGCGCCCGGATCGCCTGCGCGACGTCGTCGATGCCGTGATCGAAGCGCTCGACGAGGGCCTGGACGGGCGGGCCTTGGCGGCGCGGGCGATGCTCAGCCCGTTTCACTTCAACCGCCTGGTGCGCGCCGGCATCGGCGAGGCACCGGCGGCGTTTCGCCGCCGCCTCCTGTTGGAGCGCGCCGCGTGGCGACTCGGCCGCGGGTTCAGCGTCACTGAGGCAGGCCTCGAGGCTGGCTACGAGGCCATCGAAGCGTTCTCGCGCGCATTCACCCGAGCGCACGGCGTGCCGCCGAGCCGATTCGCCGACGCGCCGCGCGACGTCCGACTCGCCGCACCCAACGGCATCCACTTCCACCCGCCGGGGGGCCTCCTGCTGCCCGGCGAGCCGAGGACTGCGACCATGGATCTCTCCGACCGCCTCGTCGAGCATGACCATTGGCACACCGCGCGACTGCTGGAGCAGGCCGCGACGCTCTCCGACGACGCCCTGGACCGCCAGGTCCGGCCTGGGCTGGTCGTACATGACTTCGAGGGCCCTGAACCCGACGTGAGGACGATGCTCGAGCGCATCGTCTTCACCAAGGAGGTGTGGACCGCCGCGATTGGCGGGCGGGACATTCCTCCGCGCGATGAGCGCAGCATCGCGGCGCTGCAGGCGCGCCTGGCTGCGGTGCAGCCACAGTTCACGGCGCTGGTGCAACGCATCCGCGATCGCAACGAGTGGGACGATGCCTTCGTCGACGCGCTCTGCACGCCGCCGGTCAGCTTCACCTTCGGCAGCGTGATCGCCCACATCTTGACCGTCTCGGTGGTTCGCCGCCAGACGGTGATCGGCGTGCTGCGCGAGCTCGGGGTCGCGGATGCCGAGACTCGCGATCCGATCGAATGGGAGCGCCTGATCGCCGCGCGGGGCTGACGTCAGAGCGGGCGGACCTGCTGGATTCCCTTGGCTCTCGCCTCGAGAGCGGCCGCTCCTGTTTCGTCGCCGAGAGACCGCTTCACCTCTGCGTGCTCGAGCAGCATCACCGTGAGGCGTTCCTGGTAGTTGGCTCTCATCGACGGGAGCCCGACAATCGCCGCCTCCATAATCGTCACCGCGCGGTCGAAATCCTTGTCCGCCGCAGACAGCTCGCGCATCCTCAGCCGCGCCCGTCCGACGTGCCAATGCGCCGACGCCAGGTCCGCATCGTCGGATGTCGCGACGCGCTGGCGTAACACGAGCTCCTCCTTGTAGTGCACGAGCGCGTCGGCGGCGCGACCTTGAAAGAGCAGCGCATGTCCGAGCCATGCCTGGGCGGTGCTGCGTTCGAGTACCGCCTCGGACCGCAGGCTGTTCGCCGCCTCAATAGCGATTGTGCATGGCGTTTCCGCGCGGACGAACTCACGCGCGTTCACCAATCGCCTGCACTCCGACAATCGCTCGAAAGCGGTCACACTGAGCGCCGGCTCCTTGGATGGTGGCGCGTCTGGCACGTACACGGCCAGTGTCACGACTGCGCGGACCGTCTTGCCGCCCCTGGAGAACGGTGAGAACCTCCATTGCCTGAGCGCCTCTGTTGCGGACCGGGCATGCGAGGTCTGACCCTGCAGCACCTTTACGGACTCGACCCGGCCGTCCGTCGCGACGACGACATCTGCGGTGACGGCATCGCCCGGGACCGTCGTCACGGGGGACGGCTCAACCTGCTTCTCGATCCGGCGCAAGGCGTCTTCACTCGAGAATCGGATCGGCGCTGACTGCGCGGCCGTGGTCAGACTCAAGGAGGCGACGACCAGCAGGTTCGCGACAGTTTGCAAGGGTCCGCCGGCTCCGACTACTTCGCGACTGGGGAGAGCGGACCGATGTCCACCTTGCGGAATTCGACCTCGGCCCCCTCGGCCTGCAAGGCGATCCTGCCCTGATCCGCGGTGGCGTCGAAACCGTTGTTCACCAAATTGCCGTTCAGCCACACCGTGATGGCCTTGCCGCGCGCCTCGACGACCAGGCTGTTCCATTCCCCGAGCGGCTTCTCCGAGCCGTCGGTCAGGTTCAGGATCCGACGGGCGTCGCCCTCGACGCCTCCCCATTTCTCGCCGGCCCGGCGGGGGCGTCGGGTCTCCATGTCCTGGACCTTGATGTCTTCGTGGATGACCCAGAAGTCGCCCGCGTTCCCGCTCATCAACTGCACTTCGATCGACTGCGGGAACATCTTGTAGAGGACGCGGGGCTTCGAGGCATGGATCAGCACGCCGCAGTTGCCGGCCTTGCCGGCGAAGCGGTACTCCACCTCGAGCCGGTAGTCGCGGTAGCGGCCGTCCGTGAGGAGGTGCCCTTCGGGCTTGCCGAGGCTGACGAGCTTGCCGTCGCGGACCACGAAGCTTGGCGGACCGTTCGGATCGGCGTCGCGCGCCGGCACGTCGGGCTTCCAGCCCGCCAGCCCCTTGCCGTCGAAGAGACGGACTACGGTCTTCGGGGACATGGGCTCGGCGGCGGCGGTCGGAGCCTGCACGATCGGCCCGTCGTGCCCCGGAACGGCGAAAACGTTCCCCACGAGGAGCGCGGACATGGGAAGGACGAGGCTCAGGGCAATGCGCATGACCAGGAGCATATCGCCACTGCAGAGCCCCGTGACGGGGTCACGCTGAAAACGATCGAATGGTCGGGCTCGCGGACTCTCGGCCCCGTCTACAATCGATCGCGAGGAGCTCCCCACATTTGACAGCGAAAAACACGATCTGCCTCTGGTTCAACACGGACGCGCATGCGGCCGCGCGCTTCTACGCCGCCACCTTTCCTGACAGCAAAGTGACCGCTGTGCACAAGGCGCCCAGTGACTACCCCGGCGGCAAGGAAGGCGATGAACTGACGGTGGAGTTCACCGTTCTGGGCATTCCTTGTCTCGGTCTCAACGGCGGCCCGGAGTTCAAGCACAGCGAGGCCTTTTCCTTCCAGATCGCGACCGACAATCAGGAACAGACGGACCGCTACTGGAACGCGATCGTCGGCAATGGGGGCAAGGAAAGTCAGTGCGGTTGGTGCAAAGACCGCTGGGGCCTCAACTGGCAGATCACGCCGCGCACGCTGACCGAGGCCATGGCGGCGGGTGGCGGTGAGGCCAAGCGCGCCTTCGAGGCGATGATGCCGATGAAGAAGATCGACGTCGCCGCCATCGAGGCGGCGCGGCGGGGCTGACGGCACCCGCTACGACTCGATGCGGATGAGCTCAACGTCGAACACCAGCATGCCGGCCGGCGGACCCGGGCGGCCGCCGTAGGCGAGAGGCTCGGGAATCCAGAACCGGCGCTTCTCGCCTTCGACCATGAGCTGCACGCCTTCGGTCCACCCGGGAATGACCTGGTGGAGGCCGAAGGCAATGGGCTCACCGCGGGTCACCGAGCTGTCGAACATCTTTCCGTCAGTGGTCCAACCCGAGTAGTGGACGAGCACGCGCGAGCGCGGGCCGGGGTGGCGCGTGCCGGTACCAGCGTCGAGGAGGCGTGAGGCCAGCCCGCTCGGGGCAACGGTGGCATCGGCGGGCGGGGCGGCGACATCGGCGGGTGCTGGAATCATTCGGAGCTCTCCACGGACGAACCGACGTCGCGAACACCTTATCACCCGCGCGGTGATTGCCACCGGCCCGATCACCAGAGCATCTTCAGACCCAGCTGCAACTGTCTCGGCGCGTTGGCCTGCGCCGTGATCACGCCGAACGACGAGGACGTCACGCTCGTGTTCGGGGCGGAGAACTGCACCCGGTTGAACGCGTTGAGCACCTCGATGCGGAACTGCGCCGTCATGCGCGACTTGATCGGGAAGCTCTTGAACAGCGACAGGTCGACGTTGCGTACACCGTGCGCGCGCAGCACCGGCGAGAAGATCGGCTCGTTGCCGAACTGGAAGGCGGCCGGCTGGCTGTAGACGCTCGTGTCGAAGTAGCGCCCGAGGCGTTCGTCGATCGGCCCATCGAGACGTGGATCCGCTCCGGTGGTGTTCGGCTGGGTTCGCGCGCCGAAGAGCCCCGCGGTGTTGTTCGCGGTGATCGAGAGCGGCGTCCCCGCCTGCAACGTCGAGATGCCATTGAACTGCCAGCCGCCGATCAAGGCGTTCACCAGGGTCGGCGCGTTCGCGAGGAAGCGGCGGGTCCTGCCGATCGGGATCTCGTACAGATAGCTCAGCACGAAGCGGTGGTTGAGGTCGTAGGACGCCAGCGCCCAGCTCGCCTCGATGTCATAGCTGTCCTGATGGTTCATGCCGATTTCTTCGGCCTTCGCGAAGGTGTACGAGCCTTCGAACATCAGCCCCTGCGATAGGCGCTTGCGGCCGGTGAGCTGCAACGCGTTGTACTTCGACTTCCCGCCGGCCGCGTACAGCGGAACGATGTCCGTGAACTGCGGGTAGGGCCTGAGCAGCTGCCCGCGGCTCACCGTCGGTGACGTCAGCACGCCATTGTTGACGATACCGTGGAAGGGGTTGGCGACCTGCTGATTGAGCTGCGAGCCGAGCGACATGTACTGCGGATCGAGCTGGTTGAGGCTCAATCCTCCTTCGCCGGCAATCGACAGGTCGTGGCCGCGCGTGCCGACGTAGGCAGCTTCGACGAAGAGCCCCCACGGCAGCTCACGCTGCACGTTGACGTTGTACTGAATCGTCCAGGGCGACGGCGTGTCCTGCAGCGGCGCCTGGAGGTTCGCGCCGGCCTGCGTGAGCAACCCCTGCGACGAGCCGGGCGACGGGGTGAAGCCGTTCGGATACGGGTTGCGCAGCAGGTTGAACGGCGTGATCCCGTCGATCGAGGTCACCCAGAGGTTCTCGGTGCGGAAGCCGAAGGGACCGACCGTACCCTGTGCGCCCTGGTTCGACGGACCGAACATGTGGCTGTAGCCGCCGCGAACCACGGTCTTCTCGTTCAACTGGTAGGAACCGCCGAGACGAGGCGCGATGTTGTTGGTGTCCCAGTTGTACTGGTATCGGTTACGGCCGTTGACGCCCACGAACACGACGCCGCCCTGGAGATTGGGGAACGCCGGCACCTGCTGCGCGAGCGGCGACGGCGCGTCCGGATCGAAGAAGTTCATCCGGTTGAATCGCTCCGTGCGTGGCACGTCGATGTCGTAGCGCAGACCGACGTTGAGCGTCAGGCGGGAGTTGATTCGCCAGTCGTCCTGCGCGTAGAAGCCCCAGTAGAAGCTGTTGGCCGCGACGTTCTTCCAGTTCTGAATCAGCACATCGTTCGGCTGGCCGAACCCGAGGAGCAGCGACGCGAAGCCGGAGCCCGCCGTGCTGCTGGCCGTGTTGGGATTCGGTCCCTGCGTTTCGTTCGCGCGGAAATTGAACGTGCCGGCGCTGCGTGCCTCCCAGACGTTCACGCGCAGCATCCGCCCCTCGAAGCCGCCCTTGAGCGTGTGCGAGCCGCGCACCTTGGTGAGGCTGGCGGCGGCGGTATAGCTCATGAAGGCGTTGTAGCGATGATCATTGCCGCCGAGCGTCACCAGGCCGCTGACGCCGAACCGCGGGAACATCTCCCGGTCCACGTTGGCGTCGATCGACGTCGGCAGGCCCAGGCTGGATGGTCTGAAGCCGAGGCCCTGGTTATCGAAGAGGAACAGCGTGCGCGCGAACCCGAGCCGGGCGCTCATCAGCGTGGTGTTCGAGATCGTCCGGCTGTAGTCGATGACGGCGTTGTGCGCGCGGTTCTGCTCGTTGACGCGCCCCTCGGCGATGGCGATATCTTCGGGGAAGAACGTCGCTGGCGAGCTGAACGTCTTGCGGTACGAGTAGCGGACGAACGCGCGCGCTTTCTCCGAGAGATTGTGATCGACCCGTCCGTCGATGTTGTCGACCTTCAGCTCGGCGGTGCCGGTGGCGAAGTAGTTCTGCGCGCCGGTGACGGCGTTGCCCGGCTGATTCGGTAGCGGGAAGTAGTTGAGGACCTGGCGTGCCACGGGGTCCATCCGATCGGCCGGGATGACGTTGCCCGGAAACTGATCGCGGAGGAAGCCGCTGCCCGAGGGATTCGGCCGGGTGGTGAAGGGGTCGTAGACGCGAATGAGCTGACCGTTCTGCGCGAAGGTCTGGGAGAAGTCGCCGTTGCGCTGCGCGGCAGTCGGCACCGTGGTCGTCGTCTCAGACGCGCGATTCTCGCGTAGTCCTTCGTACGAGGTCATGAAGAACGTGCGGCCACGGCGAATCGGGCCGCCGGCAACACCGCCGAACTGGCTGCGCTGGAAGTCGCCGAGCGGCGTACCCGCGCGCTTCGCGAAATAGTTGTTCTGATCGACGGCCGAATCGCGGAAGAACTCGTAGGCGCTGCCGTGGAAGTCGTTGCTGCCCGACTTGTAGACGACGTTGAGCACGCTGCCGAGGCTCCGCCCGTACTCCGCCGGGTAGTTCGCCCCCATCACCTTGAATTCCTGGATGGCGTCGACCGAGGGGAAGACCGAGATCCCGGTGAACCCGTTCACCGTCGGGAACGACGCCGTCACGCCATCGATGACCGTATCCATCATCGACGGCCGCGCGCCGTTCACCGAATAGCTCAGCGAGTTGTAGTTGTTGCCGATCGTTCCGGCGACGCCCGGGGTCAGGAAGATCAGGGAGTAGACGTTGCGGGTGTTGAGGGGCAACTCCTGGATACGGCGGTTGTCCACGACCTTGCCGACCGTACTGCTGGTCGTGTCGAGCGTCCCGGCACTGCCCGTGACCTCGACGGCCTCGGCGAGGTCGCCGACGTCCAGCGCGAAGTCGACGGCGACGGTCGAAGCGATCTGGACGGTGACGTTCGAGCGCACGGCCGATCGGAAGCCCTGCAGGCCGGCCTCCACTCGGTACTCTCCAGGCGCCAATGGCAGTGATGTGTAGCGGCCTTCGAGATCCGCCGTGACCGAGGCCTGCCGTCCGGTCCGCTGGCTGGTGATGGTGACGCCGGCGTGCGGAATGGCCGCACCGCTGGAGTCCTTGATGGTCCCGACCACCGTGCCTGTGAATGACTGGGCGAACGTGATCGACGGCGCCAGAACGAGCGTGATGACCGCCAGGATTCGAGCGAGACGCATGGGAGCCTCCTCCGGTTGGGAGGGGACTATACGCCGCGGCCGCGACCGTCAGGTGACGAGACGCGTCCCGGCTATTGACGAGCTTCGGCGCTGGCGACGGCCGCCTTCTGTCACACTCGCGGCGCTCACCGGCTTCTACCAGTGAAGTGGGCCTCACGCCCACAAACCGGGAGTCGCACATGACCATCCGCGAGAGCATCGGACAAGGGTTCCACTACGCTCGCACCTGCAGATCGCTCTGGCTGTTCGGGTTCGTCGTCGGCGTCGCAAGCGGTGGCAGCTCCAATAGCGGCGGTGGCGGAGGAGGCGACGGTGGCGCCGTCGGATTGGCCGCTGGCGGCGGCCTCCTGGCAGCCTCCGTCACGACCATCACGCTGCTCGCCATCGCCATCATTCTCGGGACCGCTGCTCTCGTCGTCGTGCGTTTCGTGGCCGAAGGCGCGCTCATCGAAGGCGTCGTCCGGGCCCGCCAGGGCGGCACCATGACGATGCGCGAAGGGTTCCGCGCCGGCTGGGCGCATTGGGGCGTGCTCGTACGGATCGGGCTGCTCTACCTCGCCGCGATCATCGTGAGCGTGGCGCTGCTCGCGGCGCCGGGTGTGATCGCGCTGCTGGCGATCGGCCCCCTCACCGCCGTCCTCTTGGGTATTCCCGCACTCGTCATCGCCGTGCCGTGGCTCGTCACGCTCGATCTCGTGAAGACGTTCGCCTGGCGGATCGCCGTGATCGAGAACCGGCATGCGCTCGACGCGATCGGCAAGGCGCGGCTCTTTCTCCACGGACGGCTCATTCACGGGCTCAAGCTCATCGTGGCGACCTTCGCTGGAACGCTGGTCCTCGGGCTCCTGGGCGCCCTCGCGATCGTACCCGTGGCGCTCTTGCTCGTGTGGCTGACCTCCGTCCTGCGCGTCTTCCCGGTCATCGTCATCGCGTGCATCGTGCTGTTGCCCGCGTTCTACGTGTTCACCGCGATTGTCGGAACCTTTCGATCCTCGATCTGGACGATCGGCTATGTGACACAGGTGGACTCGTGATCGCTGCCGCGATGCCGAGCTCCGCCGCCGCATCGCCGCTCGCGTCGCTCTTCGCCGCCTTGAGCCTGCACTTTGGCGGCGATGCCGAGCCGCTGGCCGAGGACGTCATCGCGCGCCTCGTGGAACAGGCGCGTGCCGGTGACGCCGGCGCCCGCCAGACGCTGTATGAGCAGCATGTCAACCGCGTGTTTCGCACGGTGCGCGGGATGCTGCAGTCCGACGCCGACGCCGAGGACGTGACCCAGGATGCGATGCTGACGGTGCTGACGTCGCTCAGAAAGTACACGCCGCGTGCCGACTCGCGCTTTGCGGCCTGGGTCACGGCGATTGCCGTCAACACGGCGCGGCGGCGGTTTCGGCGCCGGCGTCCCGAACTCACGACCACGGGTGAACTCCCCGAGATGCCCGACGACGGATCCGATCCGGTCGACGCACTGGACCGCGCGCGGCGGCGGCGCGCGCTCCTCACCGCGCTCGCGGAGCTGCCCGAGCGCGAGCGCGTGATCGTGAGCCTGCGCTACGGCGCCGAGCTCAACGCGAGCGACATCGGGGCGACTCTCGGCGTCGAGCCCGCGACGATCCGCAAGATGCTCGAGCGCACGCGCACGCGCCTCGGCGCGCGGATCGAGGGCTTGTTGAATCCCGATGGAGGCCTGTCATGAACGGTGGACTGTCATGAACGACGACGAGCTCGGCGGTGTCTGGACGACGCTTCAGCCGACCGTGCGCCAGCGCAGACGTGTCGACGCGCACGTCGACGCGTGGCTCGAGGCGCGCGACACGCCGCTTGCGGCCGAGTGGCTCGGACTCTTCAGGGTCGCGCCGTTCTCCGCCGTCGGCCTTCTCGCAGTGAGCGTGGTGTCGATCGCCACCGCGTCACCGCTCCTCTGGCTCGCGCGCGCCCTGATCTGAGCGTCGGCGTCAGTCAGCCGACCTTGATCACCACGCGACGGTTGCGGGCGCGACCTTTGGCCGTCGTGTTCGGCGCGGCCGGCGTGCCCTCCCCGTAGCTGACCACGCTGATCCGGTTGGCCGGAATCCGGAGCTGTTCGGCCAGGTACTGCTTGACGGTCTCGGCGCGAGCCAGGCCGAGCTTCTCGTTGTAGGACTCCGCCCCTGTCGAATCGGCATATCCCTCGAGGGCCACGACCATGCCCTGGCCGACAGCGTTCGGCAACGCCACCGCGCTGGTCAGCGTGTTCCGCGCCTCATCGGTCAAATCACTCCTGTCGAACGGGAAGTGGAGGATCACATCCGAGACCACGGGCCGGGCGGTCGGGGCTGCCACGGACACCCGCTCGGGCTCCGCCACGGCCATCGTGCCCGTCTCGGCGTCGCGCCCGGGCGCCGCTCCAGCGGCGCGCGCCAGCGTGGCCGACGCGGATCCCTGCGGCGGGGGCGCGGGCTCGACGGCATCGCCGCGGACCCACCCCGCGGCCCGATGTCCCGCCGCATCTTCGGGGAGCGTCACCCAGTACCAGTTCGAGGGCCGGTGATGCTCGCGGTCGCCCTCGATGTGGAACACCTCGAAGACGGTTCCCTTGGCCGCGGTCATGCGCACCAGTGGTTTCAGGCGCCACGCGCTGACGTCGAAGTTGTCGCTGGTGACGCGCACGTAGGAGGGATACGGCTGATACGGCTTCTGACGCGACTGCGCGACCGCGGCCCCCAGCGGAATCAGGCTGATGACGAGCGCCTGCGCGAGTGCAGGCCCAAACGAGAACGAACGGGCCGTGGCGTGAGGGTGCGGCATGGGCTGTCTCTCCATGCCCGGCGTGAGGCGATATGCGTGCCAACCGTCGGGAGCGCGGAATAGCGCGGTAGCGACCCCCCGTTCGATCAGCCGATTTCCATCTCGATTTCGCGGATAGCGAATCCGTTACGGACGGCACTCGCAGCCGTCAGGCAGTGGCTCAGCGTGAACGCTGAGCAGTCTTGCAAAGCCGCGTGCAACTACGCCCTACTCCTTTTGCAGTGCCTCGGTTGATGCGGCGCACACCGCCAGAACGGAGTTCGACGGCGCCCGCCTCGAAGCCCATCTCGCGACCTTGCGCCAGGCGCATTGGCGCGAGACGCCCCCGCCGGACGGCTTCGACGAACTCGTCCCAGGTCTGGCGCTGTCGCGCCAGCACACGCTGACCTGTCGGCGTCAGCCGATAGAAGCGGCGCCGGCGCTCCCCTGCCTTCTCGACCCACGCGCCCTTGATCCAACCGCGTTCCTCGAGGCGGTACAACAGCGGATAGAGCGAGTCGAGGTGAAACACCAACCGCCCACCGGACTGCGTCTCGATCAGCTTGCCGATTTCGTAGCCGTGCCGGGGTCTGGCCTCCATCACGGACAGCAGGAGCAGTTCAGCAGCGCCCTTCTTCAGTTCGCGGTCGAGCGCGGAAAGGTTCCGGCTTCTCGCCATGGCGCGGCGGAAGGTAGATCGCCACCTTCCGCTCCGGCGTCTCGCCCAACCGGTTGCCTTCGAGGGACCGCCCGTAGACGACACGATCGACGAGCGTCGAGTCCGGCGCCGGGACTGTGCCGGCCGGCTTCGACATGGCGATCGAGAGACCGGCGAGCATCACCGCAACTGCATTGCTCCTCATCGGCATCCTCCGTCATCGCCAGTAATTGACCGGTCGCTGCGGCCCTGGTAGCCTCGCTGTCTCGCATCCATCCCGCTCTTGAGCAATCTCACCCTGAGACGCGAATGTTTCCTGTGCTCGAGCTCCTTCAGGTTCGACGGACGTTCATCTGGACTGCGGTTGCCGTCATCCTTCTCGCAACCGGTGGGGGCGCGTCGCCGGTCGCGCGCGGTGGAGCCTTGCTCGTCACCGGAACGATCCCTTTGGTCGGCACGGACGTGCAGTTCAAGGCCGCCCTCGAGGCCGCCGGCCTGGCTGTGGAGGTGGTCCAGGACAAGGCGGCCACGCCGATGCATGCCGAAGGCAAGCGGCTCGTCCTGCTCTCCTACGGTATGACGAGCACCGCGTTCAACGCCGAAGCGTTCGTCGACGTGCCGGTCCCCATCATCGTCACCGAGCACAATCTCCTGCCGCGCCTCAGAATGTCACGGGCGCACGGCTATACGGCCAGGATGACGAAGCTCACATTCTTCCAGGATCATGAGCTGGCGGGCGGTCTCGAGGGCGAGGTCGATGTCTATTCGACGAGCCAGGAGTTCTTCTGGGGCACACCGGGCCCGGCAGCGAGCAGGATTGCGCACGCCGTCGGTCAGCCCGACCACGTCACTCTCTTTGCGTACGAGAACGGCGCGATGATGGATGGCGTGGTCGCCCGTGCCAAGCGGGTGCAGTTCTTCCACGCCAGTCACTCGCCAGACCCGATTGACCCGAATCTCTACTTGAACGCAACCGGCCTGAAACTGCTCGACGCGACGATCGCCTGGTGCCTCAAATAGAGAGCAGGATTCAATGCAGCGACTTCAGTAGATCGATCGGCAGGCGGGTGCCGGCGCGCTCGTTCGCGGCTTTGATCCGCTCCGCACTCAGCCCGTGATCCCGCAGCATCACGAGATCCTCGACTGACAGGGGGTCGTAGCCGAGCCCTTTCAGGGCTTTCGCGTACTCCGGGGTCACGCCGTGATCGCGAATGCGAATCAGGCTGTCGAGCGTCAGCTTCGTGTAGCCGAGGGCCGCCAGGCCGCGCGCGAAATCCGGGGTCACGCCGTGATCGCGGGCACGAACGAGCTCGTCGGTCGGCACCGCAAACCCGAGCTGCCGCATCTCGCGCGCGTAGTCCGCCGAGACGCCATGGTCCCTGACCGTGACGAGCTCCTCCATCGTCAACGACGTGTAGCCGCTGTCGCGCATCCCGCGCACGTACTCGGGTGTGATCCCGTGATCGCGCGCCTTTCGCAGGTCGTCAGCCGGGAGTTGCTTGTAGCCGAGCTCCGCGAGCCCGCGGACGTAGTCGGGGGTGACGCCGTGGTCTCGTAGCGTGACCAGGGCGTCGAGCGATGCGAGTCGATAGCCGAGCGCGCCCATCTCCCGCAGGTAGGTCGTGTTGACGCCGTGCTGACCGGTACGAACGATCTCGGCCGTCGACGACTTGGCGTACCCCTGCTTGTTCAGCTCGTCGATGAAGGCGAACCCGATGTCATGCCGCGCCATCTGATACTGCTCGCGCGCCGTGGGCTGGGCGAACCCGCGCTTGGCAAGCTCCGCCGGGAAGCCCGGATTGGGCGAAAACGCGAACGTGCCTGCGGCGGTCCGATTTCTGATCACGCCCTCGAAGGTGAGGGTGCCGGCGTCGCGGCGGATCCTGAACTGAACCGGTCCGCCCGGGCCGAGCAGCTGCGCGGCCGTCAGCCCTTCGAGCTGATCGACCGGGATGTTCGATCCGTTCGAGGAGTTCAGCTCCATCAGGCGGAGATGCACGACCCCTTCCTTCTCGGTCGGACGGAGCTCCCACGTGCCGGACGGAGTCTCCTGCGCGGCCTGGATCGCAGCGGCGGCAGTCAGCAACACGCCCTGCCCGCCGTCGCGCAGATCCGTCAAGACGCGCGCCAGTGGCTGGAGGGGATCGGTCGCGGCGGCGGTGATGCCGAGGCGTTCGTCTTTCGGAGCGGACGCGTCGAGGGTCGGCGTGGCGCCAGCGATGCCCAGGAGCACTGTCGCCGCGACGAGCATCCCGGCAGCGCGCACGCGAGGCGGCGGAACGGTCCGGTTGCGGCCGTCGTCGAGCGCCGCGAGCATCCGGCTTTCGAGCTGTTGCGGCCGCGCCATGCTGACGGCCATCGCCGACACGCGATGATTGCCGAAGGCGTAAGCGATATCGAGCAGATGACCCGCGTATTCGCAGGGCTGCGTACCCGCCGCGATCACGCGGTCGTCGCAGGCGAGCTCCCGTTCGATCCGCAAGCATCGCGCGACCCACCACACGGCCGGATGGAACCAGTACAACGTGCAGGCCAGGAAGGCCAGCGTCTGGGTGAAGCAATCGCGCCGGGCGATGTGCGCGAGCTCGTGCAGGAGGACCGCGCGCCGGCGATCGTCGGCCCACGTCTCGGCAAGCGCCGGGATCAGGATCGATGGCCGCCGGATGCCGAACGTCATGGGCATCGACTGCTCGCGGCTTCGAAGCAAGCGGACCTCGCGTCGAACACCCATGGCGCGCCTGCACTCGGCGAGCAGGCGGCGCCACTCCGGGTCCCTGACGTCGCTGGCGCGGCGCGCGAACCGGCGCACGCGCGAGCGTTGCACGAACAGCGCGATCAGCATGACCGCGACGCCTCCCGAGTACACCGCGCCAATCAGCGCTGCCCAGGAGAGGTTGAACCGGCGCGCGCCGGCCGGAGGAGCGCCCGCATCGACGGTGACAGACGCCGGCGTGCTCGGGCTGACCACGGACTCGTTTCCCCGATCGATGACCGGGGCGACATCAGCGGCCTTCGGCGCGGTGCCAATCGTGAAGGTCCAGTCCGGCAAGACGATCGCTGCCATCGGGAGCAGGAGCGTCCCCCCGAGGGCAAGATTCCAGATCAGATGGTGCGTGGCCGCCGACGTGCGCCGGCGCATGAGCGCAGCCACACAACCGGCTGCGCCCAACAGCAGCGAAACCTTGACCACCAGCAACGGCACCGGGGACATGGCAGCATCGAGAAGGGTCGTGCTCATCGCTCGTCTCCCTGTTCGCGGACGCGCTTCAGCAGGCTGCTCAAACGGCGGTACTCCGCATCCGACAGTGGCGTCGACGTGATGTCGAGCAGCGCCGCCATCGCCGACCCGGTCGAATCGTCGAAGAAGGTCCGCACCAGTTGCTTCAGCGCCGACCGGCTCGCGTCCTCTGGTTTCACCGCCGGAAAGTAGACGTAGCGGGGCCCGTCGTACTCGCGGCCGAGGAGGCCGCGCTCGATCATGATCTCCAGCAGCTTGCGCACGCTGGACGGGCTGGGAGCGTCCGGCAGCTCCGAACGGATCTCCTCCACCGCGGCGCGCCGGCGCCGAAAGAGGATCTCCATGATCTGGTGTTCCCGGCGTGTGAGATGGACCGCGGTCGGTGTGCGCATGAGGTTCGCGGACGTCGTGGGGCGAATTTTTTCGCCCTGGGCGAATATATTCGCTCTTGCGCAGGCGCGTCAAGTCCGCACGTGGGTCGCCCGACACATCACGCGCGCCTGGCGCGATCGAGGTCTCTCGAGATCTTCAGCGCCTGCGTACGCATCCACATCGACGCCGGATCTTGCGCGTCGCGGCGCGGGTAGAACAGCTGCTCCTGGTAGTCTCCCGGTTCGATGGGTGGCGGCAGCACCCGTAGCGAGAACCGCCGCGCCATCGACCGCGCGAGGCGCCTGGGCACGAACGCCACGACGTCGGCCCGCGCGGTCACCTGCAGCGCCTGCAGATAGCTCGGAACCTGCAAGACGATGTCTCTCGACAGACCCTTCTCGCGAAGCCAGCTGTCGACTGGGTCTTCGCTCAGGCCGGCACCAACCACTGCCACGTGGCGCGATCGCAAGAACACGTCGAGCGCCTTCAGCCGTGACGCGTGGGGATACCCGTTGCGGACCACGACGGCCTCGGTGTCCGTGAAGAGCGTTTCCTTCTCGAATCCCGAGATGTTCATCGCCGTGCAGGAGATGAGCATGTCAAGCGCCTGAAGGTGCTCCGGCTTCGCCGTCGCGGGACTCTGCCACGGCAGGACATCCAGCCTGACGCCCGGCGCCTCGGCATGCAGGCGCTGAACGAGCGGCGGCACCAGGAGATGGGCGATGTGATCCTGCATCATCGCCGTGAACTGCCGGGTACTGCGCGCGGCCTCGAACGCCTCGCCCGCGAGCAGCGTCCGCACGCGGCGCAGCGCGTCGGCCACGGATTCCCGGAGGCCCGTGGCACGCGGTGTCAGCTCCATCCGAGAGCCGACCTGGACGAGCAGCGGATCGTCGAAGAGTGTTCGCAGACGCTTCAAGGCGTGACTGGTCGTCGGCTGCGAGCGTCCGACCCTTCGGGCGGCGCGGCCGACATGCGCTTCCGAGATCAGGGCGTCCAGCGTGACCAATAGATTCAGGTCGATGGCGGTGAGATTCATGGCGTCGATTTCGTGGATTGTATCAATCGATTGGACGAATCCGGCCGGCGCCGCCACTATGTGTGCCGACACCCATGACCGTGCACGTTGAATCGTCCGCGCCGAGGCAAACCCGGAGTCTGAACATGAAGGAGCTGCGTTCGCGACCGTTGTTCACCATCACGATGAAGCTGCCACCGACGCTCGAACTGGGAGTAACGCCCGCGGGCACCCGCCGCGTGTTCACAGTAGCCGGCGGAACGGTCGCCGGCGATCGGCTGCGTGGCGAGGTGCTGGCGCAAGGGAGCTCGGACCTGCTCCTGGTGCGAACCGACGGGGCCTCTCAGCAGGATGTCCGCCTGCTCCTGCGCACCGGCGACGGCGCGCTCATCCTGATGACCTACCGAGGCGTGCGCCACGCCTCGGCGGAGGTCAATGCTCGAATGGCCAGGGGTGAGACGGTGGCGCCGTCCGAGTACTACCTGAGAACGGCGCCATTCTTCGAGACGTCAGCGCCGGCGTACGCCTGGCTGAACACGATCGTCAGCATCGCCATCGGCGAGCGAACCCTGGACGGCGTGATCTACGAAGTCTTTGAGATCCTCTGACGGCGATCGAGGACGCCGCCTTTCCTTGATTCGGTCACCGGCGCGCTGGCACGCGTGCGATCGGGACGACCCGACGTCGTCGATGGACTCAGCGGGGAGGCTTCAGAACGATGGGCTGGGCGTCGGCCTCGCGGACCTCGCGGGTGAATGCGCGAACCTCGGCGGCAGAGCCGGCCGGCAGGCGCACCTCCGCGAGATCGAGCGTGCGCTCCGACTCGAGGCGTCCGCCCTCGACCCGCCATTGCCGCGCGTACTTTCCTGCGGACCGCTCGAGCGCGACCGGCGCCGGCAGCTCGTCGACCGCAAAGCCGCCCGGCAGCGCAATGCGGACACGCTCGCGGTAGCGGTAGCCGGTCAGGTCGATGGGATGACGCCGCGGGTCGCTATCGAGCTCGGGCAGCGTCAGCACGGCCGCGCTGACAGGCGTCACGACAACGAGACCGCCGAGCGAGCGCGCCACCGACGGCGCCTCGATCTGGAAGGTCACAGTGACCGCACGCAACGCCCGATCGTCACGCGTCTCCACCTGCCGGACTTCGGCGCCCGGAAGCAACTGCCGAAAACGGGCCTCGAGTACGTCTCGGAACTCGGTCGCCGACAGGGTGGTGAGTCGCGCGCGCGCATCCACCGCCGCCTGGCCGCGCCACGTGAGCGACACGCGCCCGCTGAGGCGTCCTCCGGACAGCAGCGTCGCCTCGATGGTGTGGTCGCCTTCGAGTTCGGCGGCGTTGGTCGGCGCCGCGACCAGATCGCTCCCGCCGGGCAGCGCCAGCAGGGCCAGGCTGCCCTGCTCCGAGTCCGGCAGATCGCCCAGCGCGCCGTGCGGGTCCGTCGGATCGAAGAACAACACCCGTCCCGCCTCGGGATGCGCCAGCGTCGTCCACGCCGGCGAAGCCTCAGTGAGGGCGATGGCGATGATGCAGTGGTTGAACTGCTGCGGCGACGGCCAGTCGCGGCGCACATAGCGACGATCGCCCGAGTAGATCAGGACGAGGTGCGAACGAATCCCCACGGCTGACAACAGGGCGCGCATCAGGTTCGCCTTGTCCTTGCAATCGCCGTAGCCGCGCGCGAGCACGAGGCCCGGCGCGCGCGGGCGATAGCCGCCGCCGCGTCCCATCCCCGTCTGAATCGAGATGTATTGCAGGCCCTGCACGTAGCGTGCAATGGCCGCGATCTTGCCGGCCTCCGTGCCTGCCGACGCGGTCAGCTCCGTCGCCTTCGCGACCACCGCGGGCTCGATCGCGGCCGAAAGGTCGGCAAGCGATGCCGCCCACGCCGACACGTCGGACCATGTTCGAAACGTGACGCCAGGCGCACCCGACGCGGGATGAACGCTGATCGCGAGCCTCGGCGCCAGATCCGACAGCGCCGGCGCCATCGCCTCGGCGCGAATCTCCGGCAGGTCGCGGACGTGCCACGTGTAGGCGCCGCCCGACACGGTCGGCGTCAGCGGTGCGTGGTTGAACGTGACGCTGGTGGCGGTCCAACCGGCCGGGAGGCGCAGGGTTCGACGCGCGAGATCGACCGCCGCGCGATCCTGCAGCGACCATTCGAACTGCAAAAGGATGGAGCGACTCTCGACGCTGATCTCCGCGCCAAAGACGACGCCCGGTGTGGCGCGCGCGGAGGCGTCGAGCGCCCGCACCCGCACCTCGTTGTAGACGTCGTCGAAGGATGCGGCCACGTCGACGATGTCCGCGGCCTGCAACTCGCTCGCTTTCTCGCCCCCCAGCAACCACCCGCGCGCGGCGCGCACCCGGTCGCTGTCGGTGAGGTAGACGGCGCGAGCGCGCGCGGACGCCTTTCCGTCAGCCGAGTGGATGCGCGCTGCGTAGCGCTGCTCGATCGTGAGCCGGCCGTCGGGCGCGATGGTGACCGTCGTTTCGTCGAGGAGCACGGTCGCGTCGCCGGCAGCAGCCGTCGAAGATCCAGCCGCCGCGGGCACCGCGGCAACGGTCCGCAGCCAGTCCGGTACGCGCTCGGCGGCGGTTGCCGGGATGCACGCCGCCAGCGTCAGCACGCACGCGAGCACGATCAGCCGTGTCATGGCGTGGCCGTCGCGCGCTTCAGGCTGATGGCCACGCCGTCGTTCTCGTGCATGCGCGCGAAGAACGCCTTCAGCGTCTCGTAGTACTTCGACTCGAACACCAGCATCCCCTTGGCCCCGAAGACGACCTGCCGCTTCAACACCAGACGGTCTTTGGCCATCAATGTCGTCGCGGTGTGAGAGAACGCCGGTTTCACGGCGATCGGCGCCGGCGGCGGCGACGGCTCGATCGTATGGTCGGCCGGCAGCTCGATGGTGACCTCGTCCTCTTCGGTGCGTCCGTAGCGAAAGAAGATCGGCAGTCGTCGTTCTGGGCTCGTGAAGATTGCATCGATGCCGCGCTCGAACACGTTGGGCTGAACGATGAGGCGCGACCCGGTGCGTTGTGCGTACGCCGGCACGCGCAACTTCGCCGCGACGCGATAGGGCTTGTCGACGTCGGTCACGTTCTCGACGCGGATCTCGCTCACTTCGGCGCCGGCCAGTCGGCCGGTCATCAGCGTCTTGAACGACGCTTCGCGCTCGGCGGGGGTGTCCTCCTCCTCGCGCTCTTTGAGGACGGCCCCCCAGTGCCCGGTGTACTCGAACGACAAGTCGCCCTCGAGCGTGCCGTCGGGCAGCAGCCGGAAGCGACCCACCCGGCGACGCACCGTGTCGGCTGGCTGGGCCACATCCGTGGTCAGGATCTCGGCACCTTTGGCGCCGCTGACGAGCGCCGTCTGGCCTTCGTGCCACCAGGGGAGGCGCGCCTCGGGACTGTGCCGGCTGGCGGGATCGATGAAGCGCCATGCCTCACCGACGCGAACCGCCGCGACGCGCCCGGGCAGCAGCGCGCGGATCGTCATGGTCGGGTCGAACCCCATGTCGGCGCGATCGGCGACGAGCGCAAGGCGGGCGTCGAGCCCGGACGCCTGCGCCAGCGCGAGAAACACGGTCAGCGTGTCGGCGGCGTCCCCGCGAGCGCGTTTCAGCACCTCCTTCGCCGATCGATCGCGGGTGTCGCCCCGCGCCTGATCGAGCGGCGCCGGATCGATGTCCGTGCGCTGCACCTTCGTCCGCACGTACTTCACGAGGGCTGCGACCTTCTGTTCCGGGGTCGCGGCTCCGGCGCACGCCTCGGCGGCGGCGCGGCGCACCTCGTCTGTCGGTCGCCACAACTTCCGCGCCTCGTCCGATTCGCGCTTGACGAAGTCCTCCCAGAACGCCGCCGGCTCCCTCGGCACGCTGGTCCGCTCGTAGTAGACGAGCGCCCAGGCCGCGATCTGGCGCTCTGGCGGCATGTGCGGCTCTTCGCGAAACGCCGGGATCCGTTCGACCGTCAGCAGATAGAAGTCGTTCGCCTCGCGCTTGAGCGGCGGCAGCTCCATCTGGAAGCCCTGGAGCCGCATCCCGTATCCCATGTCTTCCAGGCCCAGCGGCTTGATGTGGTACCGGACCACGTGAACTGGCACCTCACGCTGCATCGACAACCGCAGGTTGGCGGCGAGGGCATCCGAGTGCTGCTCCCTCCAGCCGTACTCGACGATCGATCCCTTTTGCACGCCGGGCAGGGCGAACGAGACGGCCTTGACCTGCTGGTCGTCGCCCTTGACCAGCGTCCGCCGGAAGATGTCCGCCTTGCCCACTTCGCGAATCGATCCATCCGCCGCGATGGTTCGCGCCTCGACGCCGGAGATGTGAACGGAGTCGGCATAGGTCAGGTCGACCCGTCCGTAGGTATCGCGGCCGCGATCCGTGAAGATCTTCAGGCGGATGTAGTGGACGAAGATCGTGGCCGGGGTGTCGTTCTCGAACTCCTCCGCCACTCGCACGTCCCATTCGAGGATCTCCGCGTCGGCGTCCTTGTCGATCGCCGGGGCGGCAAGCGCGAGTTCGGCGGGATTGGGCGTTTTCCATCGTTGCGCCGCGGCGGGCGAGGACTGGAGTCCCCACGCGAGACAGCCAACGAGCATGCACAAACGTGACGCGCGCGTTCGAGTCATCGGGAGACCTGGCCATTCGATGTGGCGCAAATGCGCCCGCAGACAGAACAAGCACGGTCGAGCTTGGCCATTCTACCCAGGTCGCCCCCTCAATCAAAGGCGCGGATCTGACATCATTCGCCGGTCAGTCGAAACGATTCTGGACGCTGTTGTTCGAGGCAGGGCTGGTCGTCGAGCCGCTGACGCTCGAGGAGGATCGACGGCTGCCCGAGTGTAGTGTGGCGCATCGTCACCAATCCACGCGTCTTCGATCCGCTTGCCGTCTGCGTAGCAACCCACCCTGACCGCCAGCCGCGAAAGCGGCGGATGGTAGGATCGGCCGGTGGATCGCGACTCGGTACGGCAGTTCGTTCGTCGAGACTGGTCGGCCGTCGCCGCGTCAAAGGCCCGCTACTGGCACGCGCTCAAGGCCAGCCGCTCTGCCGCAGAGGTGCTCGCCGTCGCGGACCAGTTGCGCACGCACGCTCAGCGGCTCCGTCCGGGCTGGCCCACGCGCCAGCACCGTCTCGACGATCTCCTGGTCCATCAGCGTGTCGGAGAGGCCCTGCGTGCCGTCGCCTGCCGGCCCCGTTGAACTCCTGTCGGATCTCGCGGCCGCATTGAACACCCTCGGCGCCCGGTGGTACGTCTTCGGCGCGCAGGCCGCACTGGTGTGGGGGCGTCCGCGCCTGACGACGGACGTGGATGTGACCGTCAGGTGCAGCGCCACAACCGACCACCTGGTGCGCGCGCTCGACACGCGGGGTTTCTCGCTTCGCGTCGACGCCACTGAGGCCTTCATCCGGACGACGCGCGTCGTTCCGCTCGAACACCGGACGTCGGGTCTCGCCCTCGATGTCGTCCTGGCCGGGCCGGGTCTCGAGGATCTATTCCTCGAACGGGCCGTGCCGATCGACGTCGCTGGCACCGTCGTCCCCTTCATCAGCCCTGAAGACCTGATCGTCACGAAGCTGCTCGCCGGGCGCGAGAAGGATATCGAGGATGTGCGAGGCGTGCTCTCGGAGCGCGGCTCCGCTCTCGACGTCAACCAGATCCGGACGACGCTGGGGCTGCTCGAAGGCGCCTTGGGCCAGAGCGATCTGATGCCGGTCTTCGACGCCGAGCTTGATCGCTGGCAGCGATCCCGCTGATAGATTCGACGGACGTTCATCACCAGGAAATCGGCGGCCGTCGCCACAGTCCGGAAGACACCAATGTCAGACACGTCGACCAAAGAAACGCTCGGATTCCAAGCCGAGGTCTCGCAGCTCCTGCACCTGATGATTCACTCCTTGTACGGCAACAAGGAGATCTTCCTGCGCGAGCTCGTCTCGAACGCCTCGGATGCCGCCGACAAGCTGCGGTTCGAGGCGATGAGCGACCCCGCGCTCTTCGAAGACGGCCCGGAGCCTCTCATCCGGGTCGGCTACGACGCGGCGGCGCGGACGATCACGGTGTCCGACAACGGCATCGGCATGTCCCGGCAGGACGTCGTCGACAACATCGGCACCATCGCCAAGTCGGGGACGCGCGA
>JANOIR010000333.1:0-6295 GCA_031407765.1 Vicinamibacteraceae bacterium
GTCTCCCTCCCGCGACCGCGAACGCGACCCGGTCGTCGAGGCCTACAAGGCCGGCGTCGACCGCACGCTGATTCGCGAAAGGCTGGCGCGCACGCCCGCTGAACGCGTCGAGGATCTCGTCGCGCTGGCACGGTTCGCCGAGGAGCTGCGCGAGGCCGGCGCCGCCAGCCGGCGCGCGCCGTGACCGACTTCGCCGGGCTGATCCGCGCGCTCGCCGATGGCGGGGTCGAGTGCATCCTGGTCGGGGGCGTCGCAGCCACCATCCACGGTTCGGCGCGGCTGACCCGCGACGTCGACGTCGTCTATGCGCGCAGGCAGGACAATATCGCGCGAATCGTGGCGGCTCTCGGCCCGTTCGAGCCGTACCTGCGTGGCGCGCCGCGCGGGCTGCCGTTTCGCTTGGACGACGCCACCCTCGCGCGCGGTCTCAACTTCACGCTGACGACCACCCTCGGCGACATCGATCTTCTGGGCGAGATCACGGGCGGCGGCGGCTTCGATGAGCTGCGACCGCACGCGCATCCCGTACGCGTCTTCGACCGCGACGTGCTCTGCCTCGACCTGCCGATGTTGATCCGGGTGAAGCGTGCCGCGGGTCGGCCACGCGACCTCGAGGCCGTCGCCGAGCTCGAGGCCATCGCCGAAGAGCTCGACCGCTGAGTGCGTGTCGGACACCCGCCCTGGAGGGCCAGACCGGGTGCCCAGTCGGCTGCCGACTAGCGCTGCGCCGATCCCGACGCCGTCGGCGCGGGCGTCGTCGCCGGACGCTGACCCGGTGCCGGGACCGGCGACGGCTTCGGCAGCGGCTTGCGCGGCAGCGGCTGGTCGCGGTTCGCGGCGTGGTAGGCGAACGTCGCGATCGTGATCGCGTTCTGCACCAGGTCGTCCGGGATCGCGCGCTCGTAGACGTCCAGGTTGGTGTGGTGCGTGCGCGAGCCGTACTCGAGGGGGTCCTGCACGAACTGGAAGCCGGGGAGACCGACCGCATCGAATGACAGGTGATCGGTGCCGCTGGTCGGACGGATCGTCAGCGTCTTCATCCCGAGGTTGGCGAACGGCTTCATCCACGCCTCGAAGATCGGCACGACCGCCTCATTGCCCTGCAGGAAGACGCCACGGAAGGCGCCGCCGCCGTTGTCCATGTTGAAGTAGGCGGTGAGCTTGGCGTGCTCCGGCTTGAGCACCATGTCGGCACGGTCGGCGAAGTGCTTCGCCACGTACGCGCGGGAGCCGAGCAGGCCCTGCTCCTCGCCGGTCCACAGCCCCATGCGGATGGTGCGGCGCGTCTTGAGGCCGGACGCCTTGAGGATGCGCATCGCCTCGATCATCACCGCCGAGCTGACGCCGTTGTCGGTCGCGCCCGTCCCGGAGTGCCACGAGTCGAAGTGGGCGCCGATCATCACCACTTCGTCCGCCTTGTCGCTGCCGGGCAGTTCGGCGATCACGTTCAGCGAATTCAGATCGGTGTCGACGAAGCGGTTCTTGACGTCGATCTCGAGCTCCACCGGGATCTTCTTGTCGAGCACGCGCAGCAGCCGGGCGTAGTGCTCAGCGGCGACGACGATCTGCGGCAGCACCTGCGCATCGGTGGTCTGGCGCATGCTCTCGCCCTCGGGCGGCGCCTGGACACGCACGGCGCCGTTGTCGCCGCGGTCGCCCGGCGACATCTCGACCAGCGCCAGCGCGCCTTCCTTGATCAGGAACGCCATACGCTGCTTGCGGAAGTCGGTGCTCACCTGGCCGGGGAAGCCGGCGCCGCCGGGGCCGCCCGGCCCGCCGGGTCCGAAGCGGCCGCGCCGCGACGGATCGAGGGACGGCTTCTCGAGTTCGGTCAGGCCCTTCTCGTCGTAGCGGCGGGTCGGCGACTCGAAATAGGCCGGCACCGCGCGCGACCGCGAGACCAGCACGATCTTGCCTTTGAGCTTGCCCTTCCACTTCTCGAGGTCTTCGGCCTTCTCGATCACGGCCAGGACGGCCTCGCCCTTGGCCGGCCCGTTGGTGCCGGGCGTCCACGCTTTCGGGAATGCCAGCAGCGGGAAAGCCTGCGGCGCGGTCATCTGCGCCACCATCCGCTCGTTGACCCAGCCGCGCCCGAACGGGCCCCAGGCCTCGAGCGCGACGTTCGCGAGGCCGTAGCTCTCGAGACGCTGCTTGGCCCAGGCCGCGGCGGAGCGCATGTTCGGGGAGTTGGTGAGGCGCGGGCCGTGGACGTCGGTGAGGTAGCTCAAGGTCTCCATGACCTGCGAGCGGTTCACGGCCTCGTCCTTGATGCGATAGATCGCGTCGAAGTCGACCGGCTCTCCGGCGGATGCCGGCGCGGCGGCCGACTGACCGGCCAGGGTCGTTTCCAGCAGGGGAGCACTGACGAGGGCGGTCAGGGCCAGCGTCGCGGCGATCGCCGTTCGACGCCGGGGCCCGTACGCGGAAACAGGCGCGGCCATAGGCACGAAACTCCTCTCACATCCGTCCAAGAACACGTGTGACAACGCCGGGCGGGGAGCCCGGCTCAACGAGCAATCCTACGTCAGCCCCGGCCCCACCCGCTTACCTCGCCACCTCGGCTAGACTTCGCCCAGACGATGCGGCATTCCGTCCTTTCCATTCTGTGCCTCGGCCTGCTGGCCGCCGTCCTGGCTTGCCGGGAAGCCGCGCCGCCGCCTCGCCACACCGCCGACATCGTGCTGCCCGTGGACAGCCGCCGCGTCGAGGGCACGGTCGGGCCGGGCGACACCTTTTCGGACCTGCTGGAGCGGCACCAGGTGGCGCCTGCCGAGCAGGCCGCATTCCTCGACGCGGTCGAGCCGTCGTTCAGCTCGCGGCAGCTGCGCGCGCGGCACCCGTATGCGCTGACGCTCGGCCCGGGCGGGCAGGTCCGGGAGCTGACCTACCGGATCGATCCCGATCGGTTCCTCCAAGTCCAGCCCGCCTACGCGCCGGCCCCGGCCGGTGCGCCGGGGCGGTTTGCCACCGAGGTCATCACCTACCGCCGCGAGGTGGCGCTGGTCGCAATCCGCGGCGACGTCGATCGCGACCATCCGTCGCTCGTCGCGGCGCTCGATCGCGCCGGCGAGGACGTCGGGCTGGCGGTGGCCATCGCCGAGCTGTTCGGCGGCGACGTCGACTTCTATCGCGACCTGCAGCCGGGCGACGTAATCGAAGTGGTGTTCGAGCAGGTGCTGCGCGATGGCGTCCGCATCGGCTACGGCGACATCGTCGCGGCGCGGCTGACCAACGCCGGGCGCCTGCTGGCCGCATTCCGTTTCCAGCCGGCCGGGGGACGGCCGGCCTACTACGACGGTGCCGGCCTGTCGCTGAAGCGCTTCTTCCTCGCCTCGCCGCTGAAGTTCGAGCCGCGCATCACCTCCGGCTTCTCGTACCGGCGGCTCCATCCGGTGCTCGGGATCAGGCGCCCGCACCTGGGCGCGGACTTCGGTGCGCCCACTGGCGCGCCGGTCGTGGCGATCGCCGACGCGGCGGTCGTCTCGGCGCGCTACACCGCCGGCGGCGGCAACACCGTCACGCTCCGCCACGCCGGCGGCTACGAGAGCCGCTACCTGCACCTGTCGGCGTTCGGGGTCGGCGTCCGCACCGGCGCGCGCGTGTCGCAAGGGCAGGTCATCGGCCGGGTCGGCGCAACCGGGCTGGTCACCGGCGCGCACCTGCACTACGAGCTGCTGCGCAACGGCATCCACGTCAACCCGGTCGCCGAGCAGAAGCGCAACCCGCCCGGGGCGCCGATCGCGCCGGGCGATCAGCCGGCGTTCGCCGCGCGGCGGGCCGAGCTGGATCAGCGCTTCGTCAACGCAGTGGCGACGAACTAGTCCAGGGGACTGCCCGGCGCTCGGTCTGCCACGATGCGCCCCGCCCCATCCCTGCTGCTACGATGGAGGCACCGTGGCGCCGCCGGTGCGGATCACGACCGCCTGCGACCCTGCCGGGCGCGGCCGCCACAAGGAGAACCGATGCGATTTCACCGCGGTGTGACTACGACGCTGCTGACCTTCACGTTCGCGCTGGCGGCGGCGCTCCCAGCCGTCGCGCAATCGAAGACCGTGACGATCGGCGGCCGTCCGTCGCCGGGGCAGTCGGTCCGCCTGAGCATCGTCCAGGACGCCGACCTCAACATGAAGCCGGCGGAGGCCGCCGCCGGCTCGCCGATGGGGCCGATGCACCTCAAGGCCAAGACGACCACCACCGTCAGCCAGAAGGTCGGCACGCCCGACGACAAGGGCGCCATCAAGGTCGACATGACCTACGAGGAGATCTCGCAGGACCTCTCCGTCAACGATCAGCCGGCGCCGCCCGAAGCGGCGGCCGCGGCCCTCGCCATCAAAGGCAAGACGCTGTCGATGACCATCGACTCCGCCGGCGAGGTGATCGAGGTGATGCCGCCGACCGACTTCCCGATGCCGCCGGCGATGATCAAGGACATGCTCAAGCAGGCGCTCGGCCTGATGCCGCGGCAGGAGCTCGCCATCGGCCAGACGGTGACCGCGCCGTTCTCGATGGCCATGCCGGTGCCGATCCCGGGCAGCGATCCGCCGCAGCTCAAGGGCGAGCTGAAGAGCACACTGACCGGCGTCACCGGCGCCGCCGGCAGCGAGGTCGCGGCACTCGAGCAGGTCGTCACCGCCGCGGTCGATGCGACGATGCCCGCCCCGGGCGGCTCGGGTGACATCGTCATCAAGATGCAGGTCAAGGGCACCGGCACGACCGACTGGGACGTCAAGGGCGCGCTCGTCAAGGGCAGCAAGATGACCACCCAGATCACCGGCACCTTCACGATACCCGGCGTCGGCGCGATGGACATGAACGGCACGACCACCGTCAGTCTCGACCGCGTCCCCTGATCGCGTTCCGAAAGCAGTTCTTCCGAAAGCAGTTCTCCCGACAATGGCCGACGTTCGTCCGTTCGCTGCCCTCCGGCCCCGCGCGGGTCTCGCCCCGCGCGTCGCCGCTGTCCCGTATGACGTCGTCAACACCGAGGAGGCGCGGGCGCTGGCCGGCGATCCCCTCAGCTTCCTCCACGTCTCGCGCGCGGAGATCGACCTGGCGCCCGAGACCAACCCCTACGACGACGCCGTCTACTCTCAGGCAGTGAAGGCGCAGGCGGTCCTGCAGGCGTCGGCGCTCGAGGTCGAATCGCGGCCGGCGATCTATCTCTACCGGCTGACGATGGGCGGGCACGTCCAGACCGGCGTCGCCGCCGCGTTCTCGGTCGACGAGTACCGGCGCGACCTGGTGAAGAAGCACGAGAAGACGCGGCCCGACAAGGAGAACGATCGGACGCGACACA
This sequence comes from Vicinamibacteraceae bacterium, assembly GCA_031407765.1. Classification (GTDB taxonomy): domain Bacteria; phylum Acidobacteriota; class Vicinamibacteria; order Vicinamibacterales; family Vicinamibacteraceae; genus JBDSLU01. The sequence goes on from JANOIR010000333.1 coordinate 5,297, forward strand.
TCATCGAGACGCGGGCGCAGAGCGGGCCGGTGCTGCTCACTTACGGCAAGAACGCCGCGGTCGACGCCGCGGTCGCCGCCGGCCTCGAGGCGCCACCGCTGTTCGAGTTCGTCGCCGCCGACGGCATCGGCCACACCATCTGGCGGACCGCGCCGGCGGTGGGTGAAGCGATCGTCCAGGCGTTCCGCGCGGTGCCAGCGCTCTACATCGCCGACGGCCACCATCGCGCCGCCAGTGCGGCCCGGGCCGACGAGCGGCTGAAGAGCGGGGAATCGGGCGGCTTCCTCGGCGTCGCCTTCCCCGACGCCGGGATGCAGATCCTCCCGTATCACCGCGTGGTGAAGGACCTGAACGGCCGCACGCCCGAGGCGTTGCTGGCCGAGATCGGCGCCCGGGCGGTGGTGCGGCCCGGCGGCCCGGACGGCATCCGCAAGGGCGAGTGCGCGATGTATTTGCCGGGTCCACAGGGGGCTTCACAGGGGGCCGGCGCGTGGCATCTCGTGACGCTCGACGGTGGGCTGGCGATCGTCGATCCCGTGGCCAGCCTGGACGTCCAGCGGCTGCACGACCTCGTGCTGGCGCCGGTGCTGGGGATCGGCGACGAGCGGACCGACAAGCGGATCGACTTCGTCGGCGGCATCCGCGGCCCGGCGGAGTTGACCCGGCTGGTCGACGCGGGCAGGGCGGCGGTCGCTTTCGCCATGTTTCCGACCACGATCGACGATTTGGTCGCAATCGCCGACGCCGGCGGCATCATGCCGCCCAAGTCGACCTGGTTCGAGCCCAAGCTGCGCGACGGCCTGCTCACGCACCTGATTTAGCCGGTTCACGCCCGTCGGGACGGGACACTAGGACAATATGCCCAGCGCCACGGCATGGTGCTTTGGGATGAAATCTTCTATGAAGTGGCGAAGAAGTATCCCGACGTGAAAACGGACCGGATGCTCGTGGATGCCGTCACGACGCGCATGGTCCTGAAGCCCGAATCCCTCGACACCA
>JANOIR010000183.1:0-4719 GCA_031407765.1 Vicinamibacteraceae bacterium
GCAGAACGCGATCGGCGTGTCGCTGGCGATCGACGACCTGGCGATCGTGCTCGCCAAGCCCTTGCCCGTCGGCGCGACGCCCAGCACCAAGAGCTACTTCGCCTTGTCGGGCGGCGGCAGCGCAAGCCTGATCGGCGTGGACGGCGTGCAGATCAGCGGCCGCGTGGCGATTTCGATCAGCAACGGCAAGGACTCGGCGCTTGCGCCCACGGCGCTGGTCCCGGCCATCGACTTCGCCGCCAGCGCGACCGCCAATTCGGCCTCCTTCGGCAGCGCGGCAGGCCTGAAGGTGGCGACCGGACCGGCGGCCGAACAATTCGCGATCGTCGATTTCAGCGAGAACAACCTGCTGCGGGTCTCCGGCTACATCTCGATTTCCGTCTCCGAGTTCTTCCATGTGAGCGGCCAGTTCTCGTTCGGCCAGAGCGGCACGCCGCAGACGGTGCAGATCGCCGGCGGCGGCACCAAGCAGGTCAACGTGATGACCATCGGCGCGAGCGACGTCAATGCCTTCGTCGGCGTGGGCGGACCGTACTTCGTGGATTCGAACGGCGACGGCATCATCAACGCGAGCGACACGCCGCAGTCCGAGGGCGCGATGGGCTTCGTATTGCGTAACCTCGACTTCGCGCTGGCGCTGTTCAAGGCCACCAACCCGGCGCTCGACAAGAGCAGCTACTACGCGATCCAGGCGAGCGGCGGTGCCGAGGTCGTCGGCATCGACGGCCTCACCATCCGCGCGGACACACTCGGCGTGCAGGTCAACGGCGGCAAGAACAACGCCGGCCTGGCGGAGGCGCTCAACCTGGCAGCCAGCCCGAGCTTCGCGGCGAGCGGCGGCCTGGTGGTGCAGACCGGCATGGATCCGGACGGCGCGGGCGACCTCGAGGCGCCCTCGATCACGCTGGGCTTCACCGCCGGCGTGCTGCGCGCCTACGGCGAGGTCACGATCATCATCGACAACTTCGTCTACGTGAGCGGCGCCTTCGAATTCGTCAAGAGCGCCGCGCCGATGACTGTGGTGCTCAGCAACGGCACCAGCAAGACGGTCAACGTGCTGACGGTCGGCGCGAGCAACGTCAACGCCTTCATCGGCGTGGGCGACCCGGACAGCAACGGCGACGGCATGTTCGACCAGAACGACGACCCGGAAGCGAACGACGCGATCGGGCTGGCGATCACCAACCTCGAATTCGGGCTGGCGCTGTTCAAGCCCGTGGCGGCCGCCGATACCTCCAGCTACTACGCCCTGCGGGCGAGCGCCAACGGCATCGCGCTGGTCGGTGTGCCGGGCGTATCCATCGCCGCTACCGGCCTGCAGGTTGCGGTCAACGGCGCGAGCGTCCCGACCACGGGCGGCGCCACCCCCACCGCGCCGCCGGCGCCGGTGATCAACTTCACCGCCACCGGGTCCGGCTTCGGCAGCAGCGGATTCACGGTCGGCACGGGGGGCGGCAATTCAGTCGTCCTCGACATGGCCACCCGCATCATCGCCGCCTCCGGCAACGTCGCCATCGGCCTCGACTTCAACACCGACGGCACCACCGAGATCCTCCTCTCCAGCTTCATCTCCTTCGAGCAGTCGTTCCGCCCGAATGGATCCCAGGTCATCAAGCTCGCGCTGACCAACCTCTCGTTCGTGCTGGGCGACCCGGCCGACCCGGTCTTCCAACTGAGCGGCCTGAGCGGCTTCTTCGTCATCACGCAGCAGGGCCTGGCGGCGAGCATCCAGGTGCCCGCATCGGCGCTGACCCTCAACGGCGACGGATTCAGCATCGTCGGCACGCTGGCGCTCGAGATCAACACCACGAATCTGGAGGTCGACGAGACCTTCGTCATCGATAGCGTGGGCACCACGCAGGTCCTGTCGATGCCCAAAGGGCCGTACCTGCGCCTGAGCGGCTCGATCGCCATCGAGGTGACGATCGGCAACGGCACCACCGCCCCGTTCCTCCTGAACGGCAAATTCGCGTTCGAGCAGATCACCCTGGCCGACCCCGACGGCGCCGGCCCGCAACTCGCGCCCAAGATGATCCGCATCGCCGCCTCAGAAGTGAACCTCTCAGTGCTCGGGGTCTCACTGACCGACGGCCAGGGCGGCTTCGTCTTCGGGCCGAACGGCATCGCCGGCAACATGCGCGTCACGGTCGCCGCCGGCGACCCCGGCGTGGCGACGCTGGGCGGCGACATCATTCTGCAGATCAACAACACCGGCGGCGCGGTGCTGCAGACGATCGCGGTCGGCAACACCAACATCTCGATCAACTTCAGCGCGGCCGAAGGCAACGTGGTCCGCTTCGCGATCCTCAACGCGACGATCTCGATTCCGCCGTTCTTCGACCTGACCGGCGACTTCACGATCCAGACCGACGGCGACATGACCCTGTACGGCGCGCGCAACGTCGAAATCTTCCTCGGCGCGCTGCCGGCCGGGGAGACGCTGCGCAACGAGGCGGGCGAACTCAACCCGAACGCGATCGGCCTGCTGGTGACCAACGCGACGCTCGGCCTGATCAAGTGGGCCGCCGCGCCCGGGGCCAGCCCGACCACGCCGGCGCGCTATGCCGTGTACGCCTACGGCGAGGCCAGCCTGGTCGGCCTGGACGGGCTGACGATCAGTGGCTCGATCAAGGTCCGCCTCAACAGCTCCGGCGTGGCGCTCGACAAGTCGATCATCCTGCCCTCGGACCCGCTCGCCACGGTGCCGGTCGCTTCGAACGGCCTGGACGACGACGGCGACGGCCTCATCGACGAGACCGGCGAGCAGGCCGCCATCCGCGTCAAGTTCACTTCGGCCGCCAAGTTCGAGGAATTCTCGGTCGGCTTCAACGAGGCGGGCGAGATCGACCCGACTACCTTGCTGACGATCAGCGCGGCGGGTGTGTTCACCGTTTCCGGCGCCGCGGTCTTCACCCGCACACCGACCGGCCGCGTCAGCGTGGACATGCCGGTGGCCTCGGTGGGGATCTCCATCCCGGACGACTCGGGTGCGCTGCAGGAAGTGTTCGGCATCTCGGGCGCGGCCCGCTTCGCCTTCGGCGGCCCCGAGGGCTTCCAGCTGGAGGACCTGCGGGTCAGCGGCTACTCGATCTTCGGGGTGGGTGCGACCATCGCCGCCCCGGCCTCGTCGCTGCGCGCCCCCACGGCCGATCTCGCCAACCCGACTTCGACCTCGATCGTCAGCATCAACAACCTGACCTACCTGGCCGTCACCTACCAGGATCCGAACCGCGCCGGCATGAACGCGGCTTCCATCCTCGATGCCACCGCCGAGTTCCTGGTCGCGGTGACGAGAGCCGACGGCAGCTCGATCAGCGGGCTCACGGTCAACAACGGCGCGGTCGAGAAGTTCGCCGACTCGACCAACGACCGCACCTACCTGTACCCGATCACCATGACGCAGGCGTTCAAGGACGCCATCGCGGCCGCCGGCGCCAACGGCGTGACCGTGACGGTGACCTTTGTCGATGCGACCTGGTCCGATGCGCGCGGCGTCAACGGCGCCTCCGAGGTCGAGCGCTTCACGCTCTACACGCCCGTGCCGGCTGTCGCCGCGCCTTCGCCGCAGCCCTACGCCACGCTCGCCAGCCCGGCGAACGGCGGCACCGCCAGCCTGCAGACGCTGAACGCCCAGCGCTACATTGACGTCACCTTCTTCAGCCCCACCGGCGCCGCGATCGATGCCTCGAGCATCGACGGCAACGAGCTGAAGATCACCGGCGCGGGCGCCGGGAACCTCGCCAGGAACGCCGACGGCACGGTGATGGCGACCGTGCTGAACGTTTCGGGCAACACCTACCGCTACCTGGTCACGCCGAGGACCGGCGTGGATCCGAAGGACATGTTCGTGGCCGGCGAGGTCAACGTGCAGATCGTCGCCGGCAGCTGGCGCGTGGGCACCGGGGCGAGCGCGGTGGCGTCCATCCGCACCGACGAGGTATTCACCATCTCGCCGACGCTGCAGACTGCCGGCGCCGCCTCGAACGTGCTGACGCTCGGGCCGCTGTCGCTGGAGGGTCCGTCGATCACCCTCGCCAAGACCCAGTTCGTCAAAGGCAAGCTGATCCTCACAGTCGCCATCGGCGTGGACGTGGCGAGCCTGGCCTTCGGCGGCTCCGGCGGCGCGGCGGGCCAGTCGAGCAGCGGCATCACGGCTCGGCTGACCGGCCTGCTGGGCACCTTCGATGTCGTCGTCGACGTCAAAGCGGCGATGAGCGCCCTTACCGGCGGCGGCAGCCTGCTCGATGCCTTCAGCGTGCCGGGCAAGTTCGGCATCCAGATCGGCAGCCTGGCCATCGAGATCCCGGGCGCGCTCAAGGTCACTGCCAGCGGCATCATCTTCAACTGGGATCCAAACTACGACCCGGCGACGAACGGCGGCGCGCGGCAGCGCATTCTGGTGGTGCAACAGGCATCGATCACTTTCCCCTCGTTCGGCATCACGGGGCAGATCAATCCGAGCAACGGCGCGCCGGGCCTCATCGTCTATGAGAACGGCTTCGACATCGGCGAAGCGCAGCTGATCTACAAGCCGGGCGGCGGTTCGGGCTCGAACATGACCCAGACCTCCGGCGCCAGCGGCAAGATCGGCATCGCCGGCATCATCGAGTTCGACGACCTGCGCGTGGGCGTGACCGGCCTCAAGGTCACCTTCGGCCAGGCGGTCGACTTCGACGGCACCATCTTCTTCGCCTCCGGCGGCGCGCGCTTCCTGCCCGG
>JANOIR010000343.1:0-5626 GCA_031407765.1 Vicinamibacteraceae bacterium
GTCGACAGTGTGTACTTCACCGACTCGACGATCGGGAACAACCGGAAGCTCATCGTACGGTTCTCGGAGTTGATGATCGGCCGCGGACTCGCGGGCAAGGTCGAGTGGCACGCGAATATCCGCCCGAACCAGGTCAACGAGGAACTGCTCCGCCTGATGTGGCGAGCCGGCTGCCGGTTCCTATTCTACGGATTCGAATCGGGCAGTCAGCGCGTTCTCGATCTCATGGCCAAGGGCTGCAAGACGAGCGACAATGAACGCGCCGTCGCCCTCCACGAGAAGCTCGGGTTCCCGTATCACGCGAGCATGCTCTTGGGCTTCCCCGGCGAGACCGAAGCCGACGTGCTGCAGACCCTGGCCTTCATGCGGCAGTGCACGACACCGAGCCTCGGCGTCAACTGGTACGTGCCGCTGCCAGGCTCGCCCGACTACGATCGACTCAAGGCGGCGGGGGCGCTGGACGTCGACGATCCGCGGCTCTGGCGGCGGATCGGCGAGGTCAATGGTTCACGAATCTACGCCGACGTCGACGAAGGACGCTTCCGCGAGCTGTTTGCCGAAGCTGAACAGATCGCCTACCGGGACACCGAACGCCGACAGCGCGGACTCTGGGGCTGCCTGGCTCCTCCTCACGCTGAGGTGACCCTCGCCGACGCGTCTTAGGCGCCAGCGCGGCAGACGTCAGGGGTCGGATATTCGCATCGGCGCTCATTCCAAGTCGCCGCGTGAGTGAGACGGGCCCTGTCGTGATCCGGCATCGCGTGTCCGGTAGAATCCGACCGCCTCGGACATGAACGATTTTCTCGGTCACAATCTCGCGGCCCTCCAACGGGTCAGCCACGTCGATCTGTCGGCCGCCTCGACGACAATTCCGCATCGTGGACTCGTGACCGACGCGGGCCAGGGCCCACGACTGCGGACGGCCGATGGGCGCGAGGTTCGGCTCGGCAGTGCCCGGAACCCGCGGGCCGAAGCCGAGAGCCTCATCGACGCGGCATTGGGCAACAGCTCGCCTCCTGATGCCGTCGCGTTGATCGGCGGCGGCACGGGCGCCGTCCTCGAGGCCCTCGAGGCGCTGCCGGTGCGACGCATCCTCGTCATCGAGCCCGACGCAGAACTCGCGTTTCCCTGGCTGTCGAGCCGATCGTGGCTCGACCTGATTCAGGCCGATCGTCTCCGATTGATCGTCGGGCCTGACTACGTTGGCGCCGCGGAGGCCGCGCGCTTTCTCGAAGGCGTCAACCGGCTCCCGGTAATCGCTCATCCGGTGCTCGCCCGCGAGTACCCCGAGGAGATGGCGGCGGCACGTCGCGCACTCGATCGCGTCGTGCGCGATGCCCTGGCGAACGCGAATGCGCGGCAACGGTTCGAGGACCTCGCGCTGATCAACACGCTGCGCAATCTTCCGGCGATCGCGACCGGCGCCGACGTCGAGACGCTGTTCGGACGCTTCCGGAACACGCCTGCCATTGTCGTCGGGGCCGGGCCGTCGCTCGACGAGAACCTGGCTGCGATTCTCAAGGTCCAGGATCGCGCGCTTGTCATCGCCGCGGACACCGCACTCTTGCCCTGCCTGAGGGCCGGAATCGAGCCGCCCCTCGTCGTCGCGCTCGACCCGTCGGAGGCGAACGGGAAATATCTGACCGCCGGCGCGGCCGCCACCGGCACTCACCTCGTCACCGAGGCATCGGTCGACCCGGCGGCTGTCGATGCGTTCGCCGGACGTACGTTCGTGTTTCGGGTCGGGGACCATGCGCCGTGGCCGTGGCTCCACACGGCGGGCGTGGCACGGGGAAGACTGTCGGTGTGGGGATCGGTGGCGACCGCAGCCCTCGATCTCGCGCTGAGAGCCGGCTGCCCCGCCGTCGCGTTCGCGGGCCTGGACCTCGCCTACACAGCCGGCCGGCCGTACTGCCGCGGGACGGTCTTTGAGGAAGCCTGGGCGTGGGAGATTACCCGCGGGCGGACGCTCCAGGAGCACTGGGACATGGTGCGATCGACTCGGCCAGAGGTCGACGAGCGGGACGTCCATGGCAATCTCACGAAGTCCGCGGCCCACCTGCTCGCCTTTCGCGATTGGATTCGGGAAACCACCGCCGCGCATCCCGGCGTCAGGTTCGCCAATGGCACGGGGGCCGGCGTTCTACACGGGCGGCACATCACGCAGCAGCCGCTCGCCGATTTCCTGCGGGACTACCCTGTCGTCGGGCGAGCCGTGTTCGCTTCCAGCGTAGGCAACGCCTACGAAGGGTCCCATGACTCACGCGCCGGCCTGCGACTCGCCATGCAGATCGAGCGCGCGCGTCCGCTCGACGTCGTCCGGGGTCACTCGGCCGCCGAACGCGTTGCGAACGATCTCGTCCCGCCCGAACGACTGCGCGACACGCAGCGGCAACTGGAGGCGAGCCGACCGGTCAAGGCGCCGGCGGACACCCCGGCGACATTCGCCGCCGGACCGCGGATCCACCTGCCGGAGCAGACGGCGCTCCTGCAGGCGTTGACGTCCGCCACCGGGCGCCCTGCCGACGGCTCAGATCGCGAGCGAGGCGTCGCGCTCCTCCTCGACGCGTACGAGCTGCTCGTCGGCCTGACCGCCCATGCGGGTGGCGTCCGCCCGCATCATCAGATCACCGACCTGGTCACGCTGTGGCATCAGGTGCCGGCGCGTCTGCTCTTCGCCTGGCCGTCCGGCCTGGGCGAAGCCGTAGATATCTTTGGATCGCGGCTCGCGGAAGCCATTCGCCTCGCTGGGCGAGGCCACGCACTCCCGAACATCGACCCGCCGCCTGCCGGCGACGACCTGCAATGCGAAGGCGCCGTCGATCGCGCCCGCACGTCGGCTCCGGATCCCGAAGCGCAGCTCGCGCCGGCCACGCTGATCTGGCAGTGGACGCTCGCCTACGCGCTGACCGTGGGCGTCGATTCCAGCCTCACACGCGCCGCGCTCAAGCTGCTGCACGCACCTCCAGCGCTCGTTCCCGCCAACCGGCCCGCGGCCCGGCTGAGCACGTGGCTCGAGCACCGCGAACCAGCGGGCACGTCCGGACGACTGCCCTTTCTGCCTGGGCTGTCCACCGCGCGAGCCATCACCGGACTCGTCGCGACCAGTGCCATGACGACCACCGCGACGCCACCACGCCCGCCGCCCGCAATGGAGCTTCTGTTCCGGCTTTCCGAGGCCGGCGAAGATCGGCTCACCGGCGTGGGGTCGATCGAGCCCGAATCGCTGATCGCACGGGGACACCCCCGCGCTCACATCGTTTCCAGACTGTCGGATCGCGAAGTGCTCGTCGGCCGCTCCGATGGATCGGGGATCGCGGTGATGTCCGAGTCGGGTGAGCTGGTTCGTGTCGAGACATGGCCGATGCCAGTCCGGGCCTCCATCCCGTTCGGCGTCCACGGACGCCTGGCGTGGCACTTCCCCGACGCCCCTCGCCTGCTGCATCGCGATCTCGGCACAGGAAAGGTCGACATCGTCGAACTGCCCGTCGGCGTCTTCGACGCGCTCGAGCGGCCGGACGGGAGCGCGTACCTCGCCACTGGAGACGGGTTGTGGACCTGGAGCCCTGGGCGCCAGCCACAACCGCTCGTACGAGGCCCCTGGCTGATCTCGATTTCGGCGCATGGCGACGGCGTGGACGCGCGCGTACGGCCGCCCCGCGATGAGGCCGGCCGATGGGACGCGACGACAGCCATCCTCGAGTGGCAGCCTGGCGATCACGTATTCCGAAGGATTCCGGTCTCGGCGGGAGCCGCTCCCTTCGCCGTCGCCGAACAGCGGCACTGGCGGGCCGAGGCGTGGCTCGACGGCTGTGTCGTCAAGCTCGTGCGACCCGATGGCCGCGTCTTCTGGTTGGCCTGCACGGGCCCGCGTTCGCTCGCGTGGGCGGGCAGCAGCTTGTACGTCGCGACGGGAGCGGGCGAGGTCCTGCGGTTCCCTGACGTCATGGCCCGCCTCGCGGCCGAGTGAGTCGCTCCGCGAGCGGCGCCTACGCCGTGACGAGCGCGTCGAGTCGAGCGCGGGCTTTGCCGTGCCCGGGCAGAGCCTCCAGCGCGCGGGTGAAGTGCTCGCGGGCGGCAGCATCCTCGCCCGTCGCTATCGCGATCTCGCCGAGATGGAAGTGGCACCCGGCGCGGCGGCCAGCGTCGTGGGCCGCCGTCAGCGCCAGCGCACGATGGAAGGCCCGCTCGGCGAGCGCCGAGCGTCCTTGTCGCTCGTAGAACGAGCCGAGGTTGTAGGCCATCGTGCCCCGCTCCTCCGGCCAGTGCCGGAGCGCCCAGCGCAGCCCGGCCTCGGCCTCGCGGACGTTGCCGAGCTGCTCCTGCACCAGCGCCAGCTCATAGCGCGCCCGCACGGCGTCGGCGAAGCGTGGATCGCGCAGCAGGGCGCGGTAGGCAACCTCCGCCTCGCGCAGGGCCCCGGCCTCGCGGCGCTCTCGAGCATAAGCCAACCCCTCGAACCAAGGCGCGGTCGCAAACGGCGGCGATGACGGGCGCAGCGAAGCAGGCTCGACGACGTGGATGGCGCGCGCAATTGGCACACGCTCGTAGAGCACCGTCACGTCGCCGGGCGACGCGCACGCCGCCACCACCCACAGCGACTCGCCGGCGTCGAGATCCGATGGCGATTGCACCGGCATCCCGGCGACGGCCACGCTGCTGTCGCCGCCCGGCGCAAAGACGCCGACGACGCGGCGCCCGAGCGCCCGAACCGCGGCCATGGCGAAAGGCGTGATCGCGCTGACCCCGAACACCGCCACGTCGCGGGCGTCCTCGGGCAGCTCGCGCGCCAGCCGCGCGCGAAGGTGCGCCGTCAGCAGCTCCCCGCGGCGGGTCAGGTCGGCGGCGACGACCGCCGGCACGACGCCGCCGTGACCGAGCGCGTTCCAGGCCGCGTCGACACCGGTTTCCGCGACACCGGCGTCACTCGACGAAATCGCGTGGATCGTGACGCCCGTCACGGGCGTCGCGCCAAACAGCTGACGCGCCCGCGCGGCGAACGCACCGATGGGATCGGCGGCGAGCGCGTCGACGCCGTCGAGGCGGTCGAGCGCGCGCCGGCTCACGATGGTGAGCGGGCGCGTGGCCGGCCCAGCGTCGCCGACCGTGTGGACAACCGCCTCGATGGCCGTGTCGCCCAGTCGTGCCACGAGCGCGTCGAGGCCGTCGACGAGCACCGGGCCGGGCAAGTAGGCGATATGGCGTCCCCGCGCGCAGGCGCCCGCGATGCGCAGCGCCGCTCCGGCAGTCACGCCGTCCGGGACGTCGGCATCGTCCAGCAGGCGCAGACGCGCGTCCGTTGCGTGCGAGGCGAGACCGTGCGTCAGCGCCCACTCCGGATCCACGACCAGGACTTCGATCGACGTGGGTGACACAAGAAGCGACGCAATGGCGCTGACGCGCGCCGCGACGTCGCCGCGTCCGTGCAGGATCAGGCTGAGCGCCGGTCCCGCTTCTTCCGGCGACCGCAGCCAGATGGTCGCACCGCGGGCCTCTTCCATGGCCGGCCGAACGCCCCAGTCCTCGCGATTCCAATACGGGGTCCAGCACTCCCAGTCCGGACCGAATGGCGCGTCGGCGTACCCCGCCTGGTAGGTGTGCTTCGTGTTGATGAACGACCCGTCGT
>JANOIR010000244.1:0-3701 GCA_031407765.1 Vicinamibacteraceae bacterium
GCTCGAGTCGTTCCTCCGCACCTACCAGGGCGCCCTGCTCATGACCTCGCACGATCGCGACTTCATGAACCGGCTCGTGACCCGGATCGCGGAGATCGACGGCGGCGAGATCACCGCCTACACCGGCAACTACGACTTCTACGAGCGCGAGCGGGCCCTGCGCGAGACCAACCGCGAGGCCGCCTACGCTCGGCAGCAGGCGATGCTGGCCAAGGAGCAGCGCTTCATCGATCGCTTCTCGGCGCACGCGGCCAAGGCGGCGCAGGTCCAGAGCCGGGTCAAGGCGCTCGAGAAGATCGAGAAGGTCGAACTGCCCAGGAAGCGCGAACTGGTGCGTTTCGACTTCCGGCGGCCGCCCCGCTCCGGCGACCAGGTCGCCGTGATCGAGGACGTGCACAAGGCCTACGGGTCGCGCGTGGTCTACGACGGGCTCAGCCTGACCATCCGCCGCGGCGAGCGCTGGTGCGTCATGGGCCGCAACGGCGCCGGCAAGTCGACGCTGCTCAAGATGGTCGCCGGCGCGATCGCCCCGGACAGCGGGTCGGTGACGCTCGGCGCCAGCCTCAAGATGGGCTACTTCGCGCAGCAGGCCCTCGACCTGCTCGACCCGTCGCTCACGGTATGGGAGCAGATGCAGAAGGACTTCCCGCGCGAGGGCATCGGTGTCCTGCGCAACTTGCTGGGCGCCTTCCAGTTCCCGGGCGACGACGTGCAGAAGCCGATCCGCGCGCTGTCCGGCGGCGAGAAGACGCGCCTGACGATGGCCCGCATGCTCCTCGATCCGCCGAACTTCCTGGTCCTCGACGAGCCGACCAACCACCTCGATCTGGCGACCAAGGAAATGCTGATCGCCTCGCTGGGCGAGTTCGACGGCACGATGCTGTTCGTGTCGCACGACCGCGCCTTCCTGCGCGGCCTCGCCAACCGGGTCCTCGAGCTCGGCGGCGAGAGCGGCACTGATGCCGAGCCGCACGCGTATCCCGGCACCTACGTCGAGTACGTGACCCGCTCGGGCCACGAAGCGCCCGGCGTCCACGCGTAACCGGCGACGACTCCGGAATCGATCCCGGCGTTCGACTCCGGAGTCGATCGGGCCTTTGACTCCGGAGTCGAGCAGGCTATTTCTTGGGATAGTTCGCGTGTGACTTGATCTCGCGGATCTGCAGGATGTGCCGCTGCGAATGCGTCGAGATCATCAGGAACCACTGATAGACGTCCTGGCCGCCGCCCATGAAGGGCCGGCCGCGGAGGTCCTCCTGTGACGCCTTCGCCGTCGCCAGCATCGTGCCGCGCAGCTTGCGGAACGAGGCCAGCGATGCCTTCGCCGAGGGGAACGTCCCGTGCGGCACCCGCGCCTCACCAGTCTTCTGGCGGTTGGTGCGATCGATGCCGTACCAGAGCATCTGCTCGTCGGTCGCCTGGGGTTTCCAGCCGGCCTTGACCGGCTCCTTGAGCGACGCTTCGAGGTTGGTCCAGTACTGCGGCTCGGCGATCGCCAGGTGCTCCGCGACGTCTGTGATGCTCCAGCTCTCCGGGGTCATCTTGAAGGTGAGCTGCGCCTCGGACAGCCCCTCGAGCTCGCCGACCAGCCAATCCTCGGTCATCTCGAGGTGCGCGATCAGGCGCTGGCGCTCGCCGGCGGTCATGGGGCCGGCCAGGGCGGCTGCCGGAAGAAGCAGGGCGGTAGCCAGGATCACGGCGCCTGCAGTTATGGCACGTCTGAGCATGCGGCAGCCTAAGAGCCGCCGATGCACTGGTCAACATTCTTGGGACGAGCCATGGACGAACGGCCGCGGCAGACCGGCGACGGACGTCTAGGGCAAGGGCGTGGCGACGTCGTTCGCCCCTGACGCCCAGAGCAGGCCGCCGTAGCTGCGATAGACCGAGGGCTCGACCACGAGCTCGACTGGCGACGGGCCGCTGCTCGTCACGAGGACGCCGTACCGCGGCGGCATGCCGGTGAGCTCCACCGTCGTCCGGCTGTTGGCTGGCAGATTCACGACTCGCGTCAAGCTCGCGTTGAACCCGGATGGCGACATGATCCGGAGCTCTGCCTGTCCGGGCCGGTTGTCGGTGTTCGCCAGCAGGACGAACGTCTGGGTGGCAGGATCGCCGTCGCCACTCGCGAACGCCCACCGCTGGGCGGTCTGGGTCGTGCCGACCGACGTGTGCCCTTCGTAGTAGTTGAAGAAGGTGCCCGGCCAGTACATTGCCCGCTCGACCACGATCGGCACGTTGTTGGTCGAGGTCACGGTGGTCGCGACCGATGTGTCCGTGAGTCCGGGAATGCTGTCGACGTAGACGCTGAAACGGGTGTGGGCGCCAACGACGTAGTCCCGCGTGACCACCGTGCCATCCTCCTTCGCGTACTCGGCCGTGATGTTCGCGGCGGCGGCGCTGGGGTTGGCAAACAGGACGTAGAGATCGAACCACGTGCCGGTGGCGCCCTCGGCGAGGAACCAGCGTGTGGCTGGTGCGGTGACCCCCATGGAGACCGTGCCGATCCCGTAATACTGCCCTGGCGTGTTCCGATACATCGCCCGCTCGACGATGATCGGCACATCCGCGCTGATGTCGCCCGACACGTCGGTCTCCTCGATTCCCGGAACAACGTTGACGTAGAGCGTGGTGCGGCTGCGCGGCGCCATGCTGTAGGTCCGCGTGATCACCGTCCCCGACGAGAGCAGGTAGCGCACGGTAACCTGCGCGATCGTCGACTGCGGGTTCTGCAGCAGGTAGTACAGGTCGAAGCCCAGGACAGTCGACCCCTCGGCGAGGAACCACGTCGTCGAGGGGGATACCGTCGCCGTCTCCAGATGCGAGCCGTAGCCGTGACCGTTGGCGGGGTCGATGCCCCATTCCATCATCCGGTCGACGACGACGAGCCGGTCGCTCTCGATGGTCGTAGACACGTCGCTCGCCTCAAAGCCGCTGACCGCGCTGACATCGATGAAGGCCGTGCCTCCGGGAACCAGGGACAAGGGTAACGTCCGCCTGGTGCCGGACCCGCTATCGAAGCTCAGCACCACGTTTGCGGGGTTGGCGCCATCCGGGTTGGCCAGCGACAGCCTCGTCGCGAAGAACGGGCCGGTGGCGCCCTCGGCGAGGTAGCGCCTGAACGGGGTGACTTGAGCGGCCGCCGGCACAGCAGTAGCGAAAGAAGCCAGGCAGGCAATGAGCGCACGCGACGTCGTCGTCATTGCCGGGGCGCCAGCAACGAGCGTGCCATGGCGATCGACGAAGCAAATCGTCAGCCGCACGCCAGGAAACTTCCGCTTTTCCCCAGATTCAGGCACTCACCCGCCTGCGTACCAGGGTCGTCGAAGACGCCAGCTTCACTCGTGTCGCGATTGCAGACACAGTGTCGCCGGCGTCGTTCGTGTCGCCGTGTTCTAGGGGACCACGGGCGTGGCCAGCGAGTTGGAACCAGCCGACCAGGTGACGCCGTCCGCGCTGCGATAGACGGCGCTCTCCACGACGAGCTGCACCGGCGACGCCCCGGTGCTCGTGACCAGCACGCCGTACGTCCCCCCCCCGCTGATCGGGACGGTCGTCCGGCTGTTGGCGGGCAGCGCGATCGTGGCGAACGTGGCCGGGCCGGGCGAGCCGACGATGCTGCGATCGCCCAGGTAGCCGAGCGTCGCCTCGCCGACCCGGTTATCGGTGTTGGCGATCAGCACGAAGGTCTGCGTCGGGTTGGC
>JANOIR010000255.1:0-47326 GCA_031407765.1 Vicinamibacteraceae bacterium
CGCCGCGAACCGCGCCCCCCGCCCGACGGGGCCCCGCGGCCGGTTCTGAGGGAACCGGCCGCCACAAACCAGAGCGCCCCGTGGTCGCGCGTTTCGCGACCACAGGGCGGGAGGAAGCGATGCCCCGAACCGTCGTGTGGGGAGGTCCGTTGAACCTGCGATTTGCAGGTGGAACCGCGGTAAGCCGCCTCGCGTCAGGCTTCCTCGTCACAGAGGCATGCACACAGCAAGACGTCGCGATTCGCTTAGGTAAAACGTTGGCTCAGCGGAGCGCTCACCGAAGCACGGACAACCCAGGGCACCTAGGCATCGGATCTTACGGCCTCGCACGTGAATCGGCAAGGAGGAAGACGTCCTCGAGGCTCGGCTTGTGGTGTCGGACGAGCGTCACGCTAGTCGTGAATCCGGCGACACGCTACGCGTGTGTGTCGGACGTCACGTTACGCGTGAATCCGATCGATCGCCGCCGTGACGAGACGCTCGAGGTCGTGCGTCCGGCGCACCAGTTCGGCGTGCTCGATGCTGCCGGCGCCGCGGCAGCGAAACAACTCGTCGGCGATGTTCAGGGCGGCGAGCACCGCGATCTTCAGCGATTCGCCGGTCGGTACCTCGTTGCCGGCGCGCGCCATCTTGCCGTCCACGTACCGCGCGAGCTCGACGACGTACTGCTCGTCGAGCTCGCTGCGGATCGGGTAGCGGAGCCCCTGGATCTCGATCGTGACGACGCGGCTGGCTTCGCTCATGCTAATGGACCGACTCGACGCGGCCGGTGTCCGTCTCAGAGCTCCAGCGCTTCGATCTGCGCGAGCATGTCCTTGACGCGGGCGCGGACCTGGTCGCGCTCTTCGCGCAGCGTCGTCACCTCGGCGGTGGCGCCTTCGCCGTCGACCAGCTTCTTGCGCAGGCCGCCGACCTCGTCGCCGAGCGAGCGGTTCTCCGCGGTGAGCCGGGCCCGTTCGCCGCGCATCTCCTCGACCAGCGCGACGAGCTTGCGGACCTTCTCTTCGAGGCGTTCGATGGCGTCGAGTTCGACGCTCTGAGCGGACTTGGCCATGGCGGGAGCTGACATAGGTTCTGAAGTCTCTGCGTGAAGTGAATGGGCGTCGTCGCAGCCGGCTGGACGGGGCTCCCTACTGTCGCAACAGGGCCCCGTGCCCAGTGTGCAGCGCGGCGACGATCGTGTCCATGGCGGCCTGTACGTCGGCGTCGGTCAAGGTGCGATCCGGAGCGCGGAAGACGAGCCGCAGCGACAGACTGCAGCGGCCGTCGGCGACGCCCTTGCCCTGGTAGCGATCGAATTCCTCGACACTGACCAGCGTCGGCGGCGCCGCGCGACGGATCGTGCCACGAACGGCGGCCGCCGGCAAGGTCGCGTCGACGACGATCGACAGATCGCGCGAGCTCGACGGGAAACGCGGCAGGACTTGCGCCCGGACGCGCTCGTCGCCTGTCGTCCATTCGAGGGTCAGATCGAGGTCGAGCTCGGCGGCGAAGACGTGCTCGCGCGCCGAGAGCCCGTGCGCCTCGGCGACGGCGGGTGCGATCTCGCCGAGCACGCCGATGACGCGTGCCTCGACGCCGTCCTCGGCGTCGCGCGGGCGCACCGCGATCGTCGTCGCGCTGTCGGTGGTCAGAAACGGGGACTCGCCCGGGGAGAGCGTCGTCTGCAGGCCGAGCGCCCCGCACACGGTCTCGACGGCGCCACTGATGTCGTAGAGATCGGTGGCGCGGCCGGAGCCGCTCCAGTGCGTCGCCGATGCCTGGCCGAGCGACGCCAGCGCCAGGGCCCGGTGCTCTCCCTGCGCGCTACTGAAAATCGTCGCCAGCTCGAACAGGCGCACGTCCTTCTGTTCGCGCCGGCGATTGTGGGCGACCGAGTCGAGGAGGCCGGCGAGCAGCGTCGGCCGCATCACCGCCATGGTCTCGGCAAGCGGGTTGGCAATCGCCACGATGTCCGCAGCCGCGGCGAAGCGGCGGGCGGCGTCGCGGCTGATGAACGAGAACGTGACGCTCTCGGAGAAGCCGGCGGCACGGGCCAGCGCGCGCAGCCGGGCGTCGCGCACGAGACGCGGCGCCGGACGCGGCGGCGGCAGCTCGAGCGGCGGGAACGCCTCCGGGATCTTCGCGTAGCCGTCGACGCGGGCCAGCTCCTCGATCAGATCGGCCTCGCCGGTGACGTCGACGCGCCAGCTCGGTACGGTGACCGCCCAGCCGTCGCCGTAGTGCGTCGATACGAGGGCGAAGCCGAGGGCCGTCAGGATCCGCGCGACCGCGTCGTCGCCGATCGTGTAGCCGAGGACGCGGGCGATCCGCGCCCGGCGCAACGTCAACGCCGGCCGTGGCGTCGGCGGTTCGGGCTGCGCGTCGATCCAGCCCGGACGGGCGCTGCCGGCGCCGATCGACTCGACCAGCTCCAGGGCGCGGGCGAGGGCAGTGGCGGCCGCGTCGTAGTCGGCGCCGCGCTCGAAGCGATGCGACGCCTCGGTGGCGAGGCCGAGCCGCCGCGCCGTGCGGCGCACCTGCGCCGGAGCAAAGTGGGCGCTCTCGACGGCGATGGTCGTGGTCGCTTCGGTGACCTCCGAATCGCCGCCGCCCATGATCCCGCCGAAGCCTTGCGTCCGCGTCGCGTCGGCGATGACGAGCATGTCGGCCGAGGCCGCCCGCGTCACGCCGTCGAGCGTCTTGACTGGCTCGCCGACGGCCGCGCGACGCACGCGCAGCTCGTTCTGGGCGAGGCGGGTCAGATCGTAGGCGTGGATCGGATGGCCGGTCTCGAGCAGGACGTAGTTGGTGATGTCGACGATGTTGTTGATGCTGCGGACGCCGCTGGCGGTGAGCCGGCCGGCCAGCCAGGCGGGCGAGGGGCCGACCGTCACGTCGGCCAGGGCGGCCGTGAAACGCGGGCACAGGGCCGGCTCCTGAATCGAGACGGTCAGCGTCCCCAGACGCGACGGGTGCGGATCGGTCCGCAGCGCGGCCGGCCGATAGCGCAGCGGCACGTCGTAGAGCGCCGCCACCTCGCGGGCGAAGCCGGCGACGCTCAGCGCGTCGGGGCGATTGGCGGTGATCTCGAAGTCGATCACCGCATCGGGCCCGGTGGTCGGGCCGTTGGGGCCGGCCACCGGCGCGATCGGGGTGATCGAGGCCAGCTCGAAGCCGGCCAGATGGAGGCGCTCGGCGAGCGCCTCGATGCCGACCTGAACGTCGACCAGCTCACGCAGCCAGGACACGAGCACTTTCACGGCGTCATTCTCTCGTACGGAGCGGGGCCGGCCGCTACTGGGGGAATTGCTCGAGGAACCGGACGTCGTTCTCGTAGAACTGGCGGATGTCGTCGACGCCGAAGAGGAGCATCGCCAGCCGCTCGATGCCCATGCCGAAGGCGAAGCCGGTGTAGCGCTCCGGATCGTAGCCGACTGCCTCGAACACGGCCGGGTTCACCATGCCGCAGCCGAGGACCTCCAGCCACTTCCCGCCGCGCGCTCCCTCAGTGTCAGGCACGGCGCGGAGGAACACGTCGGCGGAGGGTTCCGTGTACGGAAAAAACGAGGGGCGGAAGGTGATTTCGATGCGCTCGCCGAACAGGTCGCGCAGGAACGCAACGATGGTGCCCTTCAGCTGCGCCATGGTCACGGCCTCGCCGACGACGAGCCCTTCGACCTGCTGGAACATCGGCGTGTGCGTCTGATCCAGGTTGTCGCGGCGATAGACGCGGCCCGGGCAGATGATCCGCACGGGTGGCGCATGCCGCTCCATGTAGCGGATCTGCATCGCCGACGTGTGCGTGCGCAAGAGCGTGGCGGCACGCTCGTCCCCACGCGTCGGCGTGGCGGCGTCGGCGCTGCCGAAGGCGGTGCGATCGGCGCCGACCGGAAACACCGCGCGCGGCCACGGCTTCTCGAGGTAGAGCGTGTCCTGCATGTCGCGGGCTGGATGCTCGGCAGGCAGGTTCAGCGCTTCGAAGTTGTGGTAGTCGTCCTCGGTCTCCGGGCCGTCGAGGATCTCGTAGCCGGCGGCGGCGAAATACGCCTCGATCCGGGTACGGAGGTAGGTGAGGGGATGGACGTGCCCGATCGGCGCGCGCCGGCCCGGGAGCGACGGATCGAGGCGCGGCGCCGCGACGACGGTGTGGACCGTCTGGTCGTGCGCCTCGAGCGCGGTCGTGATGTCCGTTTTGAGGGTGTTGAGCAGGCGTCCGAACTCGCGTTTGGCATCGGCCGGGGCGGCGGCGAGCTTGCCGTACAACGCCGTGACAAGCCCGGCCTTGCGGCCGAGGAACTTGTCACGGATGGCTTGTACTTCCTTGTGCGACAGGGCCGAGCGGAGCTCGGCCTTGAACCGCTCGCGCAGTCCGGCGACCTCGGTCTCGTCCACCATCACCGAGGCGGCGGACTAAGCGGCAGGACTCGGCGCGGCCGGACGGGCGGCCTTCGCCTGCTCGGCGATGACCGCGAACGCCTTCGGCTCGCGCGCGGCGAGGTCGGCCAGCATCTTGCGGTCGAGCGTCACCCCGGCGGCGTCGAGCCCCTGGATGAGGGCGCTGTAGGACAGGCCGTTCTCACGCGCCGCGGCGTTGATGCGGACGATCCACAGCCGGCGGAAGTCGCGCTTCTTGCGGCGGCGGCCGACAAAGGCGTACTTGAGCGCCGTATCGACCGACTCCTTGGCCGAGCGGTACAGCTTGCTCTTGGTCTGGAAGAAGCCTTTCGCCCGGGCAAGGATCTTCTTGCGCTTGGCGCGGCGGACGGTTCCACGTTTGACTCTGGGCATGATTCTCTCTGGGCAAGGCGCGCGCGACGGCGGGGCCGGCCGACAGCTCTACTTGTAGGGCAGCATCCGATCGAGCTTCATCTGATCCCCGTCGGAGACCAGCGCGCGCTTGCGCAAGCTGCGCTTCCGCTTGGTGCTCTTGCTGGTCAGGATGTGGCGCTTGAACGCCTTCCCGCGCAGGAACTTCCCCGACGCAGTGCGCTTGAAGCGCTTGGCCGCGCCACGATGGCTCTTCAGCTTCGGCATGTCCTCTTTCCGTCCCCTCCGCCCCTGTTCGGGCCTTGTGGCCCGCTCCAGGGCCGTCTTGCTACTCCGTGCTCGTCACCGGCTGCGTACCGTCCGGCTGCGTGTCGTCGACCGCCGCTTCGTCGGGCTCGGCCCGATCGCTTGCCATGTCGTTCACGTCGGCCACTTCGCGCGTGCTCGCCGGGCCGCCGCTCGATGCCGCCGGACGCTCGCGCCGCTGCTGCGCCACCTGCGGCTTCGGGCCGAGGATCACGTGCATCGTGTTGCCCTCGAGCCTCGGCGTGTTCTCGGCGTTGGCCAGTTCGATGATCTCGTTGATCAGCCGTTCCAGGATGCGCCGCCCGATCTCGGGATGCGCGATTTCCCGTCCGCGGAAGAAGACCGTCGCCTTGACCTTGTCGCCATCGGTCAGGAAGCGCTCGATGTGCTTCTTCTTGAAGTCGTAGTCGTGCTCGTCGACCTTGGGCCGGAACTTGATCTCTTTGACCTCGATGGTCTTCTGGTGCTTCCGCGCCTGACGGGCCCGCTTCTGCTCGTTGTACTGATAGCGGCCGTAGTCGGTGATGCGACACACAGGAGGCACGGCCGTGGCCGAGACCTCCACGAGATCCAGTCCCTTCGATTTCGCGATGCGGATAGCGTCCTGCGGGGCCATGATGCCCAACTGGGCGCCGGTCTCGTCGATGACGCGCACTTCACGAACGCGGATTCGGTCGTTGATCCGCACCCGATCGTCACGGCGCGGTGGCCTGCCTCTGTCGAATGCGATAACTACCTCCCCTTCTGTTGCACTTCCCGCCGGGCATCGTCGAGGAAGGCCTCGACGGCACGGGCGCCGAGGTCCCCGCCCCGGCGGCTGCGAACGGAGACCGTACCCTCCGCCGCCTCCCGATCCCCCAACACCAGCATGTACGGAATCTGCTGGAGTTGGGCTTCCCGAATCTTGTACCCGATTTTCTCGACGCGCGCGTCGAGCGACACCCGCAGGCCGCCAGCCTGGAGCGTCGCCACCACGGCCGTGGCGGCATCGAGATGCCGATCCGACAGCGGTAGGACGGTGGCCTGGACCGGCGCCAGCCACAACGGGAACGCCCCGGCGTAGTGCTCGATGAGCAGCGCCATGAACCGCTCGAAGCTGCCGAAGATGGCGCGATGGATCACGACCGGGCGGTGTTCGGCGTTGTCGGCGCCGGTGTACTTCAGGTCGAACCGCTGGGGCAGCTGGTAGTCGAGCTGCAACGTCGCGCATTGCCACTTGCGCCCGATGGCGTCGGTGACGTCGAAATCGATCTTCGGCCCGTAGAACGCGCCGTCGCCCTCGTCCACCCGGTACGCCTGACCGGCCGCTTCGAGCGCGCGCTTCAACTCGGCTTCCGCGTGATCCCAGGTCGCAATCTCACCCAGGAACTCGGCCGGCCGCGTCGACAGCTTGACGCTGTACTCCAGCCCGAAGTCGCCGTAGACGCGCTGCACGAGGCGGAGAAGCCGCTCGACCTCCTCGCCGATCTGCGACTCCATCAAGAAGCAGTGGCCGTCGTCCTGCGAGAACTGACGGACGCGGGTCAGCCCGGACATCACCCCGGACGCCTCGTTGCGGTGCAGCGGCGTCTGCTCGTGGAACCGCAGCGGCAGGTCGCGATAACTCCGCGTCTCGCTGGCGAAGACGAGCATGTGGCCGGGGCAGTTCATGGCCTTCATGGCCATCTGCTCCTCGTCGTTGTCGATGAGGAACATGTTCTGGCGGTAGTGCTGCCAGTGGCCGGAGGTCTCCCACAGCGCCTTGTTGAAGAGCAGCGGGGTCTTCAGCTCGACGTAGCCGTTGGGCAGCAGCACGTCGCGCATGTAGTTGGCGATCGTGTGGTAGACGGTGGTGCCCTTGGCCAGCCAGAACGCCGCGCCCGGCGCCCATGGGTGGAACTGGAAGAGGCCGAGATCCTTGCCCAGCTTGCGGTGGTCGCGTTTCTTGGCTTCCTCGAGCCGGTGCAGGTACTGCTCGAGCTCGTTCTTGGTGAAGAACGCCGTGCCGTAGACCCGCTGCATCGGCTGGTTCTTGGCGTCGCCCTTCCAGTAGGCGTTCGAGGTCGAGGTCAGCTTGAAGTGACCGAGCTTGCCGACCGACGGGACGTGCGGCCCGACGCAGAAGTCGAGGAACACACCCTTGATGTCGTAGCACGACGCGACCGGGCCGCTCTTCTCCTCGATCAGCTGCACTTTGAGCGGCTCACCGCGCGCCGCGAAGTACGCCTTGGCGTCCTCCTTGGGGCGCAGCTCCCGGACGAAGGGCACGTCGCGCGCCGCGATCTCCTTCATCCGCTGCTCGATGGCCGCCAGATCCTCGGGCACGAACGGCCGCTGCACGACGAAGTCGTAGTAGAAGCCGTCCTCGAGGGCGGGGCCGATGCCGCATTGGGTGCCCGGGAACAGCTCGAGCACCGCCGCCGCCAGCAGGTGGGCGGTGCTGTGCCGATAGAGGTGCAGCGCCTCCGCATCCCGATCGGTCACGATGCGGACGCGGGCGTCCGCCTCGAACGGCCGTGTCAGGTCGGTCAGCTGATCGTCGACGGTGACTGCCAGCGCCGCCTTGGCCAGGCGCGGCGAGATCGTCATCGCCAGGTCGGCCCCGGTCGTGCCACGCGTCACCTTCCGGACGGAGCCGTCCGGCAGGGTGAGCGAGATCTCCCCCGATTCCACTGCCGAAGTCATCGACGGAGGGACGGGACGGCGCAAGGCCGACCGGTGGGGAATGGCCCCGTGACGAAATGCTGAAGGACGTGCACGGCGTGGCTGTTCGTTCGGCTGATGGGCGGCAGGGCTCACGGCCCCCCGCACCCGTCGCGGCAAAGTGGGATGGTAGGCACGAGTGGAATCGAACCACCGACCTCCTGCGTGTCAAGCAGGCGCTCTAACCCCTGAGCTACGCGCCTATTACGCGCCCTTGGCCCACTGCGCGAACGGACAGTATACCAGCCCGACTTTTTGAGAGTCAACGCGCACCGGCGGGTTGGGCTCGCCGGCGAGCGATCGGTCGGATCGGTCTTGCGGGGGAGTGTGGGGCCCGACTCGGAGCGTTGCGCCCGGATGGGCGCGGCGTCAGTTGACCGCGTCCTTGAGGGCCTTACCGGACTTGAAGCGGACCACGCGGCGCTTCGGCACCTTCACCGCGGCGCCGGTCTGCGGGTTGCGCGCCAGCCGCGCCTTCCGCATCGAGGTCTGGAACGAGCCAAAGCCAACGAAGGTCACGGCGTTGCCCTTCTTCAGCGACTTCTTGATGCCATCGAGCAGCGACTCGACGGCGCCCGTCGCGCCGACTTTCGTGAGCCCCGTGTCCTTGACGATCTTGGCAATGAGTTCCTGCTTGTTCACCGAACGCCTCCACAGTGTGGCGGCCGCGCTCTCGCGCGCGACGCGCGCGGCTTTCGACGTGCTGTCTGCTTTAGTCGCGGCGCTGGGCGCGCCGCGGTGCTCGCACGTGGGCCGCGGGCGGTTATACGTTAGCGTTCAGTTGGAGTCAAGCGCCGCGCCGCACGATCACGCGGCTTTCTTCACGCGCAGCTGCTCGAGTGCCTTCTCCAGGATCGGATCCGTCGTCGGTGCGGCGGCGCCGAACTCGCGCTCCGGCTCCTCGACGTCGACCGTCGGCGTCAGGCCAGTGCCGTGGATGCTGGCGCCAGCGGGGGCGAGGTAACGCGCGAACGTCATGTAGAGCGCGCTGCCGTCGGGCAGCTTCACGAGCTTCTGCACGCCGGCGCGGCCGAGGGTGTGCTCGCCGACCGCGGTGGCGCGCTTGTTGTCGAGCAGCGCGGCGGCAAAGAGCTCGGCCGCCCCCGACGTGCCATTCGTCGTCAGCAGCACCAGCGGGGTCGTCAGCTTGCCGTCGCTGGCGGTCGTCGTGACCACCGAGTCCTTGCCGGCCTTGGTCTCGCGCGACGACAGCGTCTTGCCGACCGGCACGAACGGGCGGGCGGCGGCGATGCCTTCTTCCAGTTTGCCTTCGGCGGTGTCACGCAGGTCGACGATCACGCTGGCCGCGCCACCCTTCGCCAGCTGGTTCACGGCCTGCTCGAGGCGGCCGGCGGCACCGGGCGCGAATGCGGCCACGCGGACGTAGCCGACACCCGGCGTCTGCACGCGCGACGTCACGTCGGTCGGCGACGGGGCTTCGCGGTCCAGCACGAGGTCGCGCGGATCGGTGGCGCTGCCGCGCAGGACGGTGAGCGTGACCTTGGAGCCGACTGCGCCGCGCAGCAGGCGCATGCCCTCGAGCGCCGACAGGTTGCGCGTCGGCGCGCCGTTGATGGCCCGGACGTAGTCGCCGGTGCGAAGGCCGGCGCGGGCGGCGGAGGAGCCGTCTCGGGCGGAGACGACCCGCAGGTAGTAGCCGCGGGTGAGCTCGAGGCCGGTCGTGCCGGTGCTCGTGGTGCGGTCCGCCTCGAATGTCCGTACCTGTTCCGGCGTCAGGTAGGCGCTGTCGGCGTCGAGGCCGTCGGCGAGGCCGCGCATCGCGCCCGTCATCACCTTGTCCACGTTGACCGGCTCGACGTAGTTCTGGGTCACGAGCGAAACCACGTCCTCGAAGACCCGCAGGTGCTCGTAGGCGCCCTGGCTCGCCAGCGTGCGTCCCAGCAAGCTGCCGATCACGACGAAGGCGACGAAGGGGGTCGAGACGAGCAGGACGATCCAGCGTGTGCGTGTGGTCATGGTGAGGTGGTTCCCTTGCGGCCGGGGCTCCTTCACGCGGGCGACCTGGACGAGGCAGGTTTCAGCCATTGTACGGGATCGGCCGGCCGACCGTCGATGCGGACTTCGAAGTAGAGCGACGGTGCGCCGGTCGGCGCCATCCCGACCGTCCCGATGTCGTCCCCCGCCCGGACTGCCGCTCCTTTGGAGACGTCGATCGAGGCCAGATGGCCGTAGAGCGTGTAGAAGCGGCCGCCGTGGTCGACGATGACGACCCGGCCGAAGCCGGCGAAGGCGTCGGCGTAGGCGATCGTCCCGGCCTGGACCGCCTTGACCGGCGAGCCTGGGGGGGCGCCGATGTCGATGCCGTTGCGGGTGACCATCGTCCCGAACCGGCTCGACGGCTGCCTTCCGAAGCGGGCTTCGACCTTGCCCGGCACCGGCCAGATCATCGTGCCGGCGCGCAGGCGGCCGCCACCGGCGATGGCCACCGACGAGGCGCCGCGTTCGGCGGTGAGCTCGGCCATCGATTGCTCGAGGCGATCGCGGGCTGCGGCGAGCTCCCGTACGAGCTGGGCGTTGAGGTCGCGGCGCTCGCGGACGTCGGCCAGGAGGCGCTGCTGGATGCCGGCCGTCTCGGCGAGCGCAGCCTCCTCGCCGGCCAGGCGCTGGGTCAGCAGGTCCAGCGTGTCGCGCTCGCGCTGGAGGCGCGTGACATCGGCGGCTCGCGCGGTGCGCAGCTGGATGAAGTGCTCGATCCGCTCGCGATCGCGGCGGGCCAGGACCGCCACGACCCGGGCGGCCCGATCGAACGTCCGCGCATCGTCGAGCGAGAAGAGCAGGCGGTCGTAGCCGAGCGGCATCAGCTTGTAGAGGCGGGCGAGGCGGGCCCGGACCTCCGGCGTGATCGCCGCGAGCTCGGCGTCGGCGGCGGCGACACGGCCCCGTGCCGCGTCGACGGCCTTGGTCGACACCGCCTGCGCCCGGGTGGTCTTCTCGCGTTCGAGCTCGCGCGTCTCGATCGCCAGCTCGATCTGGCGCAGGCGCGTCAGCAGCGTCCGCTGCTCGCCGGCCAGGCGAGTCGCCTCGGCCTTGGCCTGCGCCAGGCGCGCGTCGAGGACCTTGGGCGAGGCCGGCACGCGGCTGGTCGACGCCGGCGGCGCCGCCGACTGCCCGGCGAGGCTCACCGCGGCGATCAGCACGCCACTCGTCGCTGCGATCGCAAGAACTGCCGCCAACGCGGCGCCCGAACTGGCGTGTCTTCCCACGATCGTGTGCATTCTGGCAGACTCCCAGATATGACGGGTCCCGTTCGGTCCGGCCGCGTGCTCGCCCTGGATATCGGCCGGAGGCGCACCGGACTTGCCGTGAGCGACCCGACCCGGACCCTGGCGACGCCGTACGGCGTCATCACGACGCAGCCGCCGCTGGCGGAGGTCTTGCGAACGGCGGACCAGCTCGCCGCCGAGGAGGACGGGCTGGCCGCGATCGTGGTCGGCCGCCCGCTGCAGCTCGATGGGGGCGCCAGCGCTCAGACTGCGGACGTGGACGCGTTCGTCGCGCGGCTGCGGACACGCACGGCGCTGCCGGTCTTCGTCCAGGACGAGCGGCTGTCGAGCGTCGAAGCCGAGAGTCGGCTCGCCGTCGGCGAGCCGGACTGGCGCCGCCGCAAACCGCGCCTCGACGCCGCGGCCGCCGCCGTGATCCTGCAGGACTTCCTCGATGCGGCGCCGGCCGTGGAGCCCGCCCGCTGATGCGCGCGCTGGTCCGCCTCTTCGTGCTCGCGCTGGTCGTCGCGGCGATCGGTGCCTACGCCGTCCGCAGCCTCGACCAGCCGCACCAGGGCTACGCCCAGCCCGAGATCTTCGTCGACATCCCGCACGGGCTGGGTGTCGCGGCGATCGGCCACCGGCTGGTCGAGTCCGGCGTCATCAAGAGCGACTGGGCGTTCCGGCTGGCGGTCTGGCGGCGCGGCGCGGCGCGCACGCTCAAAGCCGGGGAGTATCGGTTCACCGGTGCCCTGCGGGCCACTGACATCGTCGATCGCCTGGTCGCCGGCAGCGTGTTCCTGCGTCCGGTGACTTTTCCGGAGGGCCTGACCGTCGCCGACATGGCGGCGGTGTTCGAGACGGCCGGTCTCGGTACACGGGCGATGTTCCGGGCGGCGGCGAACCGTGCCTCGCTTGTCCAGGAGATCGACCCGGCCGCCGACGACCTCGAAGGCTACTTGTTCCCCGAGACCTACAACCTGCCGCGCGACGCCGGGGCAGAGAGGCTGGTCGAGCAGATGGCGCGGCGGTTCCTGACTATCTACGACGCCAAGCTGCGGCAGGCGGCGCGGGCGCGCGGCCTCACCACGCGCCAGGTCGTCACCATCGCCTCGCTGATCGAGAAGGAGACGAGCCGGCCGGAGGAGCGGCCGCTGGTCTCGGCCGTTTACCAGAACCGGATGCGGATCGGCATGGGCATGCAGTGCGATCCCACGGTCATCTTCGCCCTGCAGCGGGCCGGCCGCTGGACGGGCAACCTGACCCGCGAGAACTTGCAGTTCGATTCGCCCTACAACACCTATCGCTACAGCGGCCTGCCGCCCGGCCCGATCGCTGCGCCCGGGCGGGCGTCGCTCGAGGCGGCGGTGGCGCCCGCCGACGTGCCGTACCTGTATTTCGTCAGCCGCAACGACGGGTCACACGTCTTCGCGTCGTCGCTCGACGAGCACAACCGCAACGTGCACCAGCACCAGGTCCAGTACTTCCGGGATCGCCGGCGCGCCGCTGGCAGAAATTGAAATCTGTCCGGGACAGCCTCCGGGACGCGCTCCGGGACGCGCTCCGGGAGCGGGTTCGCTAGCGCTCGGCCCATTTCAGTTTTTGCCGCAGGACGCCGAAGTAGGAACGTTCGGTCGAGCGGACCAGGCGCAGCCCGCGATCGGCGCGCGTGACGGCCACGACGTCCGCCGCGGACAGCGGGTAGCCGGTCTGGCCGTCGGCGGTGACGAAGATGTCCTCGCCACCCGCGATGATCGGCTGGATCGTCAACGCCGACGTAGCCGGCAGGACGACCGGCCGGTTGGTCAGCGTGTGCGGCGCGATCGGGGTCAGGACGATCGCGTCGACGTAGGGATGGACGATGGGGCCGCCGGCGGACAGGTTGTAGGCCGTCGATCCCGTGGCGGTGGCGACGATCAGGCCGTCCGCCCGGAACCGCGCCACGAACATCTCGTCGACGTGGACCGAGAGGTCGGTCATCCGCGAC
Organism: Vicinamibacteraceae bacterium; assembly: GCA_031407765.1. Classification (GTDB taxonomy): domain Bacteria; phylum Acidobacteriota; class Vicinamibacteria; order Vicinamibacterales; family Vicinamibacteraceae; genus JBDSLU01. The sequence goes on from JANOIR010000255.1 coordinate 12,949, forward strand.
AGCGGCCCGCGGTTGACGACCACGTCGTTGAGGACCGGCGTCCGGTGGCGGACGGCGCCGTCGCGCACGATGCGCATGTCGAGCATGGTGCGCGACTCGATGGCGGCGGTGCCGTCGACGACGCGCTCGAGCGCGGCATAGAGTTCGGGCAACGTCGTCTCGGTGAGGAAGCCGAGGCTCCCGAAATTGACGGCGAGGACGGCGACGTCGACGCCGGCGAGCGCGATGCGGCGCGCGGTGGCGAGCAGCGTCCCGTCGCCACCGAGCACCACGATCAGATCCACTTCCGCCGGCAGCGCGTCGGCAGCGACGGTGCGATGCCGGCCGCTGCCTTCGATGGCGGCGCACGACTCGTCCAGCACCGGCGTGATCGTGCGGGTGTCGAACCACGACACCAGATCGCGCACGACGCGCGGTCCGCCGTCGAGCCGCGGTTTGACGACGATCCCGACGCGACGGATGGGGGCCCGGTCCACGGCCTGAGCTTATAAGAGAACGTCGTCGAGAACGAAGAACGTCAGAAACTCGCGGTTGCCCTCGGCGCCTTCGATCGGCGACGGCGTGGTGCCGCGATGCGCGAGGCCCAGCCGCGCCGCTTCCGCCACGACTTCGGCGACGACCCGCTCGTGGATCGCCGCGTCCCGCACGATGCCGCCGGCGCCGACGTCGCCGCGGCCGGCTTCGAACTGCGGCTTGACGAGCGCCACGAGCTGCGCCCCCGGCGCCAGGAACGGCACCAGCGCCGGCAGGATCAGGCGCAGCGAGATGAACGAGACGTCGATCGTCGCGAGGTCGAACGCGCGCGGCGCGTCCGGGCCGAGTTGATCGGCGGACAGCTTCCGCGCGTTGACCTTCTCGAGCACCACGACGCGCGGATCCGTCCGCAGCGACCAGGCCAGCTGGCCGTGCCCCACGTCGAGCGCCACGACCCGCGCCGCGCCGCGCCGCAGCAGGACGTCGGTGAACCCGCCGGTCGAGGCGCCGACGTCGAGCGCGACCCGCCCGCGCGGATCGATCGCGAACGTGTCGAGCGCGTGCGCCAGCTTCAAGCCGCCGCGGCCGACATAGGGATGGTCCGGGACGGCGAGCGACACCGCCGCGTCGTCGGGCACCATCGTCCCGGCCTTGAGCGGCGCCGCCGCGTTCAACGGCGGCTTGTCGACGCGGACCTGCCCGGCGAGAATCAGCGCGCGCGCCCGCTCGCGCGTCCCGGCCAGGCCGCGCGCGACCAGCAGCGCGTCGAGGCGCGTCTTCACGCGCGTCTCGTGACGAACAGGTCGGCGAGCCGCTCGAGGTGACCGCCGAGATGCGCGGTGTCGAGGGCCGCGCGGGCGCGAGCCCGGGCTTCGCCTGCGAGCGTCTTCGAGCGCTCCAGCCCGAACAGTGCGGGATACGTCGGCTTGCCGGCGGCGGCGTCCTTGCCTGCGGTCTTGCCGAGGTCGGCCGACGTGCCTTCGACGTCGAGCACGTCGTCGACGATCTGGAAGGCCAGGCCGATCTCGCGGCCGAACACTCCGACGGCCCGGATGGTCGCGGCGTCGGCGCCGGCCATGGTCGCTCCGGCCACCGCCGCCGCTTCGATCAGCGCGCCGGTCTTGCGCGCGTGCATGTCGGCCAGCGTTGCGGCGTCGAAGGTCTGGCGGGCGGCGCGGTCGTGCGGCCGTACCGCGTCGAGGTCGATGGCCTGGCCGCCGACCATGCCGCAGGCGCCGGCGGCGGTGGCGATGACGCCGATCGTCCGCAGCTTGCGCGCGACGATGGCCGGATGGGCGTCGTCCGGCTCGCGCGCCAGCCACGCGAACGCCTCGGTCAGCAAGCCGTCGCCGACGAGGATGGCCTGGCCCTGGCCGAAGCGGATGTGCGTGGTCGGCCGGCCGCGGCGGAGGTCGTCGTCGTCCATCGCCGGCAGGTCGTCGTGGACGAGCGAGTAGGTGTGGATCAGCTCGAGGGCGCACGCTGCCGGCATCACCAGTCGAAGGCTCTCCGGCTCGGAGCCGACGATCGCGTCCGCGGTGGCCAGGGCGAGCAGCGGACGGGCACGCTTGCCGCCGCCGAGCAGCGCGTAACGCAGGCCGGCGTCGAGCACCGGCGGCGTGGCGGGCGGCGCCGGGATGGCCCGGATGAGCGACGCGTCGATCGCCTCACGCATCCGCGAGACCCATGCGGTGAAGGCGTCAGCGCGCGCGGCTTGGTCAGCGAGCGTCGGCATCCGTCGTGAGTGTCGAAGGAGCGGGACGCACGTCGCCGCGTTCGGTGAGGACCTCGATGCGGCGCTCGGCGTCCTCGAGCCTGGCGTGGCAGGCACGCGCCAGCTCGACGCCGCGCTCGTACAGCCCGAGCGCTTCCTCGAGCGCGAGATCGCCGCGCTCCATACGCGTGACGACGGCGTCGAGCTCGGCCAATGACGATTCGAAATCGGGCAGCGGATCGGGCATCACTGTTCGGCGCGCGGCGGCCGCGCCGCCTCCGATGGATCGCGCCCGGTCACGGTACAGGCCAGCCGGCCGTGCTCCAGGCGCACGAGAACGGTATCACCGTCGCTCGTGGTTGTGGCGTCGCGCAGCACCGTACGGCCATCCGCGGCGAAGCAGACGGCGTAGCCGCGGCCGAGCACGGCGAGCGGGCTCAACGCGTCGAGCCGGGCGGCGAGGCCGCCGAGCGCCAGCGCGCCGCGATGCTGGCGGGCGCGGACTGCCGGTCCGAGGCGGCCCTGGGCCTGCACCAGACGCGCCCGCAGGCGGGCGAGGCGGCGGCGCTGATCGACGGCTGCCAGACGATCAGCCAAGCCGGCGAGGATCTGGCGGGCGGTGGTCAGGCGGCGGCTCTGGCTGCGCCGGAGGCGCATCGTCAGCTCCACGACGCGCCGCTCGCGGCTGGACAGCCGAGACTGGATGGTCACCAGGCCGCGGCGGGCCGCCAGGCCCTGGACACGGGCCCGTCCGGCGGCGACGGCGCCGCGAGCGGCGGCGCGGGCGCGATGATCGAGGTGCGCGATGCGCCGCGCCAGCTCGTCGCGCCGGGCCACGACGATCTCGGCGGCGTTCGACGGCGTCGCCGCTCGCACGTCGGCGACGAAGTCGGCGATCGTCGTGTCGATCTCGTGGCCGACACCGGAGACGACCGGCACGGGCGAGGCGGCGATGGCGCGCGCCACCGCCTCCTCGTTGAAGGCCCACAGGTCCTCGAGCGACCCGCCGCCGCGGGCGACGATCACGACGTCGACGCCTGGATGGCGCGACACGTCTCGGATCGCCCTGGCGACCTCGTGGCCGGCGCCTTCGCCCTGGACCCGGCACGGCCGGATCAGCAGGCGCAGGCCGGCATGGCGGTTGGTCACGACGCGCACGATGTCGCGCACCGCCGCGCCTTCGAGCGAGGTGACGATGCCGATCGTCCGCGGCAGCAGCGGCAGCGGCCGCTTGCGCGCGACGGCGAACAGGCCTTCCGCCTCGAGGCGCCGCTTCAGCTGCTCGAAGGCGAGCTGCAGCGCGCCCAGCCCGCGCGGCTCGAGGTGCTGACAGACGATCTGCATCTCGCCGCGCGCCTCGTAGACCTCCAGCTGACCGCGGGCGACGACGTGCTGGCCGTCGGCCGGCTTGAAGCGGAGCAGGCGGAGGTTGCCGCGAAACATCACCGCCTTGATCTGCGCGGTATCGTCCTTGAGCGTGAAATAGAGGTGGCCCGACGCCGCCGGCCGGGCATTCGAGATTTCGCCCTCGACCCAGACCTGGAAGAACTGCTTCTCGAGCGAGCGCGCGACCGCGGCGGTGAGGTCGCTGACCGTGTAGATGGTCCGGGCCGGCGGCTTCACCAGTGCGTCCGGCGGGCCAGCGGACGCACCGGCCGCCGGCGGGGGTGGCGTCCGCACCAGTTCCGGCGGCTCGGGCTCGGCCGGCCGATCGTCCTCGAACGCGTCGTCGAACAGGGACGGCATGATCGCGCCGGTTCGCTTACATCTCTTCGAGCGCGGCGCGCGTCAGGCTGAGGCGCTCGATCGCCGTCGCGTGCCCCGTCGTCGTGTCTGCCGTGATGACGACGGCGTGGAGCTTGGGCAGGCCCTTGGCGGCCTCGAAGCGCGAGGGCACGCCGGTCAGGAAGCGGGTGATGACCGGGCCACGCTCGACCCCGATGATGCCGTCGTGCGGACCGGTCATGCCGACGTCGGTGATGTACGCCGTGCCGCCCGGCAGGATCTGCTCGTCGGCGGTCTGGACGTGGGTGTGGGTGCCGACCACCGCCGTGACCGCGCCGGCCAGATGCCAGCCCATCGCGATCTTCTCGGAGGTCGCCTCGGCGTGCATGTCGACCAGCACGATCGGGGTGCGCGCACGCAGTCGCGCCGCCTCGCGCGCGCCGACGCTGAACGGATCGTCGAGCGCGTTCATGAAGACGCGGCCCATCAGGTTCAGCACGGCGACCTCTTCACCTTGCGACGTCCGCATGATCGCGCTCCCGGCGCCGGGGACACCGGCGGGGAAGTTGGCGGGGCGCACCAGCCGCGGCTCCAGCGGCAGGTAGTCCAGCGCTTCCTTCTTGTCCCACACATGGTTGCCGGACGTCATGAGATCGACACCGGCGGCGAACAGTTCCTCCCCTGTTTCCCGGGTGATGCCGAAGCCGCCGGCGCTGTTCTCCCCGTTGGCGATGACGGCGGTGACGTCGTAACGGTGCACCAGCTTGGGGATGCCGATCCGGACCAGATCGCGGCCAGGTTTTCCGAAGACGTCGCCGATGAAGAGCAGGGTGAGCTGAGGCACGCGGGTCGCTATTAGACCGTACGTCGCCCGGTTGGCTCAGAACTCAGATATGAGCTAGATTAACGCATATAATATGCTTGACATGCGCGCGAGTGGCTGGTAGCCTGATCTCGTTCGCATCGACGGACGCTTTCGGCAAGGCATCCGGGGCACCCAGAGCCCCGACACATCGAGGAGACGAGAACCATGAGAGTCGCCATCAACCGCTTCGAACCGTTCCGCGAGCTCGCTGCCGTCCAGGCCCGCCTCAACCGCATCTTCAACGAGCCGTACGAGCACGGCGACGACACGCTGACCCGGGCAGACTGGGTGCCGGCCGTCGACGTCTTCGAGACCGAGCAGCACGAGCTGGTGCTGAAGGCCGAGCTGTCGGGCATCAAGCGTGAGGACATCGATCTGAAGGTCGAGAACAACGTGCTGACCATCCGCGGCGAGCGGAAGCGCGACCAGGAGATCAAGCAGGACGCGTATCAGCGTGTCGAGCGCACCTACGGGGCGTTTGCCCGCTCGTTCACCCTGCCGACGACGGTGAACCCGGATGGCGTGAAGGCGGAGTTCAAGGACGGCGTGCTGACGGTGGTCCTCCCGGCGCGGGAGGAAGCGAAGCCGCGCCAGGTCCAGATCGCGATCAACTAGCTTGGTGGCGGCCCTCCGGGGCGTGTGTCTGCTATGCGCCGCGCTGGGCGCGCGGCGGCGCCACACGCCGGGCCGCGCCGGCTCACCACGGGGCGCCGAGGTCGCGGATGCGATCCGGCGCCTCGTTTCGCGTACGGGGCGCCGCGCCGACCCCGGAGTGGCTTTTGACTCCGGAGCCGTTCGTGAGCCTCCGGACTGGCGTTTGACTCCGGAGGCGTTCTACAGCCTCAGGCTTGGCAGGTCGGGCACCAGTAGGTCGGCCGGGCGCCGAGGCCCTGCTTCGCGAAGGCGATTGGCGTGCCGCAGCGTCGGCACGGCCGGCCGCCGCGCCCGTAGACCCACAGGCCTTCGTTGATCGCCATGCGGCCGGTCGTCCGCCGCCCGAACCGCGGCGTCGCTTCCCCGACGTTGGCGGCCAGCTGGCGACGGGCGCCGTCGACGAGCGCGCGCAGGCGTTCGTCGGATACGGCGTTCACCGGCGTCTGCGGATGGACGCCGCCCTCGAACAGCACTTCCGACTTGAACACGTTGCCGATGCCCGCGACAGCGCGCTGATCGAGGAGCGCCTCGGCGATCGGCACGCCGGCGCGCTCGCGCAGGCGGCGGATCGCTTCGTCGGTGTCGAAATCCGGACGCAGCAGATCCGGGCCGAGACGGGCGATGGCATCGCGCGCGCCGACATCGGTAGCGCGCGCGAACTCGGCGTCGGGCACCTTGAAGCCGACGGCGACGAAGTCCGCGGTGGCGACGAGGACGCGCATCTCGCGCGGCGGCCGCTGCCAGCGCTCGCCCGGCCGGTAGATGTGCCAGCTGCCGTGCATGCGCATGTGGGTGCGGAGCACGAGCGGCCCGCGCCAGGCGCCGCCGACGCGCCCAGCGTCGGCGTGACGAATGGCGAGGACGGAGTCCGGAGCCATCGTCCGGCCGATGCGCGAAGGCGCGTCGGCAAATTGCAGCCGGGCGCTCGATGGGCCGCCCGACGCCGCGCGTGAGAGCGCGGCGTCAGAGCCAGTGAGGTCGCCGGAAAAGCGCATCACCAGGTGCTTGCCGTGCGCCTCGACCGCCTCGATGGTGCGGCCGGTGATCGGCGTGTCGTCGTGGACGCGCGCCAGCGGTGCATAGGCGGTGTCGAAGCGGGTCACGACGTGGCCGGCGAGCGCGCGGTGCAGCGTGCGGGCGGCCCGGAAGATCGTGTCGCCTTCAGGCATGGCGCGCGGCGTGCCCGTCGGCGGCGGCCTTGCCGTCCGCTGCCGGGGCGGCGTCCGGCCGGCGCTCGCGGCGCACCTGATAGCCGAGGCCGGAGCGCACGAAACCGGCCGCGACCAGGATGCTGGCGAGGGGATGCTCGTGCGCGGGCACGCCGTCGATGTCGCTGACGAGGAGGCCGCCGTCGCGGCCTTCGCCGCTGCGCGCGACCGTGGCCAGCGTCGTCGCCAGGGCGCGGGCGGCCCGCGAGCGCTCGGGCTCGGCCTCCGGTAGCCACGTCAGGATCTGCCGCGCTCCGCGCGACAGGTGGGCGACGCAGGCGCCGTCGACCAGCACCACCCGCGCGCCGACGGTCCGGGTGGGGCCGCGCCGAGCGGGCGTGGCGCCGGGCTCATCGCGCCGCGGCGCCGCGGCGTCCAGCTCGCGGCTCGGCCACTTGAGCAGCGTGCCGTACGGGTTCGCCGGATCGGCGGCGCCGAGGATCACCGCCTCGGCCTCCTCGGGCGCCTGGCGAAGCGAGCGCAGGAGGTCGAGCGCCGGCGGCAGCGCGAACTGCGTCGCCGCGACACCGCCGACAAAGTAGCCGCGCCGCACCCGGCCGCTCTCGTCGAGCGCGCGGAGCACGTCGTAGACCGCCGAGAAGCCGCCCGGGATCGACTCGGCCGCGGCGACCTCACGGGTGACGACGCCGTAGCGGGTGAGGAGCTGCTGCGCCAGCGCCGTGCTCCATTCGGTCGGCGACACCGGCGTCACCCGCGCGCGCAGCAGCGACCAGCGTCCTTCCGCGCTCGGCGGCACCTGCCGGCGCGACCGGAAGACGCGCCCGGTGGCACGCACGCGCGGTACCGCGCTGCGCGGCGGCTTGGGTCCGATCGGACCGACGAAGGCGCGCACCGCCTGCAGCGCGTCGTTGGTGATCAGGCCGAGCCACACCAGGTTCCACAGGGCGTCGACGGTATCGCGCGGAAAGCCGCCGCCGACCGCCTCGTGGACGGCCGCGAAGAACGACGCGCCCGAGGCCTGCAGGTGAGCCGCGATCGCCTGTTCGCGCGGGCCGAGCCCAGCGTCAGCTGGCGGGCGCCACAGCCGCGGCAGCGCGTCCGCCAGGTAGAGCGCGAGTCGGCCGTCGCGATCGCCGAGCGGCTCGACGCCGGCCCACACCACTTCGCCGGCGGCGAGCAGCGTGTCGAGATCGCCCGGCTCGTAGCCTTCGATGCGGGCAGGCAGGATCTCGCTCTCGAGCATCGAGGCGACGAGCGGCGCGCCTTGCAGCGTCTCGACGGTGTCGAGCAGGGCGTCGAGGCCGCGGCGCTTGCGCGTCACGCCCTGCCAGGCGGTGACGAGGCGACCGAGCGTCGCCGGTTCGACCGGCTCCACCTGGTGGCGCACCTTGGCCAGCGATCGCCGACGGATCTGACCGAGGACGCCCGGCTCGCACCACTCGCGGTGCGTTCCGCCCGGCCGGAAGTCGCCCTCGTGCAGGCGGCCGGCAGCGACCGCGCGGCGCAACGTCTTCTCGACCACGGCTTCGCTCAGCGCGAAGTGGCGCGCCACGTCGCCGGTGGTGAACGGCCCGTGCGTGCGGGCGAAGCGCATCACGAGGTCGAGCAGCGGATCGCGGACCGGCTCGAGCAGTGCCGCCGGAAGGCCGAGCGGCAGCGGCGTGCCGAGGGCGTCGCGATAGCGGCTGGCGTCCTCGACCGCGACGATCCGCGTCGCGCCGGCGATCGGCAGGCGGATCGCGCGACGCGCCCGCACCAGCGTCTCGATCGCCTCGAACGGGTTGGACAGCGCGCAGCGGATGGCGACGTCGGCGGGGCTCAGGTCGCCGAGCCGCAGCAGCAGGTCGTGCAGGCCGTCGACCGACTTGACGTGGCGCTCCGGCGCCAGGTGCTGCAGCTCGCGCTCGACGTCCTCGATCGCGCCGCGGTCGAGCACGTCGCGCAGCTCGGCGTCGCCGAGGAGCGCCTTGAGCTGGGTGTGATCGATCGACAGCGCCTGGGCACGGCGCTCGGCCAGCGGCGCGTCGCCGTCGTAGAGATACTGCGCGACATAGCCGAACAGCAGCGATGCCGCGAACGGCGACGGCGTCGTCGAGTCGACGGTGACGACGCGGATCCGGCGCTCGCGGACGGCGCGCAGCGTCTCGATCAGCGCCGGCACGTCGAACAGATCGCGCAGGCACTCGCGGTAGGCCTCGAGCAGCATCGGGAACGAGCCGAACTTCGAGGCCACGGCCAGCAGATCGGCGGCGCGCTTGCGCTGCTGCCAGAGCGGCGTGCGCCCGCCCATGCGGCGGCGGGGAAGCAGCAGGGCCCGCGCCGCGGCTTCGCGGAACTTGGCCGCGAACAGCGACGTTCCCCCGAGCTGGCGCAGGATCAGCGCCTCGACGTCGTCGGGATCCGGCAGGAGCAGCCGCGGATCCGGCGGCTCGTCGGTGTCGGGGAAGCGCACCACCAGGCCGTCGTCGGTCCACAGCGTCTCGGCGTCGATGCCGCTCTCGTCGCGCATGCCGGCGAGGATCGCCATCGACCACGGCGCCAGGACGCGGCCGCCGAGCGGCGACAACAGGCACACGCGCCAGTCGCCGAGCTCGTCGCGGCAGCGCTCGATGACGATCGTGCGATCGTCGGGCACGTGGCCGATCGCGGCGCGCTGATCGGCGAGGTACTGCAGCAGGTTCTCGGCCGCCTGCCGATCGAGGTCGTGCTCCTGTTCCAGCCGGGTCAGCGCGGCGGCAGCCGGCTGCGCCTGCAGGGAGCGGATCAGCGCGCCGATCGCGCGGCCGAACTCGAGCGGACGGCCCGCCGCCTCGCCTTTCCAGAACGGCATCTTGCCCGGCTCGCCCGGGGCCGGCGAGACGATGACCTTGTCGTGCGTGATGTCCTCGATGCGCCACGTCGAGGCGCCGAGCAGGAAGGTCTCGCCGACCGAGCTCTCGAACACCATCTCCTCGTCGAGCTCGCCGACGCGCCCGGCGCCCGGCGCCGCGCCGGCCAAGAAGACGCCGTAGAGCCCGCGATCCGGGATGGTGCCGCCGTTGGCGATCGCCACCCGTTTGGCGCCCTCGCGCGCGACCACGGTGTGGCGGACGCGGTCCCAGGTCACGCGCGGGCGCAGCTCGGCGAACTCGTCGGAGGGGTAGCGGCCGGCCAGCATGTCGAGGACGCCGTCGAAGACGCCGCGATCGAGATCGGCGAAGGGCGCGGCACGGCGGACGAGGGCGAACAACTCCTCCACCGGCCAGAGGTCCATCGCCGTGGTCGCGACGATCTGCTGCGCCAGCACGTCGAGCGGGTTGCGCGGATAGCGCGTGGCCTCGACCAGGCCTTCGTGCATGCTGCGCGCCGCCGCGGCGCAGGCGATGAGGTCACCGCGATACTTCGGGAAGATCAGGCCTTCGCTGATGGCGCCGACCTGATGCCCGGCGCGGCCGATGCGCTGCAGGCCGCTCGCCACCGAGGGCGGCGCTTCGATCTGCACGACCAGGTCGATGGCGCCCATGTCGATGCCGAGCTCCAGCGATGACGTCGCGACCAGCCCGCGCAGGCGCCCTTCTTTGAGCGCGTCCTCGATCTCGACGCGCTGCGGGCGGGCCAGCGATCCGTGGTGCGCGCGCACGAGCGGCTCGCCCGCGAGATCGTTCAGCGCCGCGGCGAGGCGTTCGGCGCTGCGGCGGCTGTTGACGAACACCAGCGTCGATCGATGCGAGTGGACGAGCGCGAGCAGCCGCGGGTGAATCGCGGTCCAGATCGACGGTCGCGTCGGTCCCTGCGACGCCGGTCCGCTCGGGACGCCGATCGGCTCGGCCAGGCGCGCCATGTCCTCGACCGGGACCTCGATCGAAAGCTTCAGCGCCTTGCGGCGCCCGGCGTCGACGATGGTGATTGGCCGCGGCGGCACGGTGGTGGCGGCGTCGCCGGCGAACTCGTGGCGGATCTCGAGCGCCGCGCCGTCGGCCTGCGCGGTGGCCTGCTCCGCAGTGGTGAGCGCTGTGGGCCGACCCGCCTTCGCAGGCGACGTCCGCGTGCGCTTCGCGCTGCGCGACACTCGCGTCGGCGCGCTCTCCGGGGTTGAGGACAACGCTGGGGCGTTGCCCTCCGACCCTCCGAGAAACCGCGCCACCTCCTCGAGCGGGCGCTGTGTCGCCGACAGGCCGATGCGCTGCAGCCGGCCCTCGGCGAGCGCTTCGAGCCGCTCCATCGAGAGGGCCAGGTGCGCGCCGCGCTTGGTCGGCACCAGGGCGTGGATCTCGTCGATGATCAGGGTATCGAGGCTGCGGAACGCCTCGCGGGCGTTCGTGGTGAGCAGGAGATACAACGACTCCGGCGTGGTGATGACGATGTCGGCCGGCTCGCGGATGAACCGGGCCCGTTCGCTGGTCGGGGTGTCGCCGGTCCTGACCAGGATGCTCGGCACGCGAACCGTCTCGCCCCGGCGGGCCGCGGCCTGCGCGATGCCGACGATCGGCGCCCGCAGGTTGCGTTCGACGTCGACGGCCAGCGCCTTGAGCGGCGACACGTAGAGCACGCGGCAGCGGCGCTTGGGCGGCGGCTCCGGCTCGAACATCAGCCGGTTCAGGCACCAGAGAAAGGCGGCCAGGGTCTTGCCGCTGCCGGTCGGGGCGAGGAGCAGCGTCGATTCGCCGCGCGCGATCGGGGCCCAGCCCTTGGTCTGGGCCGGCGTCGGCCCGCCCTCGAAGGAGGCGCCGAACCAGTCCTGCACGGCGGGATGAAACGGCGAAAGGCCCACCTTCGCATCCTACTGCGCCCCAGCAGTCACCGTTCTAGTTGCTACCTGCGCCACGATAGAGGAGGATTAGGGGTTGCGCGCGACCGATGAGCGGCTGCGACGCACCTCCGCCCGACCATCTCGGCGGCGGGCGCCCCGGGAGGCACCACATGAACGTCCGACCCCTCCGTGACCGCATCCTCGTCGAGCGCCTCGAAGAAACCGAGCAGCGCGTCGGCGGCATCATCATTCCCGACAGTGCCAGAGAGAAGCCCACGCACGCCAAGGTGATCGCCATCGGCCGCGGCCGCGTGAACGACGACGGCGAGGTGTTCCCGCTCGACGTGAAGGTCGGCGACACGGTCCTGCTCGGCAAGTATTCCGGCAGCGACATCACCGTCGCCGGCAAGGACTACGTCATCCTCCGCGAAGAGGAAGTCCTGGGCGTCGTCGAAGGCGTCGCCGAAATGGCGATGGCCTAGGCCGTCCGTCCACAGCGTTCAGTACTCGACGACATGGCAGCCAAGCAGATCATCTTTCACGAGCAGGCGCGCGCGGCGCTCCTGCGAGGCGTCAACCAACTCGCCGACGCGGTCAAGGTCACGCTCGGCCCCAAGGGCCGGAACGTCGTCATCGACCGCAAGTTCGGATCGCCGACCATCACCAAGGACGGCGTCACCGTCGCCAAGGAGATCGACCTCAGGGACCCGGTCGAGAACCTCGGCGCCCGGCTCGTCCGCGAGGTCGCGAGCAAGACCTCCGACATCGCCGGTGACGGCACCACGACCGCGACGGTGCTGGCGCAGGCCATCATGCGCGAGGGCGCCAAGCACGTCGCCGCCGGCGCCAACCCGATGGATCTCAAGCGCGGGATCGACATCGCCGTCGAGGCCGTGATCGTCGGGCTCAAGGCGATGGCCAAGCCGGTCTCGGGCAGCGAGATCGCGCAGGTCGGCACCATCTCGGCCAACAGCGACGAGACGATCGGCCAGATCATCGCCGACGCCATGGCCAAGGTCGGCAAGGACGGCGTGATCACGGTCGAAGAGGCCAAGACGCTCGAGACCACTCTCGACGTGGTCGAGGGCATGCAGTTCGACCGGGGCTATTTGTCGCCCTACTTCGTGACCGATCAGGATCGGATGGAGGTCGTGCTCGAAGACGTCATGATCCTCATCCACGAGAAGAAGGTCTCGAGCCTGAAGGACCTGCTGCCGGTCCTCGAGCGGGTCGCCGAGAGCGGCGCGCCGCTGCTGATCATCGCCGAGGACGTCGACGGCGAAGCGCTGGCCACGCTGGTGGTCAACAAGCTGCGCGGCACCCTCAAGGTCGCCGCGGTCAAGGCGCCGGGCTTCGGCGATCGCCGCAAGGCGATGCTCGAGGACATCGCCATCCTGACCGGCGGCCGGGCCATCACCGAGGATCTCGGCATCAAGCTCGAGAACATCACGCCCGAGGATCTCGGCCGGGCCAAGCGGCTCCACATCACCAAGGACAACACGACGATCATCGAGGGCGGCGGCGCGCGGGAGGCCATCGAGGGCCGCGTCAAGCAGATCCGGGCCCAGGTCGAGGACACCACCTCCGACTACGATCGCGAGAAGCTGCAGGAGCGGCTGGCGAAGCTCGTCGGCGGCGTCGCCGTCATCAAGGTCGGTGCGGCCACCGAGACCGAGATGAAGGAGAAGAAGGCGCGCGTCGAGGACGCCATGCACGCGACCAAGGCGGCGGTCGAAGAGGGCATCGTGCCCGGCGGCGGCGTCGCGCTGCTGCGCGCGGCCAAGGGGCTCGACGCCGTGGCCAAGCGCAAGGACCTGTCGGACGACGAGCGGAGCGGCGTCGAGCTGGTTCGCCGCGCCGTCGAGGAGCCGATGCGTTGGATCGCGATCAATGCCGGCCACGAAGGCTCGATCGTGGTCGAGAAGGTCAAGGCCTCGAAGGACGCCCTCATGGGCTTCAACGCCTCGACCGACACCTACGAGAACCTGGTGGCGGCCGGCGTGATCGACCCGGTCAAGGTGGTGCGCAGCGCGCTGCAGAACGCCGCCTCGATCGCCTCGCTCCTGCTCACGACCGAGGCGCTGGTCGCGGAGCTTCCGGAGAAGCCTGCTCCGGCCGGCGGCGATCATTCGCACGGCCACGGCATGGACGATTACTAGGGGTTGACGGCCGGCCGCCTCTTGCGGCTGGCCGCACACGAAAGGAAGCTACCGCCATGATGGATCCGCATACCGACATTCAGCCCATCGAGGGCCAGACGACCGAGCGCCAGCCGGTCGCGCCGATCGAGAGCCGCTTCATGTTCGTCGACGTCGCCGCGCTGCGCGCCAAGCAGCTGCGCCGCGGCGCCCTCGTTCGCACCGCGCCGAGTCACGACACGCCGCACAAGCTCGAGCGCATCGCGATGGACGAAGTGCGCAAGGGCCTGGTCGAGTACACGGCCCCCGAGCGAAAGACGCCCGAGACCCCGACCCTGTAGCGCGGCCCGCGAGCGGCGCCGGCGGCGCGCCTAGCGCCGCCGAACAGCTGCCGCTCGCTCGAAGGGCCGCCCTCCGCGCGCCGTGAGAGGCGCGCGGAACCCAGCCAGAAAGAATCACGTCCGATTACCGCAGAGGTGATCGCAGATGGACGTGGTGCTCCTGGCGGTGCTCGGTGTCGTCGCGCTCGTACTGACGGCCGCAGTCGTCGGCTCGGTCGTGCGCGCAGCGTTCTGGATCCTCTTCCTCCCCTTCCGGGTCGTGGGCTGGCTGCTCTTCCTGCCGCTCCTCCTCCTCAAGCTCGTCATCGCGCTGCTCGGCGCGATCCTGACGCCAATCGTCGCGGTGGTGGCGGCGGTTCTCGCCGCGGTCGTGGCCGGACTGTTCGTCCCGCTGCTGCCGGTCCTGGTGATCGCGGCCTTCGTCTGGATCGTCGTGAAGATGGCGCGCCCGTCGCATCGATCCGTGCCGTCCTGATCGGCTGAGTCGCCGCGCGCCTTGTCGACCGCCGGGGTTTCCGGCAGAATTGCCCTTCCCGCTCTTCTGCTCTCCGGAGACCCTTGCGATGACCTCAGTCCCTTCGCGTCGGAAGTTCCTCGAAACCGCGGCCGTAGCGGCCGCTGGCGTGACCATCGTGCCGCGTCACGTCCTCGGCGGTACCGGCTTCCAAGCCCCGAGCGACACCTTCAACATCGCAGGTGTGGGCGTCGGCGGCATGGGCCGCAGCAACCTCACCGCGCTCGCCAGCCAGAACAACATCGTCGCGCTCTGCGACGTCGACTGGAGCTTCGTCGACCAGAAGTACGCGGAGCTGCCGCCACAGCTCGCCCAAGCCCGCAAGCAGGTGGCCGACCTCAAGGCCAGTCCCAACGCGCCGCCGGCGCAGGGGCAAGGGCAGGGGCAGGGGCGCGTGCTGTCTCCCGCCGAACGGCTGCGCAACGCCGAGCAGCGCGCCGCCAATGTCGACGCCCTGATCACCAAGGCCGGCAAGGCCAAGCGCTATCAGGACTACCGCCAGATGCTGGCGGAGCAGAAGGACATCGACGGCGTCGTCGTCGCGACCCCCGACCACACCCACGCCGCGATCGCCATGGCGGCGATGTCGCTCGGCAAGCACGTCTACGTGCAGAAGCCGCTCTGCTGGTCGGTGCACGAGGCCCGTGCCCTGGCGAAGAAGGCGGCCGAGACCAAAGTCGCCACGCAGATGGGCAACCAGGGGCACTCGCTCGACGACGCCCGCAAGGCCATCGAGTACGTGCAGGGCGGCTACATCGGGGACGTGCGGGAGATCCACGTCTGGACCAACCGGCCCTACGCCTATTGGCCGCAGGGCGTGCCGCGTCCGGCGCCGGGCACCAGCAAGCCCGAGGACCTGACCTGGAACCCGCGCAGCGTCGCCGAGCGTCTCGCGGCGACGATGGCCGCGGGCAACTATCCGGTGCCTGAAGGCCTGGCGTGGGATCTGTTCCTTGGTCCAGCGCCGCAGGTGGCGTACCACCCGATCTACCACCCGTTCAACTGGCGCGGGTGGGTGGACTGGGGTCAGGGAGCCCTCGGCGACATGGGCGCGCACCTGATCGATCACCCGTTCTGGTCGCTCGAGCTCGGCATGCCGACGACGGTGGAGACGGTCGCGACCCCGTTCAACGGTGCGTCCTACCCGACGGCGACGATGACGCACTACGAGTTCGCCGCTCGCGGCAGCAAGCCGGCGGTGAAGCTGACGTGGTACGACGGCGGCTTCATGCCGCCGCGTCCCGAGGAGCTCGGCGAGACCAAGCTCGATGCTGGCGGCGGCGTGCTCTACGTCGGCAGCAAGGGCAAGCTGATCCACGACACCTACGGCGCCAACCCGCGCCTCCTGCCGAAGTCGCTCCACGACAGCGTCGGCACGCCGAAGCAGACCCTGCCGCGCATCGCGACCAGCCACGAGATGAACTGGGTCGAGGCGGCCAAGGGCAAGACGCCGGCGTCGTCGCCGTTCGAGTACGCGGCCCGGCTGACCGAGGTGATGCTGTTGGGCATCGTGTCGCTGCGGGCGGGGACGAAGATCCACTACGACGCCGCGGCGATGCGGGTCACCAACTCCGACAAGGCGAACGACTTCCTCCGGCGCGACTACCGCTCCGGCTGGACCCTCTCGGAGTAGCCGAACGGGTGGCGCCAAGGCGCCATCCGTCTCCCCGAGGTTCTGCGACAATAGCGGTGGCGTGGCGACTGTAGACCCCGTCGACTTCACACGGCTGGCCGAAGCCGTTTCCGACGGCGACGTCGTCGACTGGGCGGCCGCCGAATCGCAGGCGTCGCCGGCCGACCGCCGCGTCCTCGACGCGCTGCGTGTCGTCTCCGAGATCGCCGGCCTGCATCGCACGATGCCGCCGTCGGCCGGCGAGCGTCCGGCCGAGCTGTATGCCGGCGACGTCTGGGCTCACCTGACGCTGCGCGAGGTCATCGGCCGCGGTGCCTACGGCGTCGTCTACCGCGCCTGGGATCCGCAGCTCGATCGCCAGGTCGCGCTCAAGCTCATTTCCGAATCGGCGCAGCTCGACCAGGCGATGGTCGTCGTCGACGAGGGCCGGCTGCTCGCCAAGGTTCGCCATCGCGGCGTCGTCACGGTGTTCGGCGCGGCCCGCGAGGCCGGCTTCGCCGGCCTCTGGATGGAGCTGATCCAGGGCGCGACGTTCGAGGAGATCATCCAGCAGCAAGGCCGCTTCAGCGCGCGCGAGTCGGCGCTGTTCGGTGCCGAGGTCTGCGAGGCGCTGGCGGCGGTGCATTCAGCCGGTCTGCTGCATCGCGACGTCAAGGCGCAGAACGTGATGCGCGATCGCAGCGGCCGCGTGGTGCTGATGGACTTCGGCACCGGCCGGCTGCGCGAGCTGCCCGACGAGGCCGCCGTCGCCGACCTCGCCGGCACGCCCCTCTACATGGCGCCGGAGCTGTTCGGCGGCGGCGCCGCCTCGACGCAGACCGACGTCTACAGCGTCGGCGTGCTGCTGTTCCGCCTGGTCACCGGTGGCTTCCCGCTGCCGGCGCGCTCGCTCGCCGAAGTCCGCCTGGGCCACGAGGAGAACCGGGCCCGGCGGCTGCGCGACGAGCGCTCGGATCTCCCGTCGGCGTTCGTCAGCATCGTCGAGCGGGCGCTGACCCGTGATCCCGCGGGCCGCTACGCCAGCGCCGGCGAGCTCGAGCTCGCGCTCACCGGCTTTCTGGCGACGTCGGCGGAGCTGTCGATCGGTTCGGCCCCCGGATCGGGGAGCCACGCCGCGCCGTCCCCGGCTGCCCAGGTGACGCCAGCGACCTCGCCGTGGCGCGGTCGCGTGCAGCGGCACTGGCCGTTCGCCGCCCTGCTCGTCGCCGGCCTCGCCGGCGGCGTCGCTGCGGCGCGGGCCTGGTTGCCGCCGCCCGCCTCGGCGGCGCCGACGGTGCGCTTCCTGATGACGCCTCCGGGCAACGAAGACTTCCTCAGCTTCTCACTGGCGCCGGACGGGTCGCAGGTCGCCTTCGGCGCCGGGGGCAAGCTGTGGACGCGGCCGCTCGACAGCGTCGAGGCGCGGCAGATCGCCGACTCGCAAGGGGCACATGATCCGTTCTGGTCGCCGGACAGCCGTACGGTCGCCTACTTCAAGCAGAACGCCTTGTGGATCGCCGGCGTCGGCGGCGGCGAGTCGCGCTACCTGTGCCCGGCCTGGAACGCGATGGGCGGCTCGTGGGGCGTCGACGGGACGATCCTGTTCGCGGCCGACTTCGGCCGCGCCATCTATCGCATCCCGGCGTCGGGCGGCGAGCGGGCGGCGATCCGCCTGCAGGGCGAGCACGGCACCGATTTACGCTGGCCGTCGTTCGTCCCCGGCACGGCGGCCTTCATCTACTCGTCGCGGCGGGCGCTCGAGCAGCCGCGGACGATCATGGCCGGGCGGCTCGACGCCAGCGGCAGCGACCGCGTGCTGCTCGAGAGCGACGCCAACGCCCAGGTCACCTCCGATCGCCTGCTGTTCGTGCGCAACGGCCGGCTGTTCGCGCAGCCCTTCGACACCCGGACGCTGCGGCTCGCCGGCCAGCCGCAGCCGGTCGCCGGCCGCATCGGGTCGAATCTTTACAACCGCGAGGACTACGCGAATTTCTCGGCGACAGGCCGGGGCGTGTCGATGCTCGCCTACCTCGGGGTCCGCCAGGTCGATCGCCAGCTCGTGATGGTCGATCGGCACGGCCGGTCGACGCCGCTCATCGGCCCCGGCGAGTTCCGGGACATCGCGATGTCGCCGGCCGGCGATCTACTGGCCTATGAGCAGCTCGACGAGGTTGCGGGCACTCGCGACATCTTCACGCTCGATCTCGCCCGGCGGCAGAAGACGCGCATCACCTCCGACGCCGACGACGATCTCGCGCCTTCGTGGTCGGCCGACGGGCGCTGGATCTACTTCGCCTCGAACCGCGGCGGCCGCTCGACCCTGTTCCGCCACGCCGCCGACGGCACCGGCGCCGACGAGGTCGTCATCGCCGATTCGACCCGCGCCGTGCCGTTCCACCTCTCGGTCGCCAACCTGCTGGCCTTCACGCGATCGGATCAGCGCCGCGACAACGACATCTGGCTGGTGCCGATCGGTGCCGACGCCGTGCCGGGCGAACAGAAGCCGTTTCGTGCGTCGACGTGGCGCGAGAACGAGCCGCGCTTCTCACCAGACGGCCAGTGGCTGGCCTACTCGACGACCGACACCGGCGACCGCCACGTCTACATCGAACGGCTGGACGCGCCAGGCCCGCGGTTCCAGGTCTCGCTCCGCAACGGCCGCGAGCCGTTCTGGCGCGCCGACGGCTCGGAGCTCTACTACCACGGCCCGGATCGCTGGCTGATGGCCGTCAGCCTCGACCTGTCGCGGCCGACGCCGGTCATCGGCCCGCCGCGTCAGCTCTTCCAGCTCCAGTTCCGCGGCTGGGACGTGCGCTACCACGTGGCGCCGCTCCCCGACGGCAGCCGCTTCGTGATGAACGTCCCGGTGGCCGGCTCGACGCCGCCGCCGCTCAGCTTCGTGCTGAACTGGCTTCCGCCCTGAGCGGCGGAACTTCCAACTTCCAATCTCCAACTTCCAAGGAACGCCCAATTCCCAACGCCCAACCCCGGAAGGCGAGCGTGTGGACGTTGAGTGTTGGGCGTTCCCTTGGAGATTGGGAGTTGGAAATTGGAGATTCGCGTCGCGCGTTCTTACTCGAGCGCCGGCGCCTGCGTGTGCCACGGCGTCGCGCGCTCGTATGCGTGAGCAACGCGTAGCAGGCCGGCCTCGTCGAACGGCCGGCCGGTCAGCTGCAGGCCGATCGGCAGCCGCTCAGGGGAGAAGCCGCACGGCACGCTGATCGCCGGCAGGCCGGTCAGGTTGGCGCTGACCGTGAACACGTCGGCGAGATACATCTGCAGCGGATCGTCGGCGCGCTCGCCGAGGCGGAACGCCGGCGTCGGACACGTCGGCATCGCGATCGCGTCGACGTCGGCCGCGAACGCGGTGTCGTAGTCGCGCCGGATCAGCGTCCGCACGCGCTGCGCCTTGAGGTAGTAAGCCTCGTAGTAGCCGGCGCTCAGGACATAGGTGCCGAGCATGATGCGGCGTTTCACTTCGGCACCGAAGTGCTCGCCGCGGGTGCGCTCGTACAGCGTCGCCACATCGTCGCCCGGCGCCAGCCGCGCCCGCGCCGTGAAGCGGACGCCGTCGTAGCGCGCCAGGTTCGAGCTGGCCTCGGCGGTGGCCACCAGGTAGTAGACCGGAATCGCCGCCGACGCGTGCGGCAGCGCCACGTCGACCAGCGTCGCGCCGAGCTGCTCGAGGGCGACGAGGGCGGCGTCGATCGCCGCCTGCACCGCCGCATCCACGCCCGAGGCGAGGAGCGCGCGAGGCACGCCGATGCGCCGCCCGGCGAGCGGCGTGCTGCCGGCGCCGGCGTCGAGCGTGGCGACGTCGGGGACGTCGGCGTGCGTCGTCGTGGCATCGGCCGGGTCGTAGCCGGCCATCGTCGCGAAGATGTCGGCGGCGTCCTGCACGGTCCGTGCGAACGGGCCGATCTGATCGAGCGACGAGCCGAAGGCGAGCAGCCCGTAGCGCGAGACCCGGCCGTAGGTCGGCTTGAAGCCGACTACTCCGCATAGCGATCCGGGCTGGCGGATCGATCCGCCGGTGTCGGAGCCGAGCGACACCGGCGCCAGGCCGGCGGCGACCGCCACGGCGGAGCCGCCGCTCGATCCGCCGGGGATGCGATCGGGCGCCCAGGGGTTGCGGGTGACGCCGAGCGCCGAGTTCTCGGTCGACGATCCCATCGCGAACTCGTCGCAGTTGGTCTTGCCGAGCACGATCGCGCCGGCTGCCTCGAGGCGGGTCACCGCCGTCGCGGTGAACGGCGGCACGAAGCGCTCGAGGATGCGGGACGCGGCGGTGGTCGGCACGTCGCGGGTACAGAGGTTGTCCTTCACCGCCACCGGGACGCCGAACAGCGGGAGATCGGCGAGCGTGTCGTGGTCGGCGTCCAGCCCGGCGGCGCGGGCAAGCACCCGTGCTGGATCGACGTGCAGAAAGGCGCCGAGGCCGTTGGCGGGCGTCGCCCCAGCAGCCCCGGCGGCCGAGGCGCCCGGCGCGGCGACGCCGTCGAGGCGGGCGATGCGCGCCAGCAAGGCCTGGGCGACCTCCGTGACCGAGGTCTGTTTCGTGCGCAGCGCCTGGCGCGTCTGGCGCGCCGTCCACTGGTGGATCGGGCCGGTCACCCGATCACCTTGGGCACTCGGAACAAGCCGCCGCGGGCGGCGTCCGGGGCGTTGCGCAGCGCCTCGTCGCGGCTCAGGGACGGGCGCGGCTCGTCTGGACGCAGCGTCGGCCGATCGAGCTGGACGTGCGAGGTCGGCTCGATTCCCGTCGTGTCGATGGCGCCGATCTGCTCGACGTAGGTGAGGATGGCCGCCAGCTCGCGGCCCAGGCGGGTCCGCTCGTCGGCGGAGAGCGCCAGCCGGGAGAGCTCGGCGATGCGCAGGACGTCACGGTCTGACAACGCGGACACGGAAAGCAGTTTAGCAGGCCGCCCCGGCGACTCGGCCGGCTACCTCCGCCATTCAGAGAACACCCCGAAAGTGCCGACCTGCTGATTGACGCCACTCCCGGAAAGGGAGTTTGGCGGACGGGACGGCGCCACGTGTACGGAAGGCGACAACCATCGTTCTGGTCGGCGGTGACCTGGGCGCGGCTCCTGGCTGGAGTCGCCGCGGCGGCGGGCCTCTGGCTCGCGCTCGGACCGATGGCGCTGCACGGCGCGGCCCGCCTGTCGCTGCTGACGACGGGCCCGCTCGCCACCGGCGTGGCACTGGGGCTGTGCGCCGCCGGCGTGATCGGGCTCTCGCGCGGCCGCCGGGCCGGCGCCCGCTTCGCCGGCCTGATCGTGCTCCTCCTCACCATCGTCGCCACGCTGGTCCAAGTGCCGGCCATCGTCGGCACGGCGCCGGGGCTGCTGCTCTGGGAGCTCGTCACCCGCTACGGCTGGATCGACAACGCGTCGGCACAGGTGCTGATGGTCTGCGGCGTCGGGCTGTTCATTCCGTTGCGCAGCGGCTCACCGCGCCTGCGCGACGCCTCGAGCGCGTTCGTCGCGGCGGCTTTGCTCGCCGGGGGGCTGGCCCGTCTCTCCGGCCTCGTGGCGGGCAGCGGTCTGGCGTGGGATCCGTTGGCCGGCATGCCGGCCCCGGTGGCGATTGGCACCGTCGCGCTCGGCGCCGCGCTGCTGATGGTGCGGCGCGGGACGTCGCTGCTCGGAGGACCGGTCGCCGGCTGGCGACAGATTCCGTTCACCGTGACCATCGCGACCGCCGCCCTGTCGTGCGTGCTGTGGCGCTCGCTCGCGATGGAGCGATCGCGCGGCGCCTCCTCGATGGACCACCGCGACGTGGTGGCGATCGCCGCCGACGCGCGCCGCGCCGTCGATCGCCACACGGCCGTGGTGAAGCGCCTCGCCTACCGGCCCATCGCCAACCCCGCCGACTGGGCCCGCAGCGCCCATGGCCAGACCTCGCTGCTGCCGGCGTTCGCCGCCGTCGCGTGGGTCACCCCGACGCTCGAGACGCGGAGCGTCGTCGGCCCCGATCCCGCCCGGCGCGAGGCGCTCGACCTGAAAGGGCAGCCCGCCGCCAAGGCCCTGATCAAAGCCGCGCGAACGACGAACGCGATGGTGGTCTCGCCGCCCGTCGACGTCGACGTCCAGGGCGACGGCTTCATGATCCTGGTCCCGTCCCCGCCTGGGGCGGGCGACGAAGGCGTCGCCGTCGGCCTGGTGCTCTACCACGATCTCTTTGCGTCGATTCCGTCCGTGCGCCGGGCCGGCGTCGAGATCGCGGACGGCGCCGCCACGCTGTACCGCGCCGGTCCCGAGCGTCCGCCCGTCGGTCCCCTGGCGTGGACCCCGATCAATCTACCGGGCGCGCCCTTGTGGCGCCTGCGCGCCTGGCGCGGCGGCAGCCGGCTCGTGCCGGCCGATTCGCCGCTACCCGAGATCGTCCTCGGCGTGGGGCTCCTGCTCGGCGTCTTCGCGGGGCTCGGCGCCCACTTCGTCGAAGAGGGCGGACACCGGACCAAGGCCGCCCGCCGCGTCAACAACGACCTGCGGAAGGAAATCGAGCGCCGGCGCCAGATGGAGCGGCAGCTGGCCTCCGCGCGCGACGCCGCGCTCGAGGCGGCCAAGGCCAAGAGCGCCTTCCTGGCCACGGTCAGCCACGAGATCCGCACGCCGATGAACGGCGTCATCGGCACCGTCAGCCTGCTGCTCGAAACGCCGCTCGCCGCCGAGCAGCGCGAGTACGCCGAACAGATCCAGCGCTCGGCCGACAGCCTGGTCACGATCATCAACGACATCCTCGACTTCTCGAAGATCGAGGCGGGCAAGCTGACGCTCGAAGCGGTCGACTTCGATCCGCGCGAGGCCCTGCACGACGCCATCGACGTGGTCGGCCCGTCGGCGCAGGCCAAGGGCCTGGAGCTGGTCTGCGACGTGCCGGCCGATGTGCCCTCGCTGATCCACCTCGATCCGTCCCGCTGGCGCCAGATGCTCCTGAACCTGCTCGGCAACGCCGTCAAGTTCACGGCCAGCGGCAGTGTGCGCGCCACGCTGTCGATCGAGCCCTCGAGCGAGGGCGAGCCGATGCTGCGCGTCACCGTCGTGGACACCGGGATCGGCATCAAGCGTGACGCGCTGGGCCGGCTGTTCGAGCCGTTCTCGCAAGCCGACGGCTCGATGACCCGGCGCTACGGCGGCACCGGCCTCGGCCTGGCGATCACCCGGCAGCTGGCCGAGCTGATGGGCGGCCAGGTCGGCGTCGAGAGCGCCGAGGGCCGGGGCAGCGCGTTCTGGTTCACCAGCCGCTTCGGCGCCGCCGCGGCGGAGCCGTTCGTGGCGACACCGCTCGAAGGTCTGCGCGTGCTGGTTGCCGATGACCACCCCTTCGCCCTCGCCGCCCTCGGCCGCGAGCTCACCGCGCTCGGCGCGATCGTCGAGGCGACGGGATCGGTCGACGAGCTCTTCAGGCGCGCGGCGATGCCGCAGGGACCGCATCTCCTCCTGATCGACGAATCGCTGCCGCTGCGCGGGGGCTCGATCGCCCTGTACGCGGCCCGGCGCATCGCCGGCCTGCCGCCGCTGCCGGCGGTGCTGCTCACCTCGCGCACGCGCGCCGAGGGCCTGGCCAACGCGGAGACGCTCGGCTTGTCGACCTGTCTGGTCAAGCCGCAGCGCCGGCACCAGCTGGCCCAGTCCCTGATTGCGACGATGGAAGCGGCGACCGTCGATCGGGCCGCAACGCGACCCGTGTCGACGCAGGAGGCGATGACCCGCGTCGTGCCGCCGCCGGCATCACCGGCGGTGGACCGCCGCGCTCCGCCGTCCGGCAGGCTGCGTGTGCTGGTCGCCGAGGACAACGAGGTCAATCAGAAGGTCGTGTCGCGGATGCTGGAGCGGCTCGGACACCAGGTCGAAGTCGCGGTGAACGGGCGCGACGCGCTCGAGCGCGCCAAGGCGGGGCACTTCGACATCGTGCTGATGGACTGCCAGATGCCCGAGATGGACGGCTGGGAGGCGACGGCCCGCATCAGGGCGGCGCTCGCCGGCCGGCGCCGCATCCCGATTCTGGCGCTGACCGCCAACGCCTCCGACGCCGATCGCCAGCGCTGTCTCGACGCCGGCATGGACGCCCACCTGGCGAAGCCGCTCAAGCTCGAGCGGCTCGCCGAAGCCCTCGCGACCTGGGGGCCGTCGCCGGCGGAAGCGAAGCGTCCGGCCTAGAGTTTAGCGGCTATTTGATCGGCCACGTCTTCAAGCGCGTCCGCGCGTCCGGGATCTCCAGGTTCGAGATCCACGTGGGCGCGCCGCTGGGGACGACGACCTTGACGTCGTAGGTGCCCGACGGCACGACCAGCAGCAGATCGGGGCCGAGCGCGCGCGCCTTGCCGACTTCGGTCTCGGGGGCACCGGGCGGTGTGGCGACGGCGGACCAGCCGGCCGGCCCGGCGCCGTCCGCGTCGGGGCGGATCTGCAGGGCACCGAATCCGCTCTTCAGGTTGACGACCTGCAGGTGACGGCCGAATTCGTCCGGGTATTTCTGCACGAGCAGCCGCTCGACCCAGCGGACGCCACTTACTTCGCCCGCCTTCAGGCGGATGGCCTGCACGTCGTAGAGCCCGACCGGGACGTCGGCCTCGTAGGCCTGGTCCGCGCCGAGGGTGAGCTTCAGCGGCTCGTCGCGGCGACCGGTGGGGTAGAGGCGGACCCGCGCCTCACGGGTGACATCCTCGACGCCGTCGAAGACCCGTAGCTGGAGCCGCACGCTCGGGCCACCCGGCGGGATGACGACCGGCGGCGACGCCGGCACAACCTGGACGGCGAGGGCCGGCACAGCCAGCGCCAGGACGATCGCGGCAGCGACGCCGAGGCGCGTGAAACGCCGGCCGGCGAGAGCGCATGGCACCAGGGCTGCGGCAGTGACGTAAGATCCCATCATGGACGTGTTTCTCGTGCCGCTCGGGGTGGAGCGGCACGAATTGTACTGCGAGCCGTCGGATGACGACGAGACCGCCGCTGGCGCCGAGGCGTCGGCGCCCGGCTTCTTCGCCCGTATGCGCCGCCGCTTCACCGAGATGCTGCACGCCGCCGAAGCGGCCCGCGCCCGTCGTGCCCGCGGCGACCACGATCCGATTGACACGTGGTGGGAGCGCACCCGGGCCCGCGTCCTGGCCAAGGTCGCCGACGCCGTCGCCGAGCAGCGGCTCCTCTGGCACCTCAGGCACCACACCACCGCCTGCCTCCATCATCCGACCGACATGACCGCCGAGCGGGCGCTGGCGATCATGCGCGCCTCGATGATCCGCGATCGCGACCGGCACGTGCGCTGGCTGGTCATCGATGCACTGCTCATGCTCGTCCTGGGAGTGGGGCTGTTCTTCGTTCCTGGTCCGAACGTGATCGGGTATTACTTCGCGTTCCGCGTCGTCGGGCACTACCTGTCGCGAAAGGGCGCCACGCACGGGCTCGACGTCGTGACCTGGACCACGGTGCCCTGCGATCCGCTGATCGAGCTGCGCGACGCGCTGAAGCTGGCGCCGGTGCAACGCGAGGCGCGCATCGACGCGATCGCCGAGCGGCTGCGGCTGCCGCGCCTGTCGCTGTTCGTCAACCGGATCTGCTGGCCAGGGTCGGTCGCGGCCGGCGGGACCTGATCAACGGCGCGTGATATACACAGCCCCATGACTCCAGCGTCACCGATGACGCTCGCCGAGCTGGCCGATCGGCTCGGCTGCCGCCTCGAGGGAGACGGTGCCGCGACGATCGTCGGCGTGGCCGATCTGGCGACGGCGGCCGCCGACGAGATCGCGCTGTTCGCCCATCCTCGCTACAAGACTGCGGCGGCGGAGACGCGAGCCGCGGCCGTGATCGTCGCCGAGGACACGCCGGCCCTGGCCCGCCCGATGCTGCGGGCCAGGAGCCCGTTCCTCGCCTTTGCCCGCGCCCTCGAGATCTTCCACACGCCGCCGCAGCCAGCCCCGGGGATCAGCGCCGCCGCCTCGGTCGCTGCCGATGCGGTCGTCGATCCCGGCGCCACCATCGGCCCGTTCGTGTCGGTCGGCGCCGGCGCGCGCATCGGCGCGGGCAGCGTGCTCGAGAGCCACGTCGCCGTCGGGCCGGGGGCCGTCGTCGGCCGCGACTGTCGCATCCATGCCCACGTCTCCATTCGTGAGCGGGTCACGATCGGCGATCGCGTCGTCGTCCAGAACGGCGCGGTGATCGGCAGCGACGGGTTCGGGTTCACCCGCGATGCCGACGGCCGCCACCTCAAGGTGCCGCAGGTCGGGACCGTCGTCATCGAGGACGACGTCGAGATCGGCGCCAACACCACGATCGATCGGGCGACGGTCGGCGAGACGCGCATCGGTGCCGGCACCAAGATCGACAACCTGGTGCAGGTCGGCCACAACGTTCGCATCGGCCGCGATGCGCTGCTGGCGGCGCAGGTTGGCATCTCGGGCAGCGCCACCCTCGAGGATCGTGTGACCCTCGGCGGCCAGGTCGGCGTCCAAGGGCACATCGTGATCGGCCGCGGCGCGATCGCGGCGGGGCAGTCGGGCGTCACCAACTCGGTCGATCCGGGTCGCTTCGTCACCGGCTATCCCGCGATCGACAACCGCGCCTGGCGCAAGGCGTCCGTGGTTTTCGCACAACTGCCCGCGTTGCGCGAGCGGCTCAAGGCGGTGGAGCGACGTCTCGGCCTGGCGGCGGGCCGCGCCGTCACCGGGGCCGACGATGGGGGCGATGCCGGGCCCGGAGGCGCCGGCACCTCCGTGCCATAATCGATCGATGCTGCTCAGCACGAAGCGGACCAAGGCGGCCGGGCTGGCTGCGGCGCTGTTCCTGTCGCTGCCGGGGCTGCCGACAGCCGCGTCGGGCGAGCGTCCGACGACGTTGGTCTATACGTCGACGAAGCTCGAGAACGGCCTCTGGGTCGTCCTTCACGAGGACCACTCGACGCCGATCGCCCACGTCAGCGTCACCTACCACGTCGGGTCGAAGAACGAGCGCGCCGGCCGCACCGGCTTCGCGCATCTGTTCGAGCACCTGATGTTCCAGGGCAGCAAGAACGTCGCCCAGGATCAGCACCAGTCGTTCATCGCCTCGGTCGGCGGCGAGAGCAACGCCTCGACCAACGAGGACTCGACCAACTACTGGGAGACGGTGCCGGCGCACTACCTGCCGCTGGCGCTGTGGCTCGAGGCCGACCGCATGGCCTCGCTCAAGGTCGAGGAGTCGGCGTTCGCGCGCGAGCGCAGCGTGGTGAAGGAAGAGCGCCGCCAGCGCGTGGAGAGCCCGCCCTACGGCCGGCTGGCCGAGATCGTCTACGACGCCACCTTCACGACACACCCGTACAAGCACCAGGTCATCGGCAGCATGGCCGATCTCGAGGCCGCGCGCATCGGCGACGTGCGTGACTTCTACGAGACCTACTACGTGCCCGAGAACGCCGTGCTGGTCGTCGCCGGCGACGTCGATCCGCAGGCGACGATGGCCCTGATTCAGCAGTACTTCGGCCGGGTGCCGAAGGCGAAAAAGCCCGTGCCGCGCGAAATCCCGGCCGAGCCCGCGCAGACGGCCGAGCGCCGCCTCACCGTCTACGAGGACGTGCCGCTGCCGGCCGTCGTCGTCGCCCACCACATCACCTACGACGGCCACCCGGACAGCTACCCGCTGCACATCGTCAACAAGGTGCTGTCGGACGGCAACAGCTCCCGCATCTACCGGTCGCTGGTCTACGAGAAGCGGCTGGCGCTCGCCGCCTTCGGCGGCGGCAACATCGTTGAGGCCCCCAACCTGTTCTTCGCCACCGCGGTCGTGCAGCCGGGCCAGACGACCGAGGCCGCCATCGCCGCGCTGACCGCCGAGCTCGATCGGCTGCGTAACGAGCCGATTTCCGATCGCGAGCTGGAGCGGACCAAGAACCAGTGGGCGCGCGACTACCTGCTCACCCGGCTCACCATCCAGGACAAGGCGAGCATGCTCGCGCACGCCGCGGTGATCCACAACGACCTGAAGACGGCCGACGGCGAGTTCGACATCTTCCTCAGCACCACGAAGGCTGACGTCCAGCGCGTCGCCAAGACCTACTTCACCCCGGCGAGCCGGACCATCATCACGATCCTGCCGCGCACCAGCGTGCCGACCGCTGAGGCGAGCCGATGATCCGGGCCGCCCTGCGCCGGCTGCGCGAGCATGCGCTGCTGGCCGTCCTCATCGCCGCCGCCCCGGCCGTGGTCTGCGCCCAGTCCGCCGGCTGGCCATCCGAGCGGCCGCCGCGCCCGCTCGATCCGCGGCCGGTGACCTTCGCGCACTACGAGCTGCGGACGCTCGCCAACGGCCTGACGCTGGTCGTGGTGCGGCAGACCGAGCAGCCGGTCGTCAGCGTGCGTCTGCTGGTGCGCGCCGGCTCGGCGCAGGATCCGACCGACAAGCCCGGTGTGGCGGAAATGGTCGCGACCCTGCTCGACCAGGGCACCACCAGCCGCAGCGCCGCCGAGATCGCCGACACCATCGACTTCATGGGCGGCGGCCTCGGCACCGGCGCTGCCTCCGACCTCTCCTATGCCAACACCATCCTGCTGCAGAGCAAGCTGGACGAAGGGCTGCAGCTGCTGGCGGAGGTGATCCGTCGTCCGGCGTTCGCGGCCGAGGAACTGGACCGCCAGCGCGAGCAGCTGCTGTCGGCGCTCACGGTCAGCTACCAGGATCCGGATTACGTCGCCGGCGCGGTGGTCGAGCGGCTGATCTTCGGCTTCCATCCTTACGGCCGGCCCGGCAACGGGACCCCGGAATCGGTCACCGCGCTGACCCGCGCCGACCTCGTCGCCTTCCACACGCAGTGGTATCACCCGAACAACACGCTGGTCGCCATCGTCGGCGACGTCGACGTGGAGGCCGCGGCGGCGTCCGTCCAGAAGGCGTTCGGCGACTGGGCACGCGGCACGGTGCCGGCCGTCACCACCGCCGATCCGCCGGACCCGACGCGCCGCGTGGTGGTCGTCGATCGGCCGGGCGCGGTGCAGACCGAGATCCGCGTCGGCCAGCTGGCCATCAAGCGCGATCACCAGGACTACATGCCGCTGAACCTCGCGGTGAAGATCCTCGGTGGCGAGGGCGGCAACCGGCTGCAGGGCGTGCTGCGATCGGACCGCGGCCTCACCTACGGCGCGTCCGCCGAGATGGACGCGTTCCAGCGATCCGGGGCGATCGTCGCCGACACCGACACGCGCACCGAGACCACTGTCGAGGCGCTCAAGCTCACCGTCGGCGAGTTCATTCGCCTGCAGCAGGAGGCGGTCAACGCGCGCGAGCTCGATTCGGCGCAGGCGTTCCTGGCCGGCAACTTCGCGCTGACCATCGAGACGCCGGATGCGATCGCGGTGAAGGTGCTGAACGCGATCTTCTACGGGCTCGATCTGAAGGACCTGCCCGAGTATCCGGAGCAGGTGTACCGCGTCACGACCGACGACATCCAGCGCGTCTCGCGCGCCTACCTGCGGCCGAGCCGTCTGGCGATCGTGCTCGTCGGCGACGCTGCCACGTTCCTCCCCGAGCTGAAGAAGGCCGGCTTCGACAACTACGAGCTCGTGAAGCTCGACGAGCTCGACCTCGCCGCGGTGAACTTCAAGCGGGTGCGTCGCGCCGCCGCTGCCGCTCCCGAGACGCGTCCGCCGGCGCGATGACGCGCGTCTTCATCTCGTGCGGGGAGGCCAGCGGCGACGTCTATGCCGCCGCCCTGGCCGAGGAGCTGCGCCGCCGCCAGCCGGACGTCGAGATCGTCGGCTTCGGTGGGCCGCGCCTCGCTGCCGCCGGTGCCACGCTCTACGAGGACTACCGGCACTACAGCGTCACCGGCCTGGCCGAGGTGGTCAGGCAGCTGCCGCGCACCTGGCGGCTGTATCGACGGCTGGTGGCCGAAGCGCGCCGCACGCCGCCCGATGTCTTCGTCCCGATCGACTTTCCCGACTTCAACTTCCGCCTCGGTGCCTCGATGCACCGACTCGGCGTGCCGGTCGTCTACTACGTCGCGCCGCAGCTGTGGGCGTGGCGGGAAGGCCGGCTGGAGACGATGCGGCGCTTCGCGTCGCTGGTGCTGCCGATCTTTCCGTTCGAGCCCGAGATCTACGAGCGGGCCGACA
The DNA here is from genome assembly GCA_031407765.1 of Vicinamibacteraceae bacterium. Taxonomy (GTDB): domain Bacteria; phylum Acidobacteriota; class Vicinamibacteria; order Vicinamibacterales; family Vicinamibacteraceae; genus JBDSLU01. Next base: position 42,967 of record JANOIR010000255.1, read on the forward strand.
TCCCGGTCGACTTCGTCGGCCACCCGCTGGTCGATCTGATCCCGCCTCCGGCGGATCGCGTGGCCGTGCTGCGCGGCGCCGGGCTCGATCCGGAGCGGCCGGTGCTCGCCGTCCTGCCGGGCAGCCGCCACAACGAGGTCCACAAGATCCTGCCCGACCTGGTGACCGCACTGCCGCTGCTCGCCGAGCGCGTGCCGGACATCCAGGCGCTGGTCGCGCGTGCCCCCAACCTCGACGACGAACTGTTCGCGCCGCTGCAGGCCGCGCGCGAGGACGGCCGCGTCCCGATCGCCGTGATCGATGGCCGGGCCGATGACGTGCTGTCGGCGTCGGATGTCGTCCTCACCGCGTCCGGTACCGCCACGGTGCAGGCGGCGCTGCACGAAAAGCCGATGGTGATCGTCTACCGCGTGTCCGACCTGAGCTACTTCCTCGGCCGACGTCTCGTGAAGGTCGACACGTTCGGCATGGCCAACCTGATCGCCGGGCGCAAGGTTGCCACCGAGCTGATCCAGGATTTCTTCTCGCCGGATCGCGTCGCCGACGAGGTCGCGCGCCTGTTCAACGACGCGGCGGCGGCGGACGCGATGCGTGAGGCCTGGCGTGAGGTGAAACGCCGCCTGGGCGGCGGCGGCGCCAGCGGCCGCGCCGCCGAGGCGATTCTCCGGATGGCGCGGCGGCGCTGAGCGTGGCGCGCCGGGGCGTCGATCGACGCTCAGCGACTCCGGGATGGCTTCGCCACGTAGCGGACGTTGGCGATGCCATCGAAGTCTGCATCCTGAGTCCACAGGGTCGCATCGGAGGCGCGTGCCGTCGCCAGCATCACGCTGTCGGCCATCGGCAGGCCATGCTCGATCGACAGGCGGGCGGCGGAGAGCGCCAGTGCGCCGGATAGCTCGACGACCTGTCCCTGTTGCATGACCGCGACGGCCTGGAGGGCGTCCCCCTCACTCCGCTGCTGGAGGACCCGTTTGAACACTTCGTACAAACTGAGGGTAGGTACCACCAGCTCGGCCGTGCTCTCGATGGCCTTGGCGAACTGAGCGGCGTTCGGGCCGTCTGCGAAGTACTCCAGCCACGCCGACGAGTCGACGACATTCATGTCCGGTCGGGCTCACGAGGGACGCCGGTATCAATACCCTTGAGGAAGCCCTTCAGCTGTCGCGCTGGACGAATCGGCACCAGCTCGATGCGATCGTCGTAGGCGATCGCCTGGACCTTCTGGCCGGCTCGGAGCTTCAGCCGGAGCCGGATGTCCTTCGGAATCACAACCTGGAACTTCGGAGAGATGGTTACGGTATCCATGCTGGGTATCGATCGCAAGACCGTCGTACTGAAAGTGTATCGATCGAAACAGTCGGGTGCAAGCGAGAGAGCGGCGTCGTTCACGCGCACCACGGTGTCATGTTCTCGGAAGCCGGCTACCCACGGCCCCACGTCCCCGTCGCACGAGCGGCCGATTTCGGGCTTTGGCGCCGCGCATTCCCTCTCCAAGAGCGGGCAAGACTGTTGCAATGTGGGTAGCCATGGCGACGATGCTCCCCAGCGACTTCCAGACCCCGCCCGATGACCGTTCGGCGCCGGCGGACGTCGGCGGCATCGCGGTCGTGGCGGCCGTTCTCCTCCTCTTGCTGCTCGCCGTCTTCTCCGTGGCGATGCGGTGGAGCGTCGGCGGGCTTCCGACGCCCCAGGCCGCGGCCGCAGCGGAGTGAGACGCTGCGGCGCCGATTCCGCCGAACCATCCGCCCGCTGTTGGTAGCCCGTGATGCGGGGGCCGCGCGCCCCTTCCACCACGGACTGCTAAAGTGAGGCATGCCCGTTTCCCAGAGGCACCCGTCACGCCGCGCGCTGCTCGCCATCGCCGCCGTGACGCTGGGCCTGCTCACGCCTCGACTGCCCGAGGCTTCGGTCACGATTCCCGCCACCCTCGATGAACTGGCCGCCGAGGCCGATCTCGTGGTGCATGCTCGCGTCGCCGGCGTCGAGACGCGGCAGGCGGCCGGCACGCTCCGGGTCGAGCGGGTGGTCGCCCTCGACGTGCTGCGCGCGCTGAAAGGCACGCCGACCGGCGAGCTCCACCTGGTGCTGCCCGGCGGCACCTATGGACGCTACCGAACGGTCGTGCCCGGAGCACCCGACGTCGCCGAAGGCGACGAGGCCGTGCTGTTCCTGCGCGTCCTGGCGACCGGCGTGCCGCAGCTGGTCGGCTTCTCGCAAGGCTTGATGCGCGTCCGCCTCGATGCGACGACGGGGGAGCGGATGGTCGGCGCACCGATCGCGGCCGGCGTCGACGGGCCCGTCGTCCGCGGCGCCACCGATCGCGGCCCGCAGCCGCTGGCGCGGATCGAAGCGCGCATCGCGCAGGTCGTCCTCGCCCAGTTGCGGGGCCGGCGGTGACGCCCGTCAGGCGCGCGCTCGTCGTCACCGCGGCCCTCGTCGGCCTGGCCACCGCGCCAGGTGCCGCGTACATGCGCTTCGGCCTCACCATCAACGGCTCGAACACCGTGCTGCGCTGGCCCGGTCCGATTCCCTATCGCGTCAGCGACGCGGATCTGGCCAACGGCATCAGCGCCAACGCGCTCGACCAGGCGCTTGGCCGCGCGTTTCGCGCGTGGGAGGCAGTCGCGTCGGCCAACGTGCAGTTCACACGGCAGGGGTTCACGTCGGCCCGGCCGAGCGAGGACGACACCAGCAACGTCTTCGGCTTCGAGCGGCGGCCCGACCTCGAGCGCACGCTGGCCGTCACCAGCTACACCATCGACCTGATCAAGGGCGAGATCGTCGAGGCCGACGTGCAGTTCAACGCGGCACAGCCGTGGTCGGTGGCGGAGTCGGGCTCGACCACCGGCTTCGATCTGCAGGCCGTCGCGCAGCATGAAATCGGCCACGTCCTCGGCCTGGGGCATTCGGCCATCGGCGAGACCGACGTTTCCGGCACCGGCCGCCGGTTGATCGCGTCGGGCGCGGTGATGTTTCCGATCGCGTTCCCGCGCGGGAGTCTCGAAGGGCGGACGCTGCGCAGCGACGACGTCGCCGGCGTCAGCGATCTCTATCGCCTGACGAGCGGGGGGCCGCGGCTGGGCGGCCTTGGCGGCCGCGTCCGCAAGAACGGGCGCGGTGTGTTCGGTGCCCATGTGGTGGCGTACGGGTTGCGCAGCGGCCAGATCGTCGGCGGGTTTTCGATCAACGACGAGGGCGACTACGTGATCAACGGCCTCGAGCCGGGGTCGTATGTGGTCCGCGCCGAGCCGCTCGATGACGGCGACCTCGAGAGCTTCTTCGAGGACTCGCGGCGCGTCGATGCCGACTTCGGCGTGGCCTACTACTCGAAGATCGCCGTCGCGCCGCGTAGCGGTGTGGCCCCTGGCATCGACATCACGGTGCGGGCCCGATGATCGCGGGCCGCATCGGCTGGAGCCAGCGGGCGCTGGGGGCGTTCGTCATCGCGGCGGCGTGGCTGGGGGCGCCGCCTGCCGCATCGGCGCAGCCGCGGCTCGACGTCAGCGTGAGCGGCGCCTGGTGGGACGGTTACGATCTCGGCGCGCGGCGCGCCGCGATCACCGGTCCGCAGATACCGACCGGCTCGCTGGTGACGCTCTTCGACAGCGACGTGGCGATCCTGCCAGGACCCGGCGCGGAGGTCCGCCTCGGCTGGCGCCTGTTCCGTGGCGTCTACGCGGAGGCGACCGGTGGGCTCGGTGTCAACGACGTCGAGGCGCGCATCCACGACGACATCGAACAGGCGCCGGCGATCACGGTGTCGTCCACGCTCACACAAATCACCGTCGAAGGCGGCGGCCTGGTCGAAGTGGCGACGCTGCAGCTGCCCGCTGGACGGCTCGTGCCGTTCGTGACCGGCGGCGGTGGCTACCTGCGCCAGGTGCACGAGGGTCGCGTGTTGATCGAGACCGGGCGCACGATGTACGCCGGCGCCGGCCTCAAGTGGAAGTCGACGGCCGTGCGGCCGCGTGGGTTGCTGCAGCGCCTGCTAGTGCGCGGCGACGTCCGCGTCGTGTCTCGAACCGCCGGTGTCGACACCGACGATGAGCGCCGGACTTACATAACCGTCAGCGGCGGTGTAGGCATACGGCTGTTCTAATGCGTTCGTAGAACTGTTGTTACACGATCAAACGACCTCGCAAGCTCGGCTGTGAAGATTTCTTTGTTTTCGCTGTTCGCAACGGCGGGCGCCGACGTTATCAGCAGGTAAGTCCGGGGGAATGCACCAGGGGCCGCTGTTTACAAGGGGGCGGCGGTCCTTGGCATTCATCCCGGACTTTTTATTTGGTGCCGCGCGCCCTCAGCGCGCGGCACGGCAGCCCTCCTGGCGTGCGGCGACTATTCGCGCCCGCTCCTTCGC
>JANOIR010000259.1:0-4834 GCA_031407765.1 Vicinamibacteraceae bacterium
ACGCGGATCGCCTCGATGGCGACCGCGCTGATGACGCCGTTGGTGCCGGGTGCGGGACCGCCCCCGACGAGGATGCCGATACGCTTGATGGACATGCCGAAAGCTGGCCCGAACCAGGGAGCGAGGTACTAGGGAACGATGGACGCAGGACCGCCCAGGTATTCGAAGCGTTGCCGGAAGGCGCCGGGCGACAGGTGCGCCGTCTCGGCGAGGCGATCGACCCAGGCGGCGTGCTCGAAGTCGTCGGCCTCGAGGCGGATCATGTAGGCCCGCGCCACCCGGAAGCCTTCGCTGGCCGTGTCGACGAGCCGGACCTTGGTCTTGCCGGTGCTGGGCTCGCGCAGGTCGTCGAACGGAATCGGGACCAGCTTGCCACCCTGGATGCTGACCATCGCGCCGCTGCCGCCCCCGACCAGGAACCGGATCGCGCTCTGGCCGAGGTCTCGGCAGTACTCGGCGTCGAACGGAATCGGGTCGGCGCAGCGCAGCTCGTAGCCGACGTTCTTGTGCGTGATGGTCACGCTGAGGCCGCGCTCGGTGAGCCGGCCCTCGACTTCGGCCTTGACCTTGCGGGCCAGATCGACTTCCGCGAAACGGACATGGCCGTGGTCGTCGCGTTCGACGTCGGAGAGGCCGGCCAGCTCGCTGGGATCGAGCTTGTCGATCAGCCCCTCGGCGAGGACCGCGACCCCGAAGGTGCGGCCCATGGCCCGGCGCTTGATGATGGCGCCCTCCACGATGTCGCAGATATGGGCGAACGGCACCGTACCGTCGGGGAACTCCTCGGCGATGATGCTGAGCGTGGCGCCGGCAGCCTTGCCGATGCCGAGCGCGAGATGGCCGGCCTTGCGGCCCATCGCCACCACCACGTACCAGCGCCGGGTCGACTTGGCGTCTTCCATCAGGTTCCGCACCAGCTCGACCCCGACGTGCCGCGCCGTCTCGTAACCGAAGGTCGGAACGTGCGCCGGCAGCGGCAGGTCGTTGTCGATCGTCTTCGGGACGTGCACGCTGTGGATCGTACCCTCGGAGCGCTCCGCTACCGTCCGCGACGACAGCGCCGTGTCGTCGCCGCCAATGGTCACGAGATGGGTGATGCCCGCCTGGTGCAGGGTGTCGATGACCGCCTGCAGCGCCTCGGGTGACTTGGTCGGGTTCTCGCGCGACGTGCCGAGCACGGAGCCGCCGGCGAGGTGCACCCGCGACACGTCGTCGATCGTCAGCGGTCGCAGCTGGGACGGATCACGCCGGACCAGGTTTTTGAAGCCGTCGCGGATGCCAATCACCTCGAAGCCCTCGTTGATCGCCTCGATGGCGGCCGACGAGATGACGGTATTGATGCCGGGAGCGGGACCACCCCCGACGAGAATGCCGAGCCGTTTCCCTGCGTTCATGGATGCCCGGATTCTTTCCGCCGGCCGCCACGGTGTCAACCGAAAGCCGCGGCGTGGCATGATGCGGCAGTCTCTCGAAGGTTCCCCGCATGCAATTGCGCTCGTCTCTGCTCGCCCTTGCCACGCCGCTGGCGCTGGCCCTGTCCGTCACGCCGCTCGGCGCCCAGGCTCCTCGACGGCCGATGCAGGTGGCCGACATCGACGGCTTCCGCGAGGTCCGCGATCTCGCGGTCGCCCCGGACGGCGCCTGGGTCGCCTATACGGTCGGCGCTGCCGACGTCGCCCGCGATCGCGATGACGCCGACGTCTGGCTGTCGAATTGGGCCGGCACCGAGCACGTCCGGCTGACCACCAGCCCGGCCCGCGAGACGAGGCCGCGGTTCAGCCCCGACGGGAAATGGATCGCGTTCCTCTCCGGGCGGCCGGCCGGTGAGGACGACAAGACCGAAGGCGGCCAGATCTGGATCCTCAACCGCCTGGGTGGCGAGGCGCGGCGGCTGACCGATCGCAAGGGCGGCGTCAGCGACTTCGAATGGTCGCCCGACTCGGCGCGGCTGGTCGTCGTCGGCGACGACCCGGATCCGGAAGAGGGCAAGGCCGACGGCGACAAGACGCCGAAGAAGCCGATCGTCATCGACCGCTACGCCTTCAAGCGCGACCAGAAGGGCTACCTGGTGCATCGCCGGTCGCACCTCTACCTGCTCACCGTGACCACCGGCGCGATCGAGACGCTGACCACCGGCGACTGGGACGACGAGCTGCCGGCGTGGTCGCCGGACGGGGCCCGCATCGCCTTCGTCAGCGGCCGCGGCAGCGACGCCGATCGCACCAACGACACCAACGTCTTCGTCGTCGAGGCCAAGGCCGGCGCCGAGCCGCGTGCGCTGACGACCTGGAGTGGCCCCGACGACCAGGCCCGCCCGGCGTGGAGCCCGGACGGTGCGTCGATCGCGTACCTCCAGGGCAGCGAGCCGAAGTTCTTCGCCTACAGCCGCAACACGCTGGCGGTCGTGCCGGCGGCGGGCGGCGCGCCGAAGCTCCTCACTGACGCCGCCACCATCGACGTCGAGGCGCCGGCCTGGACGCCGGACGGCAAGGCGCTCTACGTGATCACGGTCAACGACCGCGCCCGCGAGCTGGCGCGCGTCCCGGCGGCCGGCGGGCCACTCGTGCGGCTGACGAGCGGGCGGCGGGTGGTGCGCGACCCGGTGGTCGCGAGGGACGGCCGCGTCGCGGTAATCGGCTCGACCGGGACGACGGCACCCGAGATCCACGGCGCCATGGCCACCCCCGGCACGCCAGAGTCCGCACGCGAGCTGACCACGATCTCTCACCAGAACGACTCCTGGTTGGCCGGCCTTCAGCTCGGCGCCGTCGAAGATTTCGATTTCACGTCGCCGGACAGCACCAAGGTCGGCGCAATCCTCGTCAAGCCGGCCGGATACGAGGCGAGCAAGCGGTATCCGCTGATCCTCTACATCCACGGCGGCCCGAATGGCCAGGACCAGCACGAGCTCGACCTCGAGAGCCAGCTGCTGGCGGCCTCCGGCTACGCCGTCCTGAACGTGAACTATCGCGGCAGCGCCGGGCGAGACGCCACGTTCCAGACCGCCATCTTCGCCGACTGGGGCCACTTCGAAGTCGTCGACCTGCTGGCCGCCGTCGACGCCGCCGTCGCCAAAGGCATCGCCGATCCGGCGCGGCTGGGCATCGGCGGCTGGAGCTACGGCGGCATCTCGACGAACTACACGATCGCCACCGATCCACGCTTCAAGGCGGCGGTCAGCGGCGCCGGCAGCTCGCTCCAGCACACGATGTACGGCACCGACCAGTACATCTTCCAGTACAACATCGAGATGGGCCCGCCCTGGAAGAACCCGGACGCCTGGCTGAAGGTGTCGTACCCGTTCTTCAAGGCCGCCCGCATCAAGACGCCGACGCTCTTCCTGTGCAGCGAGGCCGACTTCAACGTGCCGTGCGCTGGCGCCGAGCAGATGTACATGGCGCTCCGCACCGAGGGGGTGCCGACCATGCTCGTGATCTACCCGGGCCAGCACCACGGCCTGACGGTCCCGAGCTATCGCCGCGACCGGCTGCAGCGCTACGTCGAGTGGTTCGGCACGTATCTCGGAGGGAAGTCGTGACCGACTCGTTCGTCTCGCTCGTCGCCTACACCCGCTGGGCCGACCGGGCGCTCCTCGCCCCTTGCGCCGAGGTGACGCCGGCGCAATATACGCTGGAGCTCGGCGGCAGCTTTCCGACGCTGCAGCTGACGATCGCCCACCATGCCGGCGCCGCCAAGCTGTGGAGCCTGCGGCTGGCCGGACTCCCCTACTCGGGCCTGCCGCCGTCGGCGGAGATCCCGGACGTGGCCACCGCGCTGACGCGCCTCGCCGAGGCCCACACGGTGTTCGCGGAGGTGGCGTCGGAGTGGGAAGCGACGAAGTCGGAGCTGTTCACCTATCGCAACATCGCCGGCGTCGAGACGACGCGCGTCCGCTGGCAGATCTTCCGCCACATCATCAACCACGGCACCTACCACCGCGGCCAGATCGCCAACATGCTGCGACAGCTCGGCGTGAAGCCGCCGGCAACCGACCTGCTCTACTGGGACGGATCGTAGTTTGCCCGCGGTCGCGCCTGAGGGGCGCGACCGCCGACTAACGCTGGCCCTTGGTGATTCTGGCCCACTGGTCGCGCAGGGTCACCGTGCGGTTGAAGACCAGGCGATCGGCCGTCGTCTCGCGATCGACGACGAAGTACCCGAGGCGCTCGAACTGGAAGCGCGTCTCCGGCGCCGCGCCAGCCAGGCTGGGTTCGACGACGCAGTCACGCAGGTGCTCGAGCGCGGCCGGGTTGATCTCGGTCAGGAAGTCGACGTCGCCGGCGCCGGGCCGCTCGCTCGTGAACAGGCGATCGTAGAGCCGGACATCGGCGCGCTTGCCGTGCACCGCCGACACCCAGTGGATCGTCGCCTGGACGCGCTTGGTATCCGCGAGCACGCCCTTCGAATCGGGATCGTAGGTGCAGCGCAGGGCTGTGATCGTGCCGTCGTCGGCCTTGTCCACCCCGACGCACTTGATGATGTAGCCGTAGCGCAGGCGCACTTCCTTGCCCGGGCTCAGGCGGAAGTACTTCTTCGGCGGATCCTCGCGGAAGTCGTCCTGCTCGATGTAGATCTCGCGCGTGAACGGCAGCTGGCGCGTGCCCGCCGCCAGATCTTCGGGGTTGTTCACCGCCTCGAGCTGCTCGACCCCGCCTTCGGGCAGGTTCTCGATGATGACCTTCAAGGGCCGCAGCACCGCCAGCACGCGCGGCGCGCGCCGGTTCAGATCCTCGCGCACGCAGTGCTCGAGGAGCGCGACGTCGATGATGCTCTCCTTCTTGGCGACGCCGACCCGCTCGCAGAAATCGCGGATCGCTTCCGGCGTGAAGCCGCG
>JANOIR010000276.1:0-4185 GCA_031407765.1 Vicinamibacteraceae bacterium
GTGGGCGACTACGTCCTCGCGCTCGGCGGGGGGCCACAGCGTCTGCTCGTCCCGCTGCGCATCGTGCCCTGACGGGGCGAACGCCGTAAGATGGGGCGCCGCCTGTGAGGAAGGTCCGTCCCATGCCGACGTCGCGTCTGGTCCGTTCGTTGGTCGTTGCCGCAGGGCTCTCCGTCCTGGCGGGGGCAGGGCCGGGCGGGCGGCTGCGCGGGCAGCAGCCCGGGCCGCCGCCGCAGCAGGCCGAGGCGACCTTCCGGACGGACGCCAGCTTCGTCCTGACCGATGTCTTCGTGACCGCGGGCGGCAAGCCGATCACCGACCTGACCGCGGCCGACTTCGAGGTCCGCGAGGACGGCGTCGTCCAGACGGTCCGATCCTTCGAGGCGATCCGCCACGACGCCAATCCGGCGATCGGCTTGCCCCGCCGTGATCCGTCGACCGTGGCCGAGAGCAACGCCATGATCGCCGACCCCCGGCGGCGCGTCTTCGTGGTGTTCCTCGACACCTACCACGTCGACCGCGGATCGGCGATGTTCATCCGCAAGTCGCTCCAGACCTTCCTCAAGACCGCGCTCGGGCCCGACGACCTCGTCGCCTACATGACGCCGCACATGTCGGGCCGCGATATCAGCTTCTCGAGCTCGACCGAGCCGTTGATCCGCTACCTGGAAGACAACCCGGTATGGGGCGTCGCCGACGAGATGGCGGGAACGGAGAGCGATCCGATCGAGCGCGATCTCCAGAGTTGCTTCGGCGACACCAAGGAGCAGCGGGAAACCTGGCTGGGGCTGCGCTCCCGCCTGCGCGAACAGAAGTCGATCGAGGCGCTGCGCGGCCTGGTCCTGCACCTCGACGGGCAGCGCGAGACGCGCAAGGCGGTCATTGCGGTGACGATGGGCTGGCGGCTGTTCACGGACAACCCGACGCGGATGAGCGATGCCGGTACCGACGGCCGCGTCCTCGGCGTGCAGCCGCTCGGTGTCGGCCCCGACGGCGTGCTCGGCACGCCCGATCGCGGCCGCATCGGCGGAATAAGCCGGCCGGTGTGCGACACCGTCCGCATGCAGGCCTCGATGGCCGAGAGCCGCCAGATGTTCCAGCAGCTGATCGGCGAGGCGAACCGATCCAGTACCAGCTTCTACACGGTCGACGCTGCCGGTCTGCGCACCGAGGGGCGGCCGATCACCACGACTCCCGTCGGGGCGATCGCCGAGATGCGGAATCGTGAGCGCGTCGCCTACTCGACGCCGCTCGATTCGATTCGCACGCTGGGCGCAGCGACCAACGGCATGGCGATCGTCGATGGCAACGACTTCTCAGCCGGCTTGCGGCGCGCCGCAGACGACTTCAACGCCTACTACCTGCTCGGCTACACGTCTTCGAACGGCAAGGCGGACGGCAAGTACCGCAAGATCAAGGTGACGGTGAAGCGGCCCGGCGTCCAGGTGCGCGCCCGCGAAGGCTACCTGGCGCGTCGTATCGATGAGCGCGCGCCGGTGACGTCGATCGGGCCGGGCGCCGCGCCCGGATCCGCCGCCAGCGCCGACGAGGCACTGCTGACCGCGGCGCTCGGCAAGCTGACGCCGGCGCGGCCTGGTGTGCCGCTCGTCGTATCGGCAGCGGCCGGGGCCGTCAGCGGCAGCACCGCGCGATCGATCCGCGTCACTGCGGAGCTCGATCCGGCGGTGGCGGCGACGCCGGAGTGGGCCGACGGCGGGGAAGCCCAGGCCTTCGTTCGCATCGCCAAAGGCGACACCGTGACGAGCGGCAAGGCGGCGCTGCCGAAGGGCGAGCGGACGGTGGAGATCGAGGTGCCGGTCGTCGAGGGGATGGCCGGCGACGTCAAGGTGCAGGTGCGCCTGTCGGGCAACGGGCCGCTGGCGCGCTACACCGATACGACCAGCGTCGCACTGGACACCATGCCGGCCGGGTGGGGCGCGCCGCGCCTGAGCCGCCGCGGTCCGTCGACGGGTGTGGCGTGGGTGCCGACCGCGGATCCGCGCTTCCGCCGCCAGGAACGGCTGCGGGTCAGCGTCGGCGTCGGACCGGAAGCCGGTACGATCGCCGGCACGCTGCTCGATCGCCTGGGCCGGCCCATGAACGTCCCGGTGAAGGTGGATCAGACGCAGCCGTCGGCGCTGGTCGCAGAGCTGGCGCTGGCGCCGCTCGCGGCGGGCGACTACGTGCTCACGCTCGGCGATGGGCCCAAGCGCCTGCTCGTCCCGCTACGCATCGTGCCCTGACGAGGCGAACGCGCGAGCGTCGGCGTGCTGCAGGCGTATAGTCGTGGGGTCGCCTGTCAGGAGAGCCCGTCCCATGCCCACGTCGCGTCTGGTCCGTTCGCTGATGGTTGCTGCAGGGATCTGCGTCCTGGCGGGCGCCGGGCCGGGCGGGCGGGTGCGTGGGCAGCAGCCGGGGCCGACGTTCCGAGCCGATGCCAGCTTCGTCCTGACCGACGTCTTCGTGACCGCGGACGGCAAGCCGATCACCGACCTGACCGAGGCCGACTTCGAAGTCCGCGAGGACGGCGTCGTCCAGACCATCCGGTCCTTCGAGGCCGTCCGCCACGACGCCAATCCCGCAATCGGCTTGCCGCGGCGCAACCCGTCGACCGTGGCGGAGAGCGAGGCGATGGCCGCCGATCCCCGGCGCCGCGTGTTCGTGGTGTTCCTCGATACCTACCACGTCGACAAAGGGTCCGCCATGTGGGTGCGTAAGCAGCTGCAGGCCTTCCTGAAGACGTCAATCGGCCCCGACGATCTCGTGGCCTACATGACGCCGCACATGTCGGGCCGCGACATCAGCTTTTCGACCTCTACCGAGCCGCTGATTCGCTATCTCGACGACAACCCGATCTGGGGCCTCGCCGACGAAACCCCCGGCACCGAATCGGACGAGATCGAGCGCGACCTCCAGACCTGTTTCGTCGGGAACGACGCGGCTTGGATCCCGCTGCGCTCGCGCCTCCGCGAGCAGAAGTCGCTCCAGGCCCTGCACGGTCTGGTCGCGTATCTCGATGGTTTGCGCGAGTCCCGCAAGGCGGTCATTGCGGTGACGATGGGCTGGCGGCTGTTCCGCGAGAACGAGACGCGGATGACCGATGCCGGCAATCGCAACCGGATCCACGGCATCGACCCGGTCGCCGGCGGCCAGGGGGGCGGGCTCGGCACCGACAACCGCAGCCGGATCGGCGGCGCCGCCAGGGGGACCTGCGACGGCGTCCGGCTCGAAGCCTCGATGACCAACAGCCAGGTGCTGTTCCAGGATCTGATCGGCGCGGCGAACCGCGCGAGCACTAGTTTCTACACCGTCGACGCCGCCGGGCTGCGCACCGAGAGCCGGCCGCACGCGGCGTCAGCCCTCGAGGCCGCGGTCGAGGCCAGCAATCGCGAGCGCATGCCCTACTCGACGCGCCTCGATTCGATCCGCACGCTCGGTGATTCGACCAACGGCATGGCCGTCGTCGACACCAACGACATCGAGTCGGGGATGAAGCGCGCCGCCGCCACCTTCAACGCCTACTACCTGCTCGGCTACACGTCCTCGAACGGCAAGGCCGACGGCAAATACCGGAAGATCAAGGTCACCGTGAAGCGGCCCGGTGTCCAGGTGCGCGCACGCGAGGGTTATCTGGCGCGACGTGCGGATGAGCGCCCGCCTGTGACGTCGACCGGTCCGGGCGCCACGTCCGGCTCCGCCGCCGCGCCCGGCTCCGCCTCCAGCGCCGACGAGGCACTGCTGACCGCGGCGCTCGGCAAGCTGACGCCGGCGCGGCCCGGTGTGCCGCTCGTCGTGTCGGCAGCGGCCGGCGCCGTCAGCGGGAGCACCGCGCGATCGATCCGCGTCACCGCGGAGCTCGATCCGGCGGTCGCGGCGACGCCCGAGTGGGCCGAGGGCGGGGAAGCCCAGGCCTTCGTCCGCAACGCCAAGGGCGACACGGTGACCAGCGGCAAGGCGGCGCTGCCGAAGGGCGCGCGGACGGTGGAGATCGAGGTGCCGGTCGTCGAGGGCATGGCCGGCGACGTCAAGGTGCAGGTGCGCCTGACCGGCAACGGGCCGCTGGCGCGATACACCGACACCACCAGCGTCACGCTCGATGCGATGCCCGCCGGGTGGGGCGCGCCGCGCCTGAGCCGCCGCGGTCCGACGACGGGTGTGGCCTGGGTGGCGACGGCGGATCCGCGC
>JANOIR010000360.1:0-3940 GCA_031407765.1 Vicinamibacteraceae bacterium
TTCACCGACGCGTGCCGCGCCGAAGGCCTCGGTGCGGGCCTGTATCTGTCCCCGTGGGACCGCAACGCCCGCAGCTACGGTCAGGGTCGGACCTACGACGACTTCTACCTCACGCAGCTCGAGGAGCTGCTCGGCCAGTACGGCCCCCTGGTCGAAGTGTGGTTCGACGGGGCCAATGGCGAGGGGCCCAACGGCAAGCGCCAGCAGTACGACTGGCCGCGCATTCACGCCGCGGTGCGGCGCCTGCAGCCCAAGGCCGTGATGTTCAGCGACAGCGGGCCGGACGTGCGCTGGATCGGCAACGAGAGCGGCGAAGCGGGCACGACCTGCTGGAGTGCGGTCGATCCCGAGCGGGTGCCGCGTCCCGGCTTCGACGCGCCCTGGGTGCAGTCCGCGCTGATGCAGGGCGACCCGCAGGGGACCGTCTGGCGCCCGGGCGAAGCGGACGTCTCGATCCGGCCGGGCTGGTTCTGGCATCCGGATCAGGACGAGAGGGTACGCAGCGCCGACAACCTCATGCGGTTGTACTTCCGCTCGGTGGGCCGCAACAGCAAGCTGCTGCTCAACGTGCCGCCGACGCGCGAGGGACTGTTCCACGAGCGCGACGTGCAGTCGCTCGAAGCGTTCGACGCGAAGCGCCGAGCGCTCTTCGATCGCGACGTGCTCGCAGGCGGCCGCGTACGGGCCAGCAGCGGCAGCACGCCAGGCGCCGTACTCGATGCCGACCCCGAGACCCACTGGCGCTCGTCCGGCGGCGCGGCGTCAGCCTGGCTGGAGGTGGAGCTGCCCGCGTCCGCGGCGTTCGACACGCTGAGGCTGGAGGAGGCGATCGAGCTCGGCCAGCACATCGCGAACCACCGAATCGACGTGTGGCGCGAGAGCGGCTGGCACACGGTGGCCTGGGGCACGACCATCGGAAACGCCCGGCTGCACAACTGCGCGCCGACCAAGGCGTCGCGCATCCGCGTGGTGGTGGAGTTCACCTACGACGCGCCGGCGCTGCGACGCATTGCGGCGTACCAGTCACCGGACGCGAAGCCCTCGCTCGGAGCGTGATCGGAGAAAGCTCGGAGCACGCTCCGCGCACGCCTGGCAGCCGGCCGTCAGTCGCCTTCCAGTCGAGTCAACTCCTCGATGCGGACCTGGAACCGGCGTGCCTGTCGGCTGAAGTAGACATAAGCGATCACGCCGGCGGCCAGCTGGCTGGCGGCTGTCAGCCCCCACGACACCCCGTTGCCCGGGTCGGCCAGGAGCGCGCATCCCGTCAGCGACAACAGGATGGTCCGGGCCGAGCCCTGGTCGGCCACATAGCGCCGCTGCAGCTGCAGCTTGTAGGCGCGGAGGCAGGTCGCGCCCTCCTCGAGCCATCGCCCCTTCGCGACGCGGAGGCCGACGAAGACCAGGTGCGCGGCCGCCGCCAAGCCGATCGTCGCGCCGATCCGCTGCAGCGTCGTGTGGTCGACGACCAGCATCCACGCGAAGAAGCCCCCGAGTACGGCGGCGCAGGCGAAGGCGATCCAGTTGGTCGCCCGGAATTCCCGATTCCATCGTTCCGCCCTGATACGCATGTCCTCGGCGGACATCCGGGTGACCATGGACTCCTGGCTCTGCCAGAGGCCCTGCGCGTCCTCGCTCCACAGGTCAGCGGTCATCGGTGGCTCCTTCGTTGAACTGGCGTGCCAGCAAGCGCTTGATGCGGTGGACCTTCATCCCCACCGCCGCAGGTGACGTGCCGACCACGTCGGCGATGTCGGCGGCCTCCATGCCCTCGAGATACGAGACGATGACCTGTCGGACGACGGGGTCGAGGCGCTGAATCAGCGCCAGCAGGCGCTCGAGGGTCCGTCGCCGCCCGACCGCCTCGTCGGTCGGCTCGTCTGGCGCCGGAGGGTCGCCGGGGAGGTCGTCGAGGGTGACGAACGCCTGCCGCCGGCGACGGAAGGCGCGCGTGACGTGCGTGGTTGCGGTGTTGTGGGCGACGCGGTAGACCCAGGTCCGCAGCGCGCATCGCCTGTCGTAGGTGGCGAAGCTGCGCCAGATCGCGAAATGGATCTCCTGGACCAGATCCCGCCGGATGTCGGGATCGGCTTCGTAGGCCCGCGCCAGCCGCTCGAGAGCCGGCCCGAACCGATCGACGGCTTCGTTGTAGCCCTCATCGCGCGTCGGGACGGGCCGGGCCACGGCATCGCGTGCGGTCACATCTCAGGTAGTCTCCGCGCCCGCGGCGACTTCACGGACCGGCCCGACGTCTAGAACGCTGCGCCTTCGGGGTACTGCAGCGCCAGGCGCAGCTCCTTGACGAGCTGATCGATCCCCGACCCGCTGCGCTTCCACGCGCTGTCCGTTTCGAACCGCATGTCGCCGATGCGCCGGCCCCATGGGGCGATCACGCGGCCGATGGCGCGGAAGTCGGCCCGGTCGGCGTGCTCCTGGTCGAGGCGCTGGACGACGTCGGGGGCGACGCGGATGAACGCACGCAGCGCCGGCGCGCTCTTGATGCTGTACTTGCGGCCGTTCCAGGCGGTGCTGAAGAGCGTCGCCACCTGCTTGAAGTAGTTCACGAAGAAGCGCTGCGACTGGTCGCGGAAGTCGGCCGACTTCTTCGGCCCGCCGAAGACGTCGGATTCGAACAGCCGCTTCAGCTCCTGCGCCAGCGGCGCCTGCGCGACGCGGCCGCGGCCGACGCCGAGCAGCTTGATGTCGCCGTTGAGCGCCGAATCCTCCCGCTCGGTCAGCGAGCGGATCACGTCGTGCGCGGCGGCCAGGTTCGGGTCGGAGTAGAGCTGGCGACCGGCCAGCGACACCAGGTGCGACGGGTTGAGCCGCGTGTGCTTGGCGTTGATCGTGACGAACATCTGCACGACGTGGTCTTCCGGCAGCTTGTCGAAGATCACGGCGGGGACGTGGAACACGTCGAGGCCGAAACGCTCGATGTCGTTGTGCAATGCGAGCAGCCGGTGCTGGCCGTCGATGGCGCGCAGAATGCCTTCGCGCTCGGGCACCTTCAGCACACCGAGGTTCTGCCACTCGTCGCCAATCGGCTCGAAGCGCAGCGGTTCCTCGGAGGCGATGATCACGGCGCCGGGAATCGACGGCAGGTTCCGCGCTTCGCGGCACTGCTCGTAGTACTGGACCAGCTCTTCGATCTTCTTGCCGATGATCTGGCGCTGATACGACTTCTCGTTGGCGGCGATGCGGCGCTCGAGGAGATCCCAGTTCACCTTCGAGGTCCCTTTGCCCGAGGAACCCCGCAGCGGCTGGGCCTTCTCGCCGTAGCTCAGGACCTCGAACCGGACCAGCTTGCCGACGTCACGGGCGGTGAGCGACGCCTGGTAGAACTGAACCCCGAACTGCTCCATGCGGATGGCGGCGACGGTGATCATGGCGGCTGGTTGGACCCCTGTGGATGAGCCGGGAGGGAGGACCGGCTGACAATCCGTGAACGGGCGGATTGTAGCGGGCTGTGCCTCGAAGGCTCAATCTTTTTCGGGATTTCCAGCTCAGCTGGGCGGTGCCAATCCGTGAATTCGCAGGCACTTCAGGGGTCGGACGGGTGTCAAACGCCCTTTCCACGGCCCACTTGATCTTCGCTGTTTATTCGCCTACACTCGCCGCCATGTCACAGCCTGCCGCCGCCAGCCGACCGTCGAATCACGAAGCCCGCGACCTGTTCCTGCGCCTGTGGGCGAAGGAGCTGCCTACCACCCGCAAGGTTCTCGAGCGCATTCCCGAGGGGTCCGACTACCGTCCCGATCCGAAGTCGCGGACCGCGGCCGAGATCGCCTGGCAGATCGTCGCTGAGGAGAAAATGATCATTGAGGCCCTCGAGAACGGCAAAGCCGAGTGGGCGCCGCCGCCTCTGCCGGCGACGATGAAGGAAGTGGTCACCGCCTACGAGAAGCAGAGCGAAGAAATAGCAAAGCGGTGGAAGGCACTGCCG
>JANOIR010000369.1:0-5386 GCA_031407765.1 Vicinamibacteraceae bacterium
CGTCGTCGCAAGGGCAACCAGCACCCGTACGCAGAAACAGGCCTGAAATCGACGATCTCAGGCCTGTTTCGCGATATCAGGCGGCCCTAGCAAGCCGCCGCCTTCAGCCTCTCGGCCACCTCACCGCACGCGCACCGGCCAATATGGTCCCGTGGGGCGAAAGCGCCGGTTGCGAACGGTGGGATCGGGAGGCTTCACCACCGGCCTCGCGTGAGGCGGACGCGAAGACCGTGCGCATCGGGGCCCTGGCCCGGCTGCTGCCACGGGTTGGTCAACGGCACCACCGCCGCCAGCCCTCCACCGCGTCCGCCCTGCTTCACCTCGATGATGCCGAGGCCGGGCGTGCTGCCGGTCGCATTGTGCGGGTCGCCGCTGAGCGGGACCGCGCCGCGCAGCGCCACGAACAGCCGGTCGCCGGCCGGCGAACGATCCACGAGGTCGGGAGCCGGGTCGGCGCTGACGCCGCCGGCCAGATCTACGGTGTTCAGCCACTTGCCCGAGCGCAGTTCGATGATCTCCGCCACGTTGGCGTGGCGATCCATGACCCACAGATGCCGCCCGGTGGACGCCACCCCGTGCGAGTCGGACATCCCGGTCTTGGTCAGCAGCAGCGTCGGCGCCGGGCTGTTGGGCGAGTTGAGCGGGGAGTAGCCGGTCTTCGGAAACTGATAGACGTCGAACCCGTACAGATCGGGATGGTGTGGGTTGCCAGTCGACACGTTCACCGGGCTTCCGCCCGAGTTGATGTACATGTGCCCACCCGCCTCGATGCCGCCGCAGCCGTTGCCGCGCACCGCCGTCTTGTCGTACTCGCCGACGATCGACATCGGCGTGGTCCTGGCGTTGACCACGAACAGCCCGCCGCCGCGCAGCGTCACGAACCCGTAGGTGCTGCTGGAGTCGATGATCGGGCAGATCGGCCAGTTGATGGGCCTGAGATCCGGGTGCTCGCACGGCCGGCCGCCCGGGGTCGTGCACGTCGCCAGGTCCAGGGTGGCGGCGGGGTTGTGCGCGAACGTGTTGGTGGCGAAGTTGGTGTCGATGCGCTCGAGGCGCTTGCCATTCTGGTTGGCGACCAATATGAACGAGCCGTCGGGCGCCGGGAAGGCCGCATGCGCCTGCCGAGTGCCCGTGCTCCCCACGGTGGTCTCGAAGCACTGCAGCGGCTTGCGCCGCTCAGCGTCGAAGATCACGACGTGGCCGCTCGCCACGAACGATAGGACGGCGTGGGTGTGTTCGCGGTTGAACTGGACCATGTGCGGGCGCACCGGATTGCGCCCGGTCGCCGTCATGCACAACGCGGCCGTCTCGCCGCCGAGATCGAGGCGCACGCCCGGCTGGGCCCGCTCGGGATGCTTGCCGTACAGACGCGCCCCTTCGTAGATCAGGATCTGGCCGCCATGACCCGGCCGTGTGTCGGACTGATCGGCAATCCACACCTCGAATCCCCGGTGGCGTTGCGCCTGTGAATCGAGGGCGTCGGGTTCGGGGGGGACGGCAGCAAGGGTAGCCGCACCCAACCAGCCGGCCGCTCCGCTACCGATGACGATGATGGTGGCGAAGAACACTCGCAGCGCGCTCATTGATGCCTTCATGTCCCGGTAAGGCTGGAACTGGCGACGGATTGGCTCATGCGAGCCCCACCCCCCAGGGCGGCCTCCCGGACGACTCCGGAGTCGTCCCGGCCTTGCGGGTCGCGGCCGCCGGTGCGACGCTGTTCAGCTTGGTGCGCCCGATCGTTAGGGCGTAAGAGGCTAGATCGCGATGACTCCTCCCAGTGTGCCGGCGGCATCGGAGCAGCAGGAGCGCGGAGCCGACGGGCAGGGCGGGCAGGTCACGGCGCTGCTCCGCAATGCGGGTGCGGATCGGCGCGAGACCCTGGATGCGCTCGTGCCCATCGTCTACGACACCCTGCGCCGCATCGCACGGCAGCAGCTGGCGGGCGAGCGCGGCGGCCATACGCTGAGCGCCACCGCGCTGGCCCACGAGGCCTACGCCCGGCTGGTCGGCCTGACGCGCATCGAGTGGCGGGACCGCGCCCACTTCTTCGCGGCCGCCGCCGGAGCGATGCGACGCGTCCTCATCGACTACGCGGCGGCGCGCAATACCCGCAAGCGCAACGGCGGCGATGCTGTCGATCTCGATCTCGACGGACTCGTCGCCGACGAACACCTCGGCGATCTGCTCACCGTCAACGACGCACTCGCGCGCCTCGAGCAGGTGCACGCCGGTGCCGCCCGTGTCGTCGAGTGCCGCGTGTTCGCCGGGATGACCATCGAGGAAACGGCGGCGGCGCTGGACGTGTCGCCGGCGACGGTGAAGCGCCACTGGGAACTGGCGCGCGTGTGGCTGACCAGGGATCTGAAGGCGGCGGAGCCATGAGCCTGGACCCGCGCGTCATCCCCACGACCACGGGCGGTGACCGATGGGAGCTGATGGCGGCGGTGTTCGAGGGCGCGATGGCGTGTCCCGCCGCCGAACGCGACGCCTACCTGCGCGAGCACTGCCGCGATGCCAGCATGGTCGGCGAGATCCACGCCCTCCTCGCCGCGAACACCCCGGAGCCGGGGCCGGTCGAGCGCGTGATGGCCGCCCTCGGGACGCCGCCCGACGGCGCCGTGCGCATCATGGCCGCGCGTTCGCAAGTCGGTCCCTACGAGCTGCTGCGCGAGATCGGCCACGGCGGCATGGGCGTGGTCTACCTCGCGCGCCGTGCCGATGGCGCCTACCAGCGGCTGGTGGCGCTCAAGCTGGCCCGCTCGCCGGTGATGGATGCCGGCCAGCGCGCCCGCTTCGAGGCCGAGCGCGACATCCTCGCCGGCCTGGCCCATCCGAACATCGCCCCGCTCTTCGACGGCGGCGTCACCGACGATGGGCTGCCGTACTTCACGATGGAGTACGTCGACGGGCGGCCCATCGACGTGTACTGCGACGAGCAGCGGCTCGACGTCCGCGCCCGCATCCAGCTCTTCCTGCGCACCTGTGGCGCCGTGGCCGCCGCGCACCGGGCACTCGTCGTGCACCGCGATCTCAAGCCGACCAACGTGCTGGTCGCCGGCGACGGCGACGTGAAGCTCCTCGACTTCGGCATCGCCAAGCTGCTGGCCCTGGATGCCCCGGCTGGCGCCCACGACACGGCCACCGATTCGAGGGTGATGACGCCGGCCTACGCGAGCCCCGAGCAGGTGACGGGCGCGCCGGTGTCGACGGCGACCGACGTCTACGCGCTGGGGCTGCTGCTCTACGAACTGCTCTGCGGGCGGCGCGCGCACCGGCTGCAGTCGCGCGGCGCGGCCCACCTGGAGCAGGTCGTAGTGCTCGCCGATCCGCTGCCGATGACCGAGGCGCTGGCCGCGGCGCCGGGCAGCGACGCGCCGACAGTGGACGCGATCGCCCGGGCGCGGCAGACCACGCCTGCCCGCCTGGTGCGTCAGCTCCGCGGCGACCTGGCCCGTATCGCGGACATGGCGCTGCGCAAGGCTCCGGAGCAACGCTATGCGACGGCGGCCCACCTGGCTGAGGATCTCGAGCGCTTTCTCGACGGTCGGCCGATCCAGGCGCGCCGGCATTCGCTGCTGTATCGTGCGTCGCGCTTTGCCCGGCGCCACCGTGCCGGGTTGGCGATGGCCGCGGTCGCGGCCGCGACCCTCGTCGGCTACACCGGGCTCAGCGTGCGGCACGCGCGCGACATGGAGCAGGCGGCCGCGCGCGAACGGCAGGAAGCCAGCAAAGCCCGCGAAGTCGCCGACTTCGTCGTCGGCCTGTTCGAAGCCAGCGATCCGAACATCGTCCAGAACCGCGACGCGCCTGTGGCGCGGATGCTCGAGCACGGCCTGCAGCGCGCCGATGCGCTGTCCGCGCAGCCGCTGCTGCAGGCACGGCTGCTGAACGCGATCGGTCGCGTGTACTTCAACCTGGGCAAGTTCGATGCGGCCCGCGATATCGCGATGCGGGCGCTGGCGGCGAGCCGCCTCGGTGGGGGCGACCGGCATGCCGACGTGGCGCGGGACTATCGCCTGCTCGGGGAGGCCACCGGTCAGGGGGGGAACCCGAAGGAAGCTGCCGCACTGTTTCGCAAAGCGCTCGACATCCACCGGGCAGGCGGCGACATCGCGGGTGTCGAAACGGCGGCCGACCACAACAACCTGGGTTACGTCCTCGCGCAGGTCGGGCAAGTGGAGGAAGCGGACCGCTATGCCTCCGAGTCGCTGGCCGCGCGCCGATTGCTGTTGCCGGCGGGACACGAGGACATCGCCATGAGCATGTCCACCCTGGCCTACGTGCGCGGGCGCCAGAGTCGGCCGGGCGAGGCGGTCGAGCTGTACCGGGAGGCGCTCGCGATGCGCATCGTCCGTCTCGGCGAACGCCACCCCGAAGTGGCGCGCGGGCGCCAGAACCTGGCGGCGGCGCTGCGGGTGGTCGGCGACTACGACGAGGCCGTCGGGGAATTGACCCGCGCGCTCGAGGTGTATCGCGCGGTCTACGGCCAGCGGCATCCCAGCATCGCCACGACGCTGAACAATCTCGGCGTGGCAGAGTCGCATCGCAAACGGCTTGCGGAAGCGGTCACCCACGCCACGGCCGCGTTCGAGATGCGGCGAGAGCTGCTCGGGCCGCATCACCCCTCGACCCTCGTCGTGCAGGGCAACCTCGGCGCCTACCTGGTCGAGGCCGGCCGACTCGCCGAGGGCGAGGCCATGCTGCGAGACGTGCTGGCGCGGTCGGCTGGGCAGCCAAACGTGACCATGAGCCTGTCGCGGCCGCAGCTGAAGGCCAATCTCGCCAGCACGCTGCGCCGCCGCGGAAAGCTGACCGACGCGGAAGCGACCGTTCGCGAAGCGCTCGCGCTGGTCACCGCCGACGTCAGCCCGTTGACCGAGGCTTCGATTCATGCCGTGCTCGGCATGGTCCTCATCGATCAGCGGCGTGACCGGGAAGCCGCCGAAGCGCTGCAGCGGGCCCTCGACATCCGCAGCCAGCGGCTCAAACCCGATCATCCGAACATCGTGACCACGCGCAACGAGCTGGAAGCGGTGAAGCGCCGCCTCGCCCGGAAGTGAACCGGTTGAGCCATTCCGGCCGCGAATCCAGCCTATGGGGACAGGCGCATCGCGCATTCGCACGCCCGCGGATGGACGGCGCCTGGAGGAACGCATCATGTCCCTGAAGCTCGGCGATCTTGCCCCCGCGTTCACGGCCGACACCACGGAGGGCGTCATCGACTTCCACGAGTGGCTGGGCGATCACTGGGGCGTACTGTTCTCGCATCCCAAGGACTTCACGCCGGTGTGCACGACCGAGCTTGGCTACATGGCGCGGATCAAGCCGGACTTCGACAAGCGCAACGTGAAGGTGATCGGGCTCAGCATCGACCCGGTCGACAAGC
>JANOIR010000370.1:0-4881 GCA_031407765.1 Vicinamibacteraceae bacterium
GCCACGCTGCAGCGCGGGATCCCGATCGACGGCGAGCCGGTGGCGCCGCGGACGATCACGCTGCGCAAACGATCGACACGCGAGACGCATCTGATCGTCGAGCTCGTCGAAGGCCGCAACCGCGAGATCCGGCGGCTGTTCGCCGCCATCGGCCATGAGGTGACGCGCCTGCTGCGGATCTCGTTCGGTCCGATCGCCCTCGGCACGCTGCCGGCCGGGAGGTGGCGCGCGCTCGACTATGACGAAGTCTCGGCGTTGCGCGACGGCGCCTGACCCGCTAGACTGGAGTCCGTTAGACATCCGGAGCGACCCGCCAGAGAAAAGGCGCGGTCCGGCAACCTGGGCGGACATCCCAAGGTGCCATTCTCTCCGGGCGGTCACCCGCCCCTAGGGAGATGTGGTTTCGCTGCGTTGGCGGAACAACCCAATGTCCACCGGAACGGCTCCAGCCGTCCGCGTGATCCCACACCCGTACGATCCAGGGGTGGGGCGAGCGGCGAGCCATCCGGCTCTCCGGATGTCTTCTTCAACAGCGTGTGCATCGCGTCGCAGCCCGGATCGTGTCCGGGGCGACGAGCACGGCAGAGGAGAAGACATCATGCCGACCACTCAGCTCGCGCCCAGCCGGGCGTCCGAAACCAACCCGAACCACCATCTGTGGAAGAACGGCCGCCTGTGGTGGCTGGCCGTGACGCTGCTGCACGACGGCTGGCGCCAGGAGCGCGTCCGTCAGTCGCTCGGCACCGACGATCTGCACGAGGCGCGGCGCCGTCGTGATCTGGTGCTGGCGCGCTTCGCGACACCTGCGGACGCCGCTGCGCCGTCGCGCGCCGCGGTCGCCGAAGCGGCGCTACTTCGTCGCGTAGACCCGCGACTGGCCGTTCTGGGCGAAGGCCATCACCTGGTAGGGGGCCTTGAGGCCGTCGGGTGATTCCATGCCCGGCGAGCCCGTGGGCATGCCGGGCACGGCGATACCGATGATCCCGGCGGGGCGCTCGGCGAGGAGCTTGGCGACGACGTCGGCGGGGACGTGGCCTTCGATGACGTAGCCGCCGACCAGCGCCGTGTGGCACGAGCGCAGCGACGCCGGCACGCGGTGCTCGTCCTTGATTGCGCTCATCTCGGTCGTGTCGCGCGAGTTGACCGCATACCCGGCGGCGGTCATGTGCTCGTTCCACTTGGCGCAGCAGCCGCAGGTCGGGCTCTTGAAGACGGCGACGCTCGGCTTTCCCATGGCGGCCGCGGCCTTGCCGGCCGGCGTCTGGGTGCGGGCGACGAGGACGGCCACGCCTCCGGCGAGGGCAAGGGCGGCGACGAGGGCGGCGGGAACGACGTGGCGGGACGAGCGCATGAGCATCACCGCCCGATCTTACTCGTGCTGGCGGAAGAAGGCCACGATTCGCCGCGGGAACGCCTGCGGCTCGGCCCGCCAGGCGGCGGTGTGGGTGGCGGCGGGGACGATCCAGACAGTGGCGTCGGGCTGGGCCCGCGCAAGCGCATCGGCGTGGTACACGGGCGTGTTGCGGTCGGCCCCGCCGTGGATGAGCAGGATGGGCGTCCGGATGCGGCCGATCGCGGCTTCGGGGCTCGCGCTGAGGAGGCTCAGGCCGTACCGGGCCCGCACGTAGGCGAGCGCGGCATAGGCAGCGGGGCGGCCGAGCCAGCGCCCGGCGTCGCCAATGCCCAGCGGGCGCGCGATGCGGTCGAGGCCGGCGTCGAGGAAGGTGGCGAATGACGAATCGCTGACGATGGCGCAGAACGTCGGCCGGCTCGCCTCGGCCATCAGGGCCTGCGCCGCGCCCATCGACGAGCCGAGCGCGTACAGACAGCCCAGGGGCTGGCGCGCGCGCACCCACGCCGCCCAGCGGTGGACGTCTTGGGCCTCGCGGATGCCGTACGTGGCGAAGCCGCCGCTCTCGCCGTGGCCGCGCGCATCGGGCGCGAGGACGTCGAAGCCGGCGTCGAGGAGGAACGCAGCGTACGCGGTGGCGTGGTCGCGGGAGCCGCCGGAGCCGTGCGTCACGAGCACCGTGCCGCGCGACCCCGAATCGTGCGCTGAGTCGCTGCGTCTGAACAGCCAGCCGTGGAGCGCGACGCCGTCGGCGGCGGTGATCCGCAGCGGCTCGAGCACGGCGCCGTGGGCGGCGGCGACCGCGTCGGCCCGCGCGCGGACGTCGCGGTCGTTGTTCAGCCGTCCACGCTGCAGCGCGAACTCGCCGAGCACGACGCCGGCCGCGATCGAGACGGCGAGGTAGCCGAGGGCGAGACGGAGGATCCAGCGGCGCATCGCTCCGACCATATGCTCGGAGAGACGCCCCGTGGTGCAGGTGCGTTCACCTGGCGGGCGCGATGTGCAGCCGCGCTATGCCGATGTGCGCAGGATCGCGCCCAGGCCGGCGACCAGCCGGTCGATGCCTTCGGCGACGGTGTCGGGCGCCAGCGCGCCGTACGAGATCCGCAGCGAGCAGCCGGACGTGAGGCCGAAGGCCGGCCCGGGGATGGTCGCGACCTTGTGCTCGCGGATCAGGCGCTCGGCGAGGACATAGGGATCGATGGCGGTCTTGACCCGCAGCAGCACGTAGAAGGCGCCCCGCGCGTCCGGCGCCTCGACCAGATCGCCGAGCGCGGCGAGGCGCGCGTAGACGCGCGCGCGAACCTGCGCCAGCACTCGCACGTGGGCGTCGCAGTACGGCCGGCCGACAGCGAGCGCCGCAAGCGCAGCGTGCTGCGACACCGCGGCCGGGCAGATCAGGTTGGTGTCCTGGATCTTGTTGACCGCGTCGAACAGCGCCTCGGGGATCGTCATGTAGCCGATGCGCCAGCTGGCGAAGCCAAACGCCTTGGACAGCGAGAACATCGAGATGGTGTGGCCAGTCGCATCGGCAAAGGCGCCCGGCGAGACGTGCGGCTCGTCGTAGGTGAAGTACTCGTAGGCTTCGTCGTGGATGTGGACGATGCCGCGCTTGGCGCAGAGGGCGTTGACCGCGCGCAGCGCCGCCTCAGGATAGACCGCGCCCGACGGGTTGTTCGGCGACACCGTGACGATGGCCCGCGTCCGCGGCGTGACGGCGCGCGCCAGCGCCTCGAGATCGAGCTGGTAGTCGGGGCGTGTCGCCACCGGCACGGTGCGGCAGCCTGCCAGCACGATCGCCATGTCGTGGTTGAAGTAGAACGGCACGGGCAGGATGACTTCGTCGCCAGGATCGGCGATCGCGAGGACGGCGTTGAGGAACGCCATGTTGCCACCGGCGGTGACGACGACGCGGCTGCCGCGCGCCACGTCGAGGCCGTTCTCGTCGCGCAGCTTGGCTTCGAGCCGCCGCACCAGCGCCGGCGTGCCTTCGACCGGTCCGTAGCGATGATCGGCGAGCTCGCCGCCGAAGGTCGCGAGCGAGGCCACGGCTTCGCGCGGCGGCCCGTACGACACCACACCCTGACCGAGCGAGATCGTTCCGGGCGTCTCACGGATCCAGCCGGCGACGATGGGGATGACGGGTGCCTGGACGGCCTCGACGCGGGCGGAGGCGCCGGTGCGCCCGCGGCGCGACTCGATCGAAGAGAGCGGAGTGGTCATGACGGGGGGCTCGCGTGCTTGGCGGCGAGCAGGGCGACCAGCTCGTCGACGAAGGCGACCTGGGCCGGGTTCAGCTTCTTGCGCGCGTCCTCGGGCGTGAAGAACGCGGCGTAGTCGATCTCGGGGAACTCGCGCTGCCGGCCGGAGCCGCGGGGCCATTCCATCGAGAAGGTGTTGGGCTTGACCTTGAACGGATCGCAGTCGCCGCGGAAGGCCCAGGCCATCACGGTCTTGCCGCCGCGCTGCTGCACCGCCGTCAGCTCCACGTAGGGCCCGGCCGGCGTGAAGCCGGTCTCCTCGCGGAACTCGCGCTCGGCGGCGGCGAGCGGTTCCTCGCCGGCCTCGATGCCGCCCTTGGGGATGGTCCACGCCCCTTCGTCGCGGTTGCGTAAGATGGGGCCGCCGGGGTGGACCACGAACACCTCGATCCCGTCGGCGGGCGCGCCGCACTCGCGGTACATGAGGAGCCCCGCGCTGACCTTCCCTCGGCGTCCCCCGTCGGTCATTTGACGATGGTGTCGAGCGTCGCGACCGAGACGGCGTGGTAGGTCGGACGCGCCCGCTGATAGACCCGGCGCGCAACGGCCGGGCCCCAGGACGTCTTCATGAGGTCATCGTACAGCGGACGCAGGAACTTGCGGCGTCCCTGTGCGGTCAGGAAGTGCTCGAGCGCGGGCATCGCCGGTTCGTAGCGGTGGCGGATGGCGATGCGCAGCCAGGCGAACAGCACCTCGCTGTTGCCGGATCGGGAGAGGCCGAAGGTGCGATCGAGATCGGCGATCTGGGCCGTGGTGGCCTGCTCCGGCAGGCCGCCGAGGAAGCGCAGCCACTGCTGCGTCACCCACGCCCTGGTCTCGAGGCGGGCCGCCGGCGTGCCGGTGGCGAACAGCTTCGCCGCGGCGTCGACGCGATCGAACAGGGCGGCGGTCGGGTGGGTCGCATTGGGTGGGATGCCCGGCGCGTCGAGCCAGGCCGGCAGACCCAGGCGCGCCTGGAGCGCGGTATCGCCGCCGAGCAGATTGGCGCGGAGATCCTCGACGAAGTCGTCGGTGGTGGCCGAGGTGAACGCGCGGCGTCCGAACCACGATCGCAGCCAGGCGTCGAAGCGGGCGCGGCCGACCGTCTGCTCGATCAGGCGCAGCAGCGCGGCACCCTTGTCGTAGGCGACCGCAGTCATGCCGTCATCGGGATTGCGGCCGTCGAGAGCGAGCCGCAGGTGCGTGTCCTTCGAGCCGGCGCCGAGCCCCGGGCGGTGGGCGACGAGGTCGCGCCGGCCGAGCACCACCAGCAACGCCCAGCGGGCGGGG
>JANOIR010000380.1:0-1700 GCA_031407765.1 Vicinamibacteraceae bacterium
CCGCGGAGCAGACGCGACGCGAAGGCGCGGTTGCCGTCCGGCGTGGGGTCGCGTCCGCTCCGATCGTAGGCGGCGAGCAGGACACCGTCGGCGCGGAAGCCGGGATCGAGACCGCGCCCTTCCTGGAACCGCTGGAAGAACAGACCAGCCACGACGAGGACCAGCAGCGCGAGCGCAACCTGCAGCCCCATCAGCGTCTCGCGCAGCGCGCTGCGCGAGGCGCCGCGGATGCCGGTCCGCATCGTGTCCTGCGGCTGGACGTGGGTCAGCAGCCAGGCCGGTGTCACCGCCGCCAGCCCTGCGCACAGCACGCCCAAGCCCACGGCGACGGCCAGGCCGATGCCGTCGATGTCGGTCTGGAACCGGATCCGCATCGCCCCGGAAATCTCGCCGGCCTGGACGGCCTGGGTCCCCCACAGCGCGAGCGCGAGGCCGATCGCGGTGCCGGCCGCCGCCAGCAGGAGCGCTTCGATCAGCACGAGACGGGCGATGCGACGCCGCGACGCGCCCAGCGCCAGCCGCACCCCGAACTCGCGCTGCCGGACGCTGGCCCGCGCCAGCAGCAGGTTGGCGACGTTGCCGCAGACGGCGGCGAGCACCAACAGCATCAGCGCCTGCAGCAGCGCCAGCGCTCCGGTGATCATGCGCTGCGGCCCGCGCGGCGGATCGCTGAAGGCGTGCCGCTCGACGCCGAGCCCGCCGTCCGTCTCCGGGTAGGTGCGGCCGATCGCCCGAGCCACGACGTCGAGCTCGGCCTGCGCCGCCGCGGGCGGTGTGTCGGGTCGAAGGCGACCGAGCACGGCGTAGCCGCCCTGCGTCCGGTCGTCCAGCTCGCGCGACCCGGTGACGAGGACGCCGGCCATCGTCGCCGGGATCCACATGTCGACGGCGAGGCCGAGCGTGGTGCCCTGGAAGCGCGGCGGCGCGACACCCACGATCGCCAGCGTCTGTCCGTTGGCGCGGATGGCGCCGCCGATGGCGGACGCCGCGCCGCCATAGTGCGACTGCCAGTAGTCGTGCGAGATCACCACGACCGGCTGCCGTCCCGGCGCGGCGGCGTCGTCCGGCGCCAGGAGCCGCCCGGCGGCCGGGCGGAGGGCGAGCGCCGCGAAGTAGTTGCCGGAGACCAGGAGCGCGGTCGCGCGCTCGATCGTCGGCGCGTCGCCGATGGTGAGCGGCGTCAGCCGCGACGCCAGCAGCCACGCGAACGATCGCGTCCGCTCCTGCAGATCGAGATAACGCCGCCACGACGTGCCGACGTAGGCGCCGGTGGCCGTGCGCGTCTCGAGCGTCTGCAGCGCGGCTGCGCCGGCGACGCCCGGCAACGGCTTCCAGCGCACCATCTGCAGCCACGAGAAGACCGTGGTGTTGGCGCCGATGCCGAGCCCGAGCGAGAGCACGATCACCGCCGACACGAGCGGGATCGCGCGCAGCGCCCGCCAGGCGTCCCGCAGATCGCCGGTCATTGGCCGTGGATGGTGTGCGCCAGCGACGCCATCCAGTGCGGCGACACGACGTGCATCGTCAGCAGCAATCCCAGGACGACCGCCAGCACGATCAGCGCAGCTCGCGTGTATCTCGACACGAACACCTCCTCCGATTACGTCACCGAACGACCGCCAGCGGACCTGGCTGATGCAGGGACGGTAGCGCGCGCCCCCTGAACCCCGCCTGAACGGGCCGTTCAGGCGCCGTTCAGC
>JANOIR010000400.1:0-3400 GCA_031407765.1 Vicinamibacteraceae bacterium
GCGTTGCTCGTCGCTCACATATCGCCAATATGCTCACTCCTCGCGCCTTGCGATCCGGGCGCCGCGCCCGCCACTTGTGCGCCGAATTTCTGACTCGGGACACTAGCGCGAGTCTTGGCGACGCCCCGGGGTCTGTCACCGACGACGCGACGAACGCGCCGGGCGCTCGACGGATTGCGTCGACGCGCTGGCGCGAACCCGGACGAACGTGACGTCGACCGATCCGATGGTGATGACGTCCCCGCTCGCCACCTCGACGACGCCGCTGATTGGTTCGCCGTGCCGGAACGAGCCGTTCTTGCTCTCGAGATCCTGGTAGGTCAGCCGCCCCGGCGACACCACGACCTGGGCATGCTCCCGCGACACGCTCAACGCATCGATGCGGATGGACTGATCGCCGCGCCCGATGATGTGCGTGCCCTGAGGGAGGTCGACGGACCGCTCCTCCCATCGCGCCTGCCACGCGCTCCCTTTGCCGCTGCGTCGCGGAGCGGGACGATCGGCTTCGACGAAGGCGTAGCCAAATCGGTGCACGGTGCGCACAAAGCGCGGATCGTGCGTGGGGTCGCCGAGCGCGGCCCGCACCTCGCCGATCAGGTTGGCGAGGTTGGCTTCGACGACGAACGTATCCGGCCAGAGCTCCTGCATGAGCTCGGGCTTGCCGAGCGCGCGGGGCCGCGCGGCGACGAGGAGTTCCAGGAGATGGAACGCTTTCGGTGAGAGTCGAACCGGCCGCGTCCCGTGGCGCAGCTCGCGGGCATCCGTATCGAGGACGAACCCGCCGAATTCGAAACGCATCACCGCCGAGGGTACCACGCGGCTTCTGTCGCGCCGCGCGTGAGGGCGCGGCGACGAAGAAGTGAAATAGCCCTGATGACTCCCAGAGACATCGACTGCCGGCGTCCCCAGGATCAGATCGTGGCGCCTCCCGATTGTCTCCAGCAGCGGGTGTCCTGAATGAAGTCTGGGCGCTCGTCGACCTCTACGAGCGCACCTGGGACAACGGTGGTCTGCTCAAGGACAACTACCTATCCAGGCTCGCCACTGCCGTGTCGCAGCTCGTCGCCGATCCGAATCAGACACGGGCATTCATTTCGCTGGGGGACTGGTTCGGCATTTCGGCCGGCCAGAACACGCGCTGCCAGTGAACTGGTCGATTTCGGTTCGGAAATGATCGCCTTGTGGCAGGCCCGCGCTGTCAAACGAGTGGCTTCTGCGCGCGACGTGCTGATCTGCGCAGGTAGACGCCGCCGAGGCTCGAATCGCTGAGCGCCAGGGCGAGAGAGGAGCGCGACCAAGGCAGGGGTCACCGCCGCCGACGTCGTCGCCGCGTCCGGCTACGGCGAGCGCAATCATCACGGGCGGAAGCGCCACGGCTAGCGCGGCCACGGCCGGGATGAGCGGGAGGACCACCGCAAACGCGACCAACAGCGCTTCGGGTCTGCCGCGTCCCTACTCGCCTGAACGTCGCGCGGGAATGGCGCGGGCACCCGCAGGCTGGGGCGACGTCGTATGCAGCCGATCCTCGAGCTCGGCGAGCCTCTGCCGCAGAGCGTCGATCGTGTCGAGGAGCTCGTGGTGTCCACTCCCACGGTTGGCCTCGATCTGCTGCTCGTGCTTCACCGACTCGAGATTGTTGAGAACGACGGCAATGAACAGGTTGACCACCACGAACACACCCACGAACACGAAGCTGCCGAAATAGAGCCACGCCCATGGGTGCGCTGTCAGGACCGCCGCCTGGATCTCCACCCAGCCTTCCAGGGTCAGCATCTGGAACAGTGTCAGCAGCGCCGCGCCGAGCGAGCCCCAATGCGCCGCGTCGGCGTCGCGGAAGAAATGAAAGCCGAGGACGGCGTACACGTACAGGAGAAGGGCCAACAGCGCGATGACGTGTCCCATCGACGGGATGGACCGGACCATCGTGCCGATGATCAACCGTAGTTCCGGAAACGCCGAGACGAGCCGCGTGACCCGCATCAAGCGCGCCAGGCGGGCGACCATGGCGAACGCACCGGCCTGCGGCAGCAGCGATGCGGCGACGACGCTGAAATCGAACACGTTCCAGCCGTTCGCGAAGAACGCCATGGGCCGCGGCCAGTACGCGAGGAGGCGAATGACGATCTCCACGACGAAAATCGTCTGGATCAGGACCTCGAGCGCGACGATGACCGCGCCGTAGCGGGCGGTGAGCGTCGCGGACGTCTCGACGCCCACGATGATCGCGGCAACGAGAATGACGCCGAGGATGAAGTGCTGAAAGCGCGGGTTGTCCGCGATGCGGCGAGCGCGAGCGATCACGCCGACGGTCCTCCTGCATCGATGCCGGCCGCCCGCGGCGCGGCCTCTGGCGATCCGAGCGGCGTTCTCGCGTCAATGAGCGGTCTGCGAGTGTTCATGCCGATGTCCATACGCGAGCTTAACCCCCGGTGAGCGCGTTGCGGGCGAGGGGGCGGCTGTGATAGTCATCCTCGTACCACACGTCCTCTTGGCCTGGAGCGTCGAGACATCGCCAGCCTGGCGGCAGCGCCAGGTACTGGAGCGCACGAGGGCAGCGCTCAGACAGATGCGCTACGTGGAGCGGCTGGATGTACCAGCCACATGTCTCGCCCTCAGCGGGGTGCCGCAGGCCGTTCAGAGGCTCAAGATGAAGAGTGTCCAGCGCGATGCCGAGCTTCTGATGAGCGGCAGGTTGGAAAGGGACCACTCCAACCCAGATGCACCCTCGACCGCCGCCGGCGCGAAGCCGGGCCTTCAGCGTGCCGCTAACAGTAGTGAACCGAGGATTTAGTGGTGCGCGCTCCAGGATTCGAACCTGGGACCCCCGCCGTGTGAAGGCGATGCTCTACCACTGAGCCAAGCGCGCACGCGAGGTGCAGACCGACGATCGTAGCCGAACCGGCAGGCGGGGCGCAACCGATCCCAGCCGGCCTCAGCGCCGGTCGTCCTCGGCCCAGACGCGGCGGTAGGTGCGCAGCATCCAGGCCTCGACCGCGGCCTCGTCGGGTTCTTCGGGCAGCGGAGACGTATCGATGGCCGCCCGCAGCGCCTCCTCGATCTCGGTCGCACGGGCCAGCATCTCCGGCATCGGAATCCCGCCCTGCCGCAACGCGTAGAGCCAGCTTCGCGCAGGCTCGGACATCGGCAGCGTCAGCCGCCCGGTCTGCACGAACTGGAGGCCCTGGTAGCCGAGCCGGCACAGGTGCATCGCGTACTTCGAGTCGTAGCCGTCGCGGGCGATCAGCTCCGGCCGCCGCACCCGCATCTGGCCCCGCTCGCCAAGCAGGCGCTGCTTCTGCGCGCGCAGATAGCCGAGAAATGCATGCCCCGCCCGGCGACTGGCGATCCGTGGCGCCAGCGCCCGCAGTTCCTCCCCGAGCGGCGTGCAGACGATCACGGC
>JANOIR010000413.1:0-6922 GCA_031407765.1 Vicinamibacteraceae bacterium
GATGCAGCAGGTCGGCCCGCTCCCGCCGCAGCAGCCGCGCGTAGCGGACCGCCGTCGCCAGGAACAGCAGGATGTTCAACGCGCTCTGGAGCAGCCCCAGGGGCGCCGCCAGCCAGCGAACCGCCGTCGCCGCGGTCCGGGCACGCGCGGCGAAGCGAAACGGCTGCGGCTTGGGCTCGAGCCGCACGGTCGCCGTCTGCTCGAAGCGGCTCCACAAGGCATGCTCACGTTGGAAGACGACGATCGGCTCGTACCGGGTGCGGTCGAGGCCCTGCACCAGGAACAGCAGGCTGAAGTAGGACCCGCCGATGGTGCCGTCGGTGTTGCCCTCCACATAGACGACGCGTGCTGGGTGAGACATCGATCTGGGAGGGGACATACGGAAGCGCGCTGTGACGGGCGTCAGCGCTGGGAAGGCGTCCAGACTTCCTGGCGGATGCCGCTCAAGTACTTGATCCAGGCCACCAGCGTCGCGACGTTGACGGCGGTGAAGTAGTACGAGACGCGCGACAGGCGCCATCCCGAGACGGCTGGCACGCCGACGTGCGCGGCGATGGCCAAGCCATAGAGGATCAGCTGCGCTGCGAGAATCACCGCGAAAAACGGCGAGACGGACGCCAGGGCCGCGCTGGCGCCGAGCGCGCCGACGAGGAAGAACGGCACCAGCCAGCGGGCCAGCTTGTGCGAGAGCAGCTGGACGGCGAAGAAGCCGTAGGCGAACGGGTTCATCAGGTGCGCATAGCGGACCAGCGTCGTCATGCCGCGCAACAGGGTGCGGACCTTGCGCGTGAACTCCTCGGCCATGCTCGACACATGCGTCATCGAGCCGACGGCCAGCGGCTCGGACACGGCGCGGTAGCCGCGCTCGACGACGCGCAGCACCGACCAGAAATCGGGCGCCAGGTTGGGGACGAACGGTTCGCAGAGCTCGCGGCGCTGGGCGTAGAACGATCCGCTGGCACCGACGATCGAGCCGAGCGCCGATTCACGCCGCCGCACATACAGCTCGTAGCGGCCGTAGAGACCTTCGCCGCCGCCGCCGGCAATGCGATCCTCGCCGGAGACGCAGCCGACCTTGGGGTCGGCGAAGGGCGCCACGATCCGCTCGATGGCATCGGGCGCCAGCATGATAGAGGCGTCGGAGAAGACCACGATGTCCTCGCGGGTGTCGGCCAGCGCGGTGTTGAGGGCCGCCGCCTTGCCGCCGCGGCCGGTCAATTCGATCAGCGTCGTCCGGCTGTCCGCTCCGGCACGCACCCGCTCGTTGGTGCCATCGGTCGACCCATCCGAGATGAACGACACCCGCAAGCGTCCCGGGTAGGTCAGGGCGTTGGTGTTCGCCAGCTTGGCGTCGATGTTGGCCCGCTCGTTGTGCGCCGGGATCAGCACGGCGACGGAGGGCCATGCCGCTGGCTCCGAGGGCGCGGTGCCGTCCGGGCGGCCTCGTTGCCGGGACAGCGCCAGCAGCAAGAGGGGATAGCCGGCGTAGGCGTACGCCAGGCCGGCCATCGATACCCAGAACGTCCACACGAGCACCAGCCGCACCATGTCAGAAGAAGCGGCCGTCGCCGGGCGTCGGACGCGGCTCCAGGACCCGGGGGCGGCTGGCCGGACGCTGCGGCGCGGGCGTGCGCGTGGCGTCCGCGCTCGGCGCCGTGGCGACCACCGGCACCGCCTGCGACGACATTCGCGTCACCGCGACGGTCAGGCCCGCGAGGATGTACAGGTGGGGGTAGGTGATCCCGCCGAGGAAGAGCGCGCAGACAGCGTAGCCGAGGATCCCGACGTTCAGGAGCAGGGGCCACTCCGGATCAAACACCGCGGCCCCAGCCCCCAGGCGCAGCCGCCGCGCCGACAGGATGTTATCGCGGAACGAGAGGACCATGATCGAGAGGAAGAGGGTCAACCCCGGGTAGCCGTACTCCGCCAGCACTTTGAAGTAGCAGCTGTGTGTCGACATCCACCGGTTGGCCGCCCAGCCCGAGCGATCGGCCGGAATGTAGAAGCGACCGTAGGCCGAGTTGAAATTATTGGCCCCGACGCCGAGCGGGTAGTCCAGCGCCATTTGGCGGGCCGCGCGCCAGGCGCGCAGGCGGCCCTGCGCCGACTCGTCCTCTTCGTAGTTCTGGATCGTGTTCATGCGCTGAAAGTAGGAGGGCGGCGCGAGCAGCAGCACGCCGATGACCATCACGGCGGCGGCGACGACGAAGAGCAGCTTGCGCTTGGCTACGGTGAACCAGAACAGGATCATCGCAGCGCCGAACGCCAGCGTCGCGCCGCGCGATCCCGTGCCGACGATGCCGACGAGCGAGACCAGGAAGCCGCCGAGCGCGTAGAGCCGCGTGAGGATGCTGCGCTTGCCGATCATCAGGTAGATCGCGAACGGCAACATCACCATCAGGCCCCAGCCGAAGTCGTTGCCGTCGCTCATGAAGTACGCGGCAGCAAACGACCCGAAGCGGATGTCCTGCCCGAGCATGTTGGTGTTGGTGGCGACCAGCAGCACGGGGATGGCGGTGAAGAGGACGGCCAAGGCGTTGACGCGGGCCTTGGAATCGATGATGAACGCCGTGATCACGAACAGGCCGAAGTAGTCGACGTGGTAGCGGACCGCGAGCGGCACGTAGGAGCGCACCACCGCCCAGAGGATGCTGGCGGAGGTGAACACCACGAACGTCGCGAACAGCTTGGCCTGCTTCGACTGGAACACCAGGCCCTTGTAGCGGGCGAGGACCAGGAACAGCAGCAGATAGGAGAGCAGCGTGGTCAGCCGCATCACCTTGAGCACCGGCAGGTGGACCCCCAGCGCACCGTACTCGATGCCCTGGACCATCAGGTAGCCGACGAAGCATGCGGCCGACAGCCCCGCGACCTGTGGCACCGCGGCGGTCGCCGGCGATGACGCCACCGTGGCAGCCGGCGACGCGGGCCGGACGTCTGGAAGGATGGTGGCCATGGTCACAGTACTCCGGCGAGCCTGGCGAGGAAGAGCGGCACGCTGCTCGTCACGTCCTCGTGCATGTTGACACGGCGCACCGCGAAGCGGTTGTTGTCCGGCCCGGCCAGGCCGCGCTCGGTCGAGAACGCGAGACGGAAGCCGTGCGCCCGGACGGTGTCGGCGATGGCTGCGTTCCAGTTGCCGTTCGGATAGCAGAAGGCGATGGCGTGGCCGGGTAGCTCGCGATCGAGGGCGGCGCGCGATCCGCGCACTTCGGCCTCGACGTCGGCCGCGGACAGGGTCGTCAGCAGACGATGCGTCACCCCGTGGCCGCCGAATGTGATGCCGTCCTGCGCCATCTCCCGCACCTGGGCCCACGTCATGAACGCGTCGACGCCGTCACTGGCGTGGCCGGACGCGGCGGCCAGCTCCAAAAGCGTCGGCAGCGGCGAGCGCTGGAGGCCCGGATCGTCGAGCTTGCGCCTCTGCATGGCATCGACGATGGCCTGGCGGAGCGCGTCGCCGTCGAGGCCCAGCAGCCCGTCGAGGCCGTGCGGCGTCAGTGCCGCGCGGGCACGTGCCGCAAACGCCGAGTCCTGCCGCGATCGGGCGGCGATCGCGGCGAGCAGGCCCGATCCCTGCTCCTGCCAGAACATGCGGCCGGCGCCGATGAAGTCGACCGGCAGGAAGACGGTCGCCGGCACGCCGCCGGCGCGCAGCGCCGGCCACGCCTGGGCGTAGGTGTCGAGCCAGCCGTCGTCGAAGGTCACCAGACACGACGGGCGATCGAAAGGCTGGCCGGACTCGAGCCGCTCGGCAAACGCGCCGAGCGAGAGCACGTCGAAGTGACGGCGCAGCGCGGCCAGGTGCTGCTCGAAGGTTCGGCGTCGGACCACGATCGCGGGATGCGACCAGGTCCGGTCGACGTCCTCGTCGGCGAGGACACGGTGGTAGGTGAGGACGACGGCGCGGCCGCGCAGGCGTCGCCGCGTCAGCAGAGCGAGCACCCCCGAGGCGTACAGCGCCTGCGCCAGCCCACGCTTGACGGTGGCGGTGATCCGGGCGCGCAGCGGGCGGTCGCTCACCGGGTCGCGGCTCCTATCGCGGCCGGCAGTGGGCTCGACTCGACGACGCCGCGGACGATGGCGGCCATCGTCCGGATGTCCGCCGCCGAGACGTAGGGATGCGTCGGCAGTGTCAGGATGCGGCTGGCCACCGTCCGCGCGCCAGGGAAGGCCGTGATGTCGCCGGCGATCGACGGGCGGAGCTCGGGCACGTCGGCGAGCGAGGCGGGGTACGACGTCGTTGCGCCGATGCCGGCCGCGGTCAGTTCGGCGACGAGGCGCTCCCGCCATCCGGGCACGCCGACCAGCAGCGGCAGCCGCAGCCAGGCCGGCGTCGATCCCGCCGGCACCGCCGGGACGCTCAGGCCCCAGCTCAGTCCCGCGCCCAGCCCCCCATTGAGGCCCGCATTCAGGCCCGACGGCACGCCGAGCGCGGCGACGATCCGTGCGGCGTTGTCACGCCGCGCCGTCGTGAACGCCTCCAGCTCGCGCAGCATGATCGTGCCGAGGGCCGCGAGGCCCGGATCCTGCGCATCGATGGCGAACTCGGTGGTGTAGACCGTGCGGCCGAGGCCGAGCTGCGGCAGCGCGTTCGGCAGCCAGTACAGGCGCGGCCTGAGCAGCGTCGCGTAGACGAGCGCCTTGGCGACGTGTTCGGCGCGGCGGCCGAGGCCGGGGGAATCCAGCGTCGCGACCTCCTGGCGAAGGGCATCGGCGACGCGATCGTTGCCGGTGACGATGACGCCGCCGTCGATGGCCGACACGTTCTTGCCCTTGTCGAGGCTGTAGAGGCCGGCGTCGCCCCAGGTGCCGGCGGGGCGGCCGCTCGAGATTGCGCCGAGCGCCTGGGCGGCGTCGTCCACCACGAACAGGTCGCGGCTGCGGCCGTACGCGACCAGGTGCGGCAGGTCGTTGGGAATCCCGTACAGGTTGGTGGCGACGAGGGCCAGCACGCGCCCGGTGTCGGCGGCGTCGAGCGCGGCGCGATCGTAGTCGAGTGTCTCCGGATCGACGTCGACGAGGCGCGGCCGCAGCCCGGCCCGCACGATCGAGGCTGGCACCGAGTAGCAGGTGTAGGCCGGGACGATCACCTCGTCGGCCTCGGGCCGGCCGAGGCGCCGCAGCGCGCGCATGAGAACGGTGAGTCCGGCCCGGCCGGTGCAGGTTGTCCAGGCGTGGCGGATCCCCACCTGCGCCGCCACCGCGGCGGCGAGCCTGCCACAGGCGTCGCCGCCCTCGGTCATGGCGCCGGCCCACCGAACCAGGTGCCGCGCGCCGATCGGCGCGCCCGCCGGCGCGATGTAGCGGAAGGTCATGGGATGCAGCGGGCGATCGACGGACCGATCACGTTCGTCACGCCGATGGGGAGGCGGCGCCACACGTCGATGGCCATCTTGTAGCGCGGGTTGTCGACGTTCAGCGCGGGCATCGACGCGCCCTCGGGCAGCAGGTAGTGCCAGTAGAGCTGCGCCACCGAGGCGTTCCACTTCTTCTTGAACGTCTCGCTGCCGGAGTCGGCGGTCGAGCGGCCGAAATGGAACCGGGTGAAGCCTCGCTCCGCGGCGTGCTTGATCAGCTCCCAGTAGAGGACGTAGCTGATGAGGCGATGGCGATACTTCGCCTTGGTCCCCATCCACATCCCCTCCATCGTCTGGCCGTGGATGCCGTCGAAGGCGGCGGCGGCCGGCTCGTCGCCGGCATAGACGACGCACACCCGCGTCGAGTCGGGGAACGTCTCGACCAGCGTCCGGAAGTAGTGGCGGTTGTAGAGCGGCGTGCCGAGATTGCGCCAGCTCTCGCTCAGCACCTCGTAGAACGGCTCGAGCAGATCGGCGCCGCCGAAGCGGGCGACGAAGCCGTTCTTGTAGCCGCGGCGGATGTCCTGGCGGTGGCCGGTCTTGAACGACTTCCACAGCACGTCGGGGTCGCTGGGCAGCGCCAGCGTCAGGCTGACCTTGTGGGTGGCGCAGGGCAGGGCCTCGCCGAGGTGCCGGCGGCTGCGGATCTCCAGGTAGTCGAGCCCGAGCTCGGTCGCGATCTCGCGGCCACGATCGAGCAGGCGCGCCTCGATCTCCGGCGTGTCGGCACACGGGCCGCCGTAGTTGACGAACGGCATGGAGCAGCCGAGATTGCCGAACAGCCTGCTCCTGACCTGCACGAACGGGAAGATCCCGACGATGCGCGATCCGTCGAGTGCGGCCAGGTAGAACGAGCGGTGGTCCAGCGTGCCGTCGTTGAGCCGACGCCAGCCGTAGCGGTGATAGAACGACGCCTGCGGCGAGGTCGCGACGTACGCGTCCCAGGCGTCCGCGTGCGTGCGGTCAGCGGAAATGATCGTCATGAAGCGGTCGGTGAAGGAACGGAAAGCCGCCGGGCGGCGCCGGACACCTCGCGTGCCGCACGCCCCGGAAGGCAGCGGCCCAGGGCGTCGTGGACGCGCGGCGCCAGATCGGTGAGGGCGCGAATCTGATCGGCCTCGGGGACGCCGACGCGCCAGGCGCGCGACAGGCTGACGACCGCGCCGTTCGATCGGCGCCGACCGACGGCGTGCCACAACGTGCGCAGCTTCACCGCCAGCGGCTGCGTCTCGGACGCGCCGTCGATCTCGTACCAGAACAGGGTGACGCGCGGGTCGGGGCCGGTCGTCGCCGTGGTGACGTTGACGGCCAGCGCCTCGCCGGCCGCGACCGGCACGGTGATACGCTCGGCGCCGCGGTGCAGGTCGGCGGAGCGGAACGTCATCACCTCGTGCGACTGGCGCTGTCGCTCGAAGTAGCCGACGAACAGGTCGACCGTCTCGTCACCGGCGCGATACCGGCGACTGAGCTGCTGATCGGCGGATGGCCACCAGGGCGGCGCCGCCGGGGTGGCGTAGGGATCGGTGCCCCACGGCCCGAGCGTCGCGGGCAGGCGCTCGAGG
>JANOIR010000424.1:0-2927 GCA_031407765.1 Vicinamibacteraceae bacterium
TGTCGTGGGGGAGTAACGGCGCGGGCGAGTTGGGCGTCGGCACACGGGCGACGGGTTGGAAACCAGCGGAGGTCACGGGCCTGACCAACATCGTCGCCATTGCCGCGGGTAGCGGCCAGGGTACGTATGGCGTGTCAGCAGAGAACGCCAGCCGGATACCCGCATCAGGGCGCTCGAACAAGCGCTGCAACGGTCGCGCATTTTCGCGAGTTGGAACCAGCTGAACGGCTGATTGCGCGAAGTTGAGGCGTTGCGGCGCGCGGCGTGAAGCGCCTACAAGAAAGCGTACGACGCCATCGATGAAGAGTTCGACCTCGCTCTAGTCTCGATCGAGGCGCGGGGCTCCAGGGCTATCGCAGTCGCAGCTGGCTCGGCGCATGAAGACCTCGCGGCGCATCGAGGGCGGCAACCGCTGTTTCCTGCGCGTCGGCTGGACGGCGACACCGCGCCCGTCGCGGGCCTGACCGTCACGCTCAACGACGACTTGGTGTTCCAGAACGACGACGAGTCCGGGCGTCGCCGACGATCGCCCATCCTGGCCGTGCACAACGTCGACGCGGCTGAGATCCGGGTGCGGGTCGCCCTCTTCGCGCAGGACGGCACGCTCTCCGACCGGACGGATCCGCGGCGCCTGGTCCGCCACGCCACGGTGAGCCTCGACCTCAATGCTGTCGCGGCATCACTCGGCCTGGGCTGGACGGGCGGGGCCGTCCTTGTCGAATGGGTCGCCCGCGGTCCGGGCCGCATCAGTATGGTCGCCACCGAGGAACGTCTCCGACAGGATGGTGACCCGTCGCGACAGCCGTTCGCCGTTCGGACCCTGGCCCTGGACGACTATCTTCGCCGTCCGGTTGCCGCAGCGGTTGCCGACGAGTTTCTGGGAGTCGAAGACCGGAGCGCATGACGTGTGGCGCCATCATCGAAGAGATGGCGCCGCTCCGTCTTTCCAGAGCCACACACTGGCCGCGCCGCGCGGGTCGATCTCCCACGGATCCCCTGTCGGAGCGTGCCACCCGAAGGGATCGATCAGGACATAGCGGCCGTCGACGTTGCCGTCGACGTTCCGCGCGACGCCGAAGTGCAGATGAGGTGTGCCGCTGCATCCGGTGTTGCCGGACAACCCGATCACCGTGCCTTCGCTGACCGGGACGCCAGCCTGCACGTCGATACGTGAGAGATGGCCGTAGACGCTCACGTAGAGCCCGCCTGTCGGCGCCGTGTGGACCAACTGGACGTACAGCGCCTGCACCGTGCGATTCAACTGCGGGCAGTAATGCGGCGCCTCGAGTCCGGCGGTCAGTACGACGGCGTCGGCGACGGCGAGCAGCGGTGTGCCCTCCGGCATCCGCCAGTCGTAACCGGGGTGGCCATCCACCTGGCCCGCGTCGCGCGCGCCGCACAATGTGAGGACGTACCCGTTGGCTTCGCCGTCGATCGGCTTGTCGTGATCGAAGAAATTACCGATCGGAAACGCGCCGACGAATGGCCGGCCGAAGATCGGCAATACAGCGTTCGCCGAGGCCGGTTGCGGGGTGCACGCCGCGGAGGCAGGCGACGGCGCGGTGGGTCCGGACGCGCAGCCGAAGGCCACGGCACCAGCCAGCCCGAGCAGCCCGACGCGGCAGTTCATGGTGCTTCAGACGCCAGTGGCCGGTTGGGGGTCGGACGCGCCGGGAAGGCTTCCCCTACGTCGCGGCGGGCGCCGCGGTCCGCGCGACGGCGACGAGCCGCCCGGTGTGATCCCGCGCCTGGACCTCGACCGCCGTCCGCGGGGCGGACACCTACGTCTTCGGCAACGAAGTGGGGGAGCCCATCGCCTGGATTGACCTGCCCCCCAGCCACGCGAACGTCACGATACGTGCGGCCGATCCCCTGCGGCTCGCGCGCGTGGAGCCTGCTCGAACTCGCGGCGTCTCGACTTCTTCCCACACGGTTCCCACATCGGGCCCGATGAGCCGCATGGAGGTGAATCGAGTGGGTGCGTGGAACGGCTCGATAGCAAGCGGATGCAGTCGTAAGCGGCAGAAAATCGAACCTTCAACCAACAGACCGGGTTTCTGTTGGTTGGCGCACCGCGGCCGTCGCTCTAACTGATGGATGGAAAGGCAGATAGTGGTGAGCCGGGAGGGAGTCGAACCCTCAACCAACAGATTAAGAGACGGCAAAAAGCCCGGATCAGAAGGTGACGGATCGTGATTGTCCGGACGGTTCAACGACTCGTGTGGACTGAAAGGAACGCTTCGTGCGGAAGTTTTCCCACACGACGACGATGTCCATTGTTTTTCGGCATCGGCGCTCACTGACGGAATCGCGTTCAGAGTCTCAGCAGTCGCAAGTCGAACTCGAATGGTGCTGGCGGCGACAACGTGACCGAGGCGAAGTCTCGATGCCGAGGATTGAGCAGGTAGTTGGGTTCGCTGGGAATGACGGCGCTCGGCACTTCGAGAACCGGCGACGTGCCCCGCTTGAGCCACTCGCCACCGAGGAGCTGCAGTTCGGGCGGTGCCGGATATGAGCGCCAATGCGCGGGCAGTCGCGATCGATCGAGCCGGGACACGAGCGTCTCGTCGAACGAGCAGGCGATGAGCACGTAGGCCGGAAGCGTGGCCCCCCTGCCGAGGTGCACCAGCATTTCAAGCGCGGCCAGCGCAGCACTGCCGGCGGTGTACACCATCGGTGAGCCGGGCGCATTCCAGCGGCCACCTTCGAGGCTGGCCCCTTGGCCATCGAAGGCGTTGGCCGCGTGCCGTGCCTTGACGATGCGCCAGGCCGTCGTCACTACGAGAAGACGCCGTGCTCGAGCCGATGGATGAGTCGCTCGACCTCGCGGGCGCCGACATCCGTCCTGGCCAGATCGAGCGGTTTGGCGCCGCCGAGCGCCGGCTGCGCGGTCGTGAGCCAGTCGGTGGCCGCCTGGCGGTCACCTT
>JANOIR010000425.1:0-2650 GCA_031407765.1 Vicinamibacteraceae bacterium
GGCACCGTCGGCGTCCGCGGAGGCAAGCCGTTCTTCGACGTGAAGGCGGGGAAGGTCGACGTGCGGGAGATCAAGTTCGTTGCGGCGCTGCCGCTGGCGACCGCGTGAGCGACGGCGTTCGAGGAGCCCTCACGGGTGGGGCCTGTGGCATCGGTCTTCTGTTCTGGGCCTTCGTCGCGGCGGGCTCCGGCCACGGATCGTACCTGCCCTTCGGACTCGCAGCAGCGCCCGTCTCGAGTCTCTTGCGATTCGGCGTATTGCTGGCGCCCGTCATGTGGGCCGGCATAGGGTATGCACTGGCCCGACGATCAGCGGGCGTGGCGATCGTGCTCCTTGCGACGCACGTCGGAGGTGCCGTGACGACTCTGATTTTCGGGACCCCCTGGGAGTCATCGCGACAGCAATGGGAACAGCTGAGCGCCCCCTGGGCGTTCGTGCTCGTGTGGCCCGGCTTCGCAGCGTATGTGGCCGGTCTCGTCGCCGCGGTACGCAAGGCGATAGCCCACCTCACCTCATCCGACGAGACCCCTTGATGCCAGTCGCCGCCGCCGTGCGTCCGCGCAGCGATGAGCGGTGTCCAATGAAGACATGATTCGCGTGCGCGGACTCCTGCTCGTGGCGACAGTGACGTGCAGTGGCTGTGCCGTGGACGTGGGGCCGCTTCCTCCGGTGCTGCCGGCCAACGTGAGTGGATTCCTTGAGGCAGTGCGTCCACTGGTGGGTCCAGCCCCCCTCGAGTGCAACAGCGATCTTCGCGGCAGCGTCGTTCTGCGCGCATGGACCGCTTCGCCGTCCGCGCTCGCGCAGTGGTTCACCTGTGCGCAGGCCGCCAGTACCGCGCGGCGGCCGTTCATGGTCGTGCTCGAGCAGCCGCCCTTCGAAGGATGGTCCGTCTCCGGCATCCTCGGGGGCGGCGACGGAGTCATCCGCGCGTTCCACTACTACGAGGGATGCTGCTCGCCGCGAACCCCATCGCTGTCGGCCGGTGTGTGCGAGTCACCCAAGGCCCGATCGGATCATGGTGGCTTGTACGCAGTCCTCTGCGCAAACGAGAACGCATCGGGCTTCGTGCCCGTTCCCGAGCTCTGGCTGCGCTCGTCCCCGCTGTGGCCGGATCTCGAGAACCGGTTGCGCGCGTTGACTGGGGGGAGCGCTCTGGATTGCGGGCTCGAAGTGAACGATGGGCCGAGGGGCGGCTCGACGGCTTACGTGGATGCGGCATTCGGCTGTGCGGAGGCTGCCAAGGCATCCCGCCGGCCGTTCCATTTCCTGCTACCGCAGCATGGCGACGATTCCGTCGTGATCACCGGACTGGTCGGTACGTCCGCGGGCGCCGTGAGCCGCTTTCGTTACGAGCGCGGGAGTTGCGGCGGCGCGGGTTGTGCTTCGACGTTCGAGGTATCCACCTGCGCTCGGCCCGAGTTGATTCGAGAGAAACTCTCCGCTGACGTCGTGTGCCAAGCGGGCGGCTAGTGTGATCCGCGGTGAGCCCTCCGGTGTCCAATAGCTCCATGCGACTGACCGCCGTCACGTGCGCACTCGTCGTCATGGTCACCGTTCTCGCTGGTGTCTCGAGCGCCGAAGCATGCAGTTGTCTCGGCGGCGCGTCATTGGCCCAGTCGATTGAGGCCGCGGATGTGCTGTTCCTGGGCCGAGTGACGGCAGTCGAGGATTTGACACCCGTGCGCGATAACGGCGACGGCTCCGTCACCGTCTTCGCGGGAAGCACGCCTGAGAGGGCGACGGTCGATGTCCTTCGCGCGTTTCGCGGGTCGGCGACCGCCTCAGTCCAAATGACCAGCGACGGCGGCGGTTGCGACCTGCCGTTTCGCAAAGGGGAGACCTGGCTCGTCTATGGCAGGGTGACGCCGCAAGGTATCAAGACGGACAAATGTCACCGAACGCGGCTGCTGTCGCGCGCGCGCCCGGACATCGAGTTCCTCGAGGGGGTCGAGGCAGGTCGTCTGCAGGGTCTTGTGTTCGGCGAACTGGTCCGCCGAGGTCTCTGGCAGGGGCGTCTGCAGTTGAT
This sequence comes from Vicinamibacteraceae bacterium, assembly GCA_031407765.1. Lineage (GTDB taxonomy): Bacteria > Acidobacteriota > Vicinamibacteria > Vicinamibacterales > Vicinamibacteraceae > JBDSLU01. Next base: position 2,030 of record JANOIR010000425.1, read on the forward strand.
GGCGCCGGCGCGGTCAACGCCACTGGTGGTCGTCGCCATGTCGGGAGGTCGACGGATCGAGGCGGATGCCGACTGGGGATCGTATCAGTTGGTGCTGCCGCCCGGGTCGGCCCGGGTCTGGGTTGAATTGAACGGCCGGCCAGTGATGGCACCCACGTCCGTGGAGGTGGCTGACCGGGGTCAGCACCGAACGATGCTCGTGGTCGAGTATCCAGAGTCAGCCCGAAACTGACAGCGTTCTCGTTTACGCTCCCAGCACCGCCGTCTCGCCGACGTCCAGGATCCTGAAATCATCCGGCGGGACACCGGCCGCCGCCCGCGCATCGGCGAGCAGACGCGCCGGCTCCGCGTAGCCATCGTCGGCGAGTCGGAAGCAGCTGTGGTGCGTGGCGATGGAGTGGCGGGCGCCGACCTCGAGGTGCGCGCGCACCGCCTCCTCGGGGTTCATGTGGAACGGCTGCATGAACCAGCGGGGTTCGTAGGCGCCAATCGGGAGCAGCGCGATGTCCGGCGCGCCGACGCGCTCGCGGATTGTCGAGAAGAACGGCGCGTAGCCGCTGTCGCCGGCGAAGTAGACGAGCGGCGATTCCGGCACGCGCAGCATGCAGCCGCCCCACAGCG
>JANOIR010000367.1:0-5693 GCA_031407765.1 Vicinamibacteraceae bacterium
TCAAGACCACGAAAGCGCAGATCGCCTCGCCGGTGGTGTCGTCGGGCCGGCCGACCACGGCGGCCTCGGCCACCAGCTCTGTGTAGCTCACCAGCGCCGACTCGATCTCCATCGTGCCGAGGCGATGCCCCGACACGTTCAGGACGTCGTCGATGCGGCCCGTGATGCGGAAGTAGCTGGTCTTCGCGTCCCGCACGGCGCCGTCGCCCGCCAGGTAGTAGCCGCGCAACTCGGGCGCACGAGCGCTTCCGCCGCCACGGCGTCCGGCCGACCTACGTGGTGACCTGGCCGGTGGCCAAGGAGCCGCGATCGGCCGACGTGCTGCGCGCGCTGCACGCGTCGCACACCTGTGAGATCGGCGCCCATCACCACGCCTGGGAGACGCCGCCGGCGACGCCGGACGATCTGAAGCGGCACCTCTACGCCCTCGACCTCACGCCGGAGCGCTTCGACGCACAGCTCGAGGCGCTGACGCAGGCCATCGAGGACGCGGTCGGCGCGCGGCCGGTGTCCTATCGATCGGGCCGCTTCGGGTTCGCGGCCGCGCACGTGTCGTCGCTCGAAAAGGCCGGCTACCTGGTCGACTCGAGTGTGAGCCCGCTCTTCTGCGAGGCGCACAAAGGCGGCCCCGATTTCGCCGACGCGCCGCTCGCGCCCTACTACCTGGCCTACGACCACGCCACGCGTCCGGGATCGAGTGGCGTCCTCGAGCTGCCGCTCTCGACCGCGCTGCACCGGCGGATGCCGCGGGCGCTGGCGTTGGCCTGGGCTCGCGCGCCGAAGCCGTACCTGACCAAGCGCGTGCTGCGGAAGCTCGGGGTCGCGCGCGTCCAATGGCTGCGGCCGTCCTACTCGTCGCTCGACGACATGTGCGCGCTGGCCAGGCGCCTCGCCGACGACGGCGTCCCGCTGCTCAACCTGATCTTCCATTCGAGCGAGGCGATCGTCGGCGGCAGCCCGTACAACAAGACGCAGGGCGAGCTCGACGCGTTCTTCGAGCGGCTCGACCGTTTTCTGGCGTTCGCGACCACGGAGCTCGCCGCGGTGCCGAGGACGTTCCGCGAGTTCCGCGACGCGCACGTCGGGACGGCCGCGTGATCCTGCACGTCACGCCCCACCTTCCGCCCGACCAGGCCGCCAACGCGCTGCTGCCCGCGCACCTGGGGGCGTGGGCCGCGGACGCCGGGATCGCGGTGGCCTATCTGGCACATCCGCCACGGGCCGGGGCACCTGCGACCGTGGCCGGACCGGTGACGTGGTCGACGCCGTCGCACGGCAGCGCGCTGGCGAAGGCGCTGCGTCTGACCTCGCTCGCGTCGGCACGACGCATCGCCCGGGAAGCGGAGCCGCTCCTGGCACGGGCGACCCTGGTCCACCTGCACAGCAACGGCCTGCTCGCCGAGGTGATGGCGCGCCTGGCCCGGCGGCGCGGGATCCCGACGGTGCTCACGCTCTACGGCACCGAGATCTGGCACTACCGCGCCAAGTGGCCGATCGATCTGTTCACGGCGATGTATCGCGGCGCCTCGGCGGTCACCTTCTACAGCCGCGGCCTCTACGACAAGGCGATCGCGCAGGGGCTGACCCGGCCTGGCCTCAGCGTCGCCTATCCGCCGGTCGTCCAGCGCTTCGCGCCGGTCGACGCCGCCGCGCGTGCGGCGGTTCGCCAGCGGCTCGGGCTGACGCGGCGACACGTGATGGTCAACGTCAAGCGGCTGCATCCGCTGGCCGGGCAGCGCCACCTGATCGACGCGATGCCGGCGGTGCTGCGCGCCCATCCCGACACCGAGCTCGTGATCTGCGGCACCGGCGCGCTCCGCGGCGAGCTCGAGGCGCAGGCGGCGGCGCTCGGCGTCGCCGCGCACGTCCGCCTCGCCGGCCTCGTCGACAACGAGATCGTCGCCGACTACAACCGCGCCGCCGACGTCTTCGTGCTGCCGTCGCTCCTCGAGGCGCTGCCCACCGTCGCCGTCGAGGCGCTGGCCTGCGGCACGCCGGTCGTGAGCGCGGACCATCCAGGCGGCGTCGAGCTGCACGGGCTCTTCGGCGAGGACGTCGCGGTCGTGCCGCGCGAGGACAGCGGGCGGCTCGCGGCCGCGTTGTGCGATCGCCTCGCCGCGCCGCGTCGGACGCTGGTGTCCACCGCCAGCATCCTCGAGCGGCACTTTCGGCCGGCGGCAGTGCGGGCGCAGTACTTCGCGCTCTACGCCGCGCTGGCGCCGTCGCTCGGCGTCCGGCTGGGCGCGGGAGCGCGCGCATGACGACGGCGGCAGTCGCGACGAGTGGCGCTCCGGCCGCACGTCCGCCGCTACCGCTGCTGATCCGCGCGATCATCGCCGCGATCATCGGAGGGGTTGCCGGGGCGGCCTGTCTGTTTGTCGCCTACGCGTGCGCGCCCGGCTTCGTCGCCACCCTCGACACCACGCCGGTGGAGGCGGTGGTCCGCGGCCTCCATCCAACCGAGTTCGAACGCGGCGGCCTGTCGTTCGCGTGGACGGGCGCCCGCGTCACGCTCGTCCTCGACGGCCTCGACCGCTCGCGGACGTGGACGCTGGTGCTGCGCGCCAAGGCCGGCCGCGGTCCGGGGCTGCCACTGCCGGCGGCGACGATCGCCGTGGACGGCACGACGCGGGCCACCGCCTCGATCGGCGGGCCGTGGCAGGACCTCCGAGCGGTGCTGCCCGCCGACGGCCGCACGCGTCCGACGCGGATCACCGTCGACGTCGCGCCGACCTTCGTCCCCGGCCCCGACGATGCCCGCACGCTCGGCCTGATCCTCGACGAGATCCGCCTCGTTCCCGAAGGTTTCCCCCCGCCGCCGCGCCGCGCCCTCGTGGCCGCGGCCATCGCCGGCGGCATCCTCGCCGCATCGATCGCGGCGGTCGGCGTGCCGCTGCTCTGGACGATCGGGTTGGCGCTCGGCTTCGCCATCGCCCAGGGCGTGGCGCTCGCCGCCGGTCCGGCACCGTACAGCCGGGACTATCTCGCGGTGGTGCCGCAGATCGCCGTGACCGTCGCGATCGCCGCGGCAGGACTGGCCGGCGCCGCGGCGCTGCTGCGGCGCCGGCCGCTCTCGCGCACGGCGGCGACCGCGGTCGCGATTGCGGCGATCGCGCTCGTCCTCGGCCTCGACGGCCTGCTCCATCCGGGCAAGGCCATCGTCGATGCGATGTTCCACTCGCATCGCCTCGGCGACGTGCTGGCCGGTCACTACTTCTTCACCCAGCCGATGCCATCGGGCGTGGCGTTCCCCTACGCCATCGGCCTCTACGTCACCGCCTCGCCGTGGGCCGGGCTCACGCGCGACCACGTCCTGCTCCTCCGCGTGGTGGTGACGGTGGCGCACGTGCTGGCGGCGCTGATGCTCTACCCGCTGGTCGAGCGGCGGTGGCACCGCCCGGGCGCGGCCGTCGCCGCCGTCGCCGCCTACCTGCTGGCGCCGCTGCCCTTCATCGTCATCGGCAACGCCAACCAGACCTACGCCTTCGGGCAGTCGATCGCGACGATGGCGCTGGCGGCGGCGATGACGTGGCCGCTCGACTGGCGCCGGCCGCTGCCGGCGGTCGGTCTGGTCGCGCTGCTGGCGCTGGGCCTGCTCTCGCACGTCGGCCTCATCCCGCTCCTCGGCGGCCTGGTCGGCGCCGGTGCCGTGCTGCTGGCGTGGCGCGGCCAGGGCGAGGACCGTCGCGCCGGCTGGGTGATCCTCGCCGCCGCGCTGATCGCGATCGTCCTCGCTGTCGGCCTCTACTACCGGCACTTCGGCGACGCCTTCCGCTCGGCGCAGCGCGTCGGCCAGAGCCAGCCCGGACCGAGCCAGCCGTCGGCGGCGGCGGCGGCTGCTGCGCCGACGGCGATCGGGGGCGAGCGGCCGAGCGCCGAGGCCGCCGCGGCGCCGACAGGCGTCGCCGTCACGGGGACGTCACGGGCGCAGCGAGCTGGGCGCGCCGCCGGACTCGGGCTCGCCGCCTATGGCGCGCCGCTCCTCCTCCTGGCGCTGGTCGGGGCCGCTCGCCTCTTCATCCGCTCCAGCCGCGACCGCGCGACCCTCATGGTGCTGGCGTCGATCGTGGTGTGCGCGCTCGTCGCCGGGGTGTCGGTCCTGGCGCCGGTCGAGCCGCGCTTCGAGCGATATACGGATGAATTCATCAGCCGTGTTTATTACGCGGTGACGCCGGCCGTCGCCTTGCTCGCCGCCGCCGGCGCGGCGTGGCTGTGGACGCGCGGCGTGGCCGGGCGTAGCACGGCCGTCGCCGGCCTGCTCGGGGCCCTGCTGGTCGCGGCGCACAGGTGGGTCGGATGGCTTCGGTAGTGCCGCCTGCAAACTTTTGGGCACTGGCTGTCGTCTATGCAGGTGACAGGTTCGACAAGAGCCTCTCATCATCCTCCTTCGGGCTCCGGACCCCATCCGGAGCCCGTTTTTTTTGTGCGTGTTTCCCTCAGAAACACGCACGGGCGGTCCATCCACGGCAGTGCTGTACCCTGATGTCCGATGAGTGACTCGGGCATGGCTCCGCCGGAAGGGGCCGCACCGGCTCGGCCGGGCGCGCCAACGCCCGGGGTCGCGCGATCGGCCGGGCTGGTCGGGATCGCGACGATGGCCAGCCGGCTGCTGGGCCTCCTGCGCGACTGGGTCTTCCTCACCGCCTTCGGCGCCGGCCACGTGATGGACGCCTACAACGTGGCGTTCCGGCTGCCCAACCTCGTGCGCGATCTCTTCGCCGAGGGTGCGATGAGCGCGGCGTTCGTCCCGACCTTCACCCGCGAGGTGCACACCAAGGGCAAGGACGCGGCCTGGGAGCTCGGCCGGATCGTCATCACCGGACTCATCACCGTCACCAGTGTGATCACCGTGGTCGGCATCCTGCTGGCCGCGCCGCTCACCGCGTGGATCGCACCGGAGTACGCGGCCACGCCGGGCAAGCTCGAGCTGACCACCACGCTGACGCAGGTGATGTTCCCGTTCCTCGTGCTGATCGCGGTCGCGGTCGCCTGCATGGGGATGCTGAACTCGCTGCGCGCGTTCTTCATCCCAGCGCTGGCACCGGCGATGTTCAACGTCGCCTGCATCGCCAGCGCGTTCCTCGTCGTGCCGTTCATGCCCGGGCTCGGCTGGGACCCGATGGTCGGCCTCGCCATCGGCACGCTGCTCGGCGGCGTCGCCCAGGTCGCGCTGCAGTGGCCGGTCCTGGCCCGCGCCGGGTTCCGCTTCCGGCCGCACTTCGCGTTCGGCGATCCACGCTTCCGCGAGATCGTGCGGCTGATGATCCCAGGCACACTCGGCCTGGCCGCGGCACAGGTCAACCAGCTCGTGAACGTCTACCTCGCGACCAGCGAGGGCGAAGGCGCCGTCACCTACCTCGGGTTCGCTTTTCGCCTGATGTATCTCCCGATCGGGCTGTTCGGCGTGTCGATCGCCACCGCGGCGATTCCGGGCATCGCGCGACACGCCGCGGCCAACGATCACGAGGGTGTCCGCAACGACGTCTCGCAGGCGCTGCGCATGATGCTGATGCTGAACGTGCCGGCGACGTTCGGCCTGATGGCGCTGGCCGGCCCGATTGTCCAGCTCCTGATCGAGTACGGCCAAATCGACGCGGCCGACACCGTCGGTATCGCCGCAGCGCTGATGGGCTACGCGCCCGGCCTGGTCGGCTACTCCGCCGTGAAGATCGCCTCGCCCACGTTCTACGCGC
>JANOIR010000441.1:0-23543 GCA_031407765.1 Vicinamibacteraceae bacterium
AAAGGCGGCGAGCGGCCGCAGGTCGTCGCGGCCGAACACCACCGACGCAGGCGCGCCGAGGACGTCGGCGTCGAGCGCCAGCAGGCGGCGCGCCACCGGGTTGACCACGCTGACGTTCCCTTGCGCATCGAAGCAGACGACGCCGGTGGCGATGCGCTCGAGGATGGTCTCGAGGTAGCGGCGGCGGGCGTCGGCCTCGAGGCTCTTGCGCTCGAGGTCGACGCGCGATCGCTCGAGCCGCTGCTGGCTCGACGCCAGCTCGCCGGCCATCGTGTTGAAGGCGTCGACCAGGGCGCCGAACTCGTCGTGGGTGTCCGGCTCGATGCGGTGGTCGAGGTGCCCGGCGCCGATCTCGCGGGCGCCGGCGGCCAGCCGCTGCACCGGCCGGGTGATCCGCTTGGCCAGGAACAGACCCATCCAGGTCGCGCCGATCAGGATCAACAGCGTCAGCCCGAGGAAGAACGAGAGGTAGACGCCTTCGAGCGGCTGCCGCAGCGCGTGGAGCTGGGTGTAGTCCTCGTAGGCCTCCACGATGCGGGCCGAATGACGCGCGAGCTCGTCGGTCAGGTAGACGCTGGCGATGACGACGCCAGTCGGCTTGGCGTCTGGCGACGGCCGGATCGGCGCCGAGCCGCGCAGCAGCTGGCCGCCCGATGGCAGCTGTTCGAGCGACCAGTTCTGGCCGCCCGTCGCGGTCCGGGAGGCCAGCACGAACGCCGGCGCGAAGCCTGGTGGCAGGCTCGGCGCCGCCGCCTCGACGACCGCCGCCACCGGCGGCGTCTCGCGACCGGTGACCCGGTAAACCTCGACCAGGCTCAACTGCCGCTGGCCCAGCTCGCTGCCGAGGATGCTGCGGATGGTCGTGAGGTCGCTCGAGGCCAGGTCCACCGTCGAGAGCGCCCGCGCCAGCGCGCTGGCGTGCGTGGTGACGGCTCGCGTCCGCTCGTCGTAATAGGCGCTCGCGATCTCGCGCGCCGAGCTGATCACCGTGTCGATCGGCGGCGAGAACCAGCGGCTGGCGGCGTTGCGGATCAGCTCGCTGCCGACCAGCAGGACCAGCACCGCCGGAATCAGCGTCAGCCCGAGCAGCGCCGCCACCAGCTTGGCGCGGAAGCGGGCGAACGGCAGGGCCCGGCGCCGCTCGACCACCAGCTTCAGGATGTTGCGCGCCAGCACGAAGACCAGCGCCAGCATCAGGGTCAGGTCGGCGACCGAAACGGCGTAGAGGACGACCGAGCTCAGAAAGTCGAGCGAGAGCTGCGACGATCGCGCCGCCAGCGACAGCATCGCCGCCAGCGCCGCGACCAGCAGGCCGATCCAGAGCAGGATCAGGACGGGGTTGTCCCGCAGGGGCCGGCGAGGGGCGAGCCACCGCAGGCGTCCCGAGGTCATGGGGCGAAGGTGAACCCGGCGCTGCCGTGCGCCGAGGGACGCGCCCACGGCCAGAACGACCAGGTGTGGCGCGGCGAGGTCCGGCCGCGCACGCGCACGTCGTAGGTCGTCTGCTCCTGCAGCTGGCGGGTGGCGAACAGCGGCAGCCGCTCGAAGACCGACACCCACTGCCGCACGTCCTCGACGCGGTCGGTGGTCCGCTCCTCGGCGACGCGGCCGTCCTGCATCAGCGCGACGTGGTAGCGCCTGGTCAGCGGATCGAAGCGGACGGTGACGGCGATGCGGGCGGAGTCGACCAGCTTGTCGAACCAGAAGGTCGACGGGCGGCGCAGCTCGACGTCGTAGGTGAACGTGGTCGGCAAACCGCTCGCGATCGCCTGCTCGATCGCCGGCGTGACGGCGCGCGGGGTCGAGAACGAGACCAGAATCGTGTCCCCGCGCGGCTGCGGCGCCACCGTGATGATGGCATCCTCGTCGACCTCGGCGGCCACAGCCGCGGTCGCGCCCCCGGGTCCAGCGGCCTGTCCTGGGGCGTGTCCGGGCGCGAGGCCGCCGGCCAGGCCCCACAACAGGCCTGCGAGCCGGGCCGGCCTTCGCCAGTCTGGCGACCGGCTTCGGCGCGCGAGCGCGGCGCGCCCGATGGTCATTCCTTGGCTCCGAGCAGATCTCTCAGCTCGGTCATGAACTCGCCGACGTCGCGGAAATGACGATAGACCGAGGCGAAGCGGACGTAGGCGACCTTGTCCAGGCCCTTCAGCTCGTGCATCACGAAGGCGCCGACGTCGGCAACCGACATCTCCTTCTCCGGCCGATCCTGCAGCGTCATCTCGACCCGATCGGCGATCGCCTCGAGCGCGGCGACGCTGACCGGTCGCTTCTCGCAGGCCTTGAGCAGGCCGGCGATCAGCTTCTGCCGCTCGAACCGCTCCCGCCGGCCGTCTTTCTTCACCACCATGTACGGGATCTCGTCGACCCGCTCGTAGCTGGTGAAGCGGCGCGCGCACTCCAGGCACTCGCGCCGCCGGCGGATGACGTCGCCTTCGCGGCTCTCCCGCGAGTCGACCACCTTGTCGCCGAGATGACCACAGAAGGGACACTTCATGGGCGCGCCGTCCCGCTCCCGGTGTCACTCCCGGCCCCGGTCCCAGCCGCCGGAGTCAGGTCGCCGGGCCCGGTGCCGGCCGCTGCGGACAGGTCGCCCGCGCCGCTGGCCCGCGCCTCGTCGCCGAGCCGCCGGACGCGCGACAGGTTGAGCCCGTCCTGAACCATGAACACTCCGCCGAGCAGCGTCACGGGCACGAACGAAGCCGCGTGAAGAACCAGCGCCGCGCCGACCGCGCGGTCGTTGTCCACACCGTAGAATACCGCCGTCCCGACCCGGAACGCCTCGTGGAAGCCGCCGACCGCGCCAGGGGTGGGCACCGCCACGCCGACCACCAGCAGCGCCATGACGAGGAACGACCCGGTGAATGGGATCGTCATATGGAAGGCGACCATCGCCAGCCAGATGCCGGTCGCAATCGAGATCCACAACGGGAACGACAGCGCGACCGACTGAGCCAGCCGCAGCGGGTCGCGGGTGACCGCCAGGCCGTCGAGGAGGCCGTAGACCAGGCCGGATGAACGAACGCGCCAACGCTCCGGCAAGGGGCGCAAGCCGAAGTCGACGAGGCGGTGGGTAAGGGCCGGTCGGAAGGCGTTGAGTGACAGCACCAGTAGGATCGCTGCAGCAAGGGCCGCCCCACCCAGTCCGCCGGCCTTCACCAACCAGTACTGCTCTGGGTTGATGCGCTCGAGTCCGGGATCGAAGAAGACCAGGAAAAGCCCGAAGAGAGCCAATACGGTGACGAAGTCGAGCAGGCGTTCGAGGATAATGGTCGTGAATGTCGCCGGAACGCTGAGAGACTCGCTACGCGCCAGCAAGTACGGGCGGACAAACTCGCCGGCGCGAAGCGGCAGCAGGGTGTTGGCCGCGAAGCCGATTACCGTCGTACGAAACGCGATACCGAACCGGGTCGGGCCGATCGGTGCCAGCAGATACTGCCAGCGTAGCGCACGAAGGACGTAGGTGAGGCCGGTGACCCCCAGCAGCAGCGCCAGCGCCCACGGCTTTGCGGCGCGAATCTCGGCCCCAACCTTGGCCACGTCGACACCCCAAAGAAACCAGCCGAGGAGCGCCAGCGTCAGGCCGGCCACGGCCAGGGTCTTCAAGTGGGTTCGCATCAGGTCCGTGCAGCCGCGGACTCTACTATAACGGTCACGCCAAGTCTATGGGAAAGCGAGAGTTAATCCTCATTTCCGGTTTTGCCGTGATCGGCCTGCTGGTGTATCGCCTGACGATGCCAGCGTCGGCCGACACCGGCGGGGGCTTTGCCGCCTGGTGGTCGCGCGTCCGCAGCCACGTCCAGCAGAACTGGATCGAGCAGCGCTTCGAGCGGAAGGAGGAGCTGCCGGTGCCGGCGGCGGCCAAGACGGTCGCCGTGGAGCTCGATCGCGCCTCGGTCACGGTCGTCGGCGAGCCCCGCGACACCATCGCCATCGACCTGTCGGGCGTCGTCTTCGGCGGCGACGAGGCGATGGCCAAGGCCCTCGAGCAACAGATCGCCGTGGGCGTCACCACCGACGGCGCGGTGATGAAGGTGGCGCTGACCATGCCCAACCGCGACGAATTCGCGCGTCGCCCGCGGATCCAACTGACGCTGCGCGTGCCCACCCGGCTCGGCGTCGAGGTACGCCTGGGCGGCGGCGAGCTCGACGTGACCAACGTCGCCTCGGTGAACGTGGCCAAGGCGTCGGGCCGGATGCGCTTTGCGACCATCGCCGGCGCGGTCACCGGCGAGCTCGGACCCGGCGAGCTCGACATCGATCACGCCGGTTCGGTGGCAATCGAAACGCAACGCTGCCAGGTCCGCATCGCCAACGTCGCCGGCTCGCTCGAGGCCGAGGCCCGTCGGGGCGACTTCCGCGCCCGCGGGATCGGCGGCCCGGCCCATCTCGAGGGGCGCGACATCGAGGCCGAGCTCGAGGATCTCGCCGGTCCACTTCGCCTCACCGGCTCCGGCGGAGAGTTTCGCGTCCGCGGCGTCCGCGGTCCGATCGAAGCCGAGACCGAGCGCACCACGCTGAAGCTGACCCCGGGCACCGCGGTCGCGATCTCCGCCACGACCGAAAACGACTCGATCGATCTGACGCTGCCCGCGGGCGGCGTAGTGCTCGACCTCACCGCGACGCACGGCGACATCCGGACGCCCGACGGGCTGATCACGGTACGGCGCGACGGCGACGACGCCACCGCGAGCGGCACCGTGCGCGGCGGCGGCCCGCGGGTCGTGCTGCGCACGTCGCGCGGCGACATTACTGTCCGCTGAGACAGACACGATCGTCGCTCGATTGACAGCGGGCTCCGCTCGTGGCAGCGCGCCAGGTGGCGTGCCGCCCAGGTGCTGGCGTCGGTCGGGGCTCCTCGGCTACCCTAGGCGGGCTCGCGAGCCGCTGTGGTCACGCACTCCCCTCTGATCGATTCCTCGCTCACGGATCTGCCGCTGCTGCGTCGCGGCAAGGTCCGTGACGTCTACGCCGTCGACGACGCGCACCTGCTCATCGTCGCCACCGATCGCATCTCGGCGTTCGACTACGTGCTCGGCAGCGGCATCCCCGACAAGGGCCGTGTGCTGACGCAGCTGTCCGTGTTCTGGTTCGATCGCATCGCCGATCTGGTGCCGCACCACCTGGTGACAGCCGACGTCGCTCGCTTCCCCGCCTCGCTCGCGCCGCACGCCGACCTGCTGCGCGGCCGCGCCATGCTGGTGCGGCGCACCACGCCCTTCGCGATCGAGTGCGTCGCCCGCGGCTATCTGTCCGGCTCGGGGTGGAAGGACTATCGCGCCACCGGCCAGGTCTGTGGCATCGCGCTGCCGCCGGGCCTACGCGAGAGCGATCGCCTGCCGGAGCCGATCTTCACGCCGGCGACCAAGGCCGAGAGCGGCCACGACGAGAACATCAGCGAAGCGCGCGCCGCCGAGCTGGTCGGCGCCGAGACACTGGCGCGGCTGAAGGCGCTGACGCTCGCGCTGTATCGCCGCGGCGCCGAGCATGCCGCGGGCCGCGGCATCATCCTCGCCGACACCAAGTTCGAGTTCGGCGTGACGACCAACGGCGAGGCCGACGAGATCCTGCTGATCGACGAGGTGATGACGCCGGACTCGTCGCGGTTCTGGCCGGCTGACGGCTATGCGCCCGGCGGCCCGCAGCCCAGCTTCGACAAGCAGTACGTGCGCGATCACCTCGAGGCGATCCGCTGGAACAAGCAGCCGCCGGTGCCGTCGCTGCCCGCCGACGTCGTCGCGCGGACGCGCGAGAAGTACCTCGACGCCTATCGCCGCCTGACCGGCCGGGAGCTGGCATGACGATCCGGCAGCAGATCGACGGCCTGGTTCGCGAGATGGTGGCCAAGGGCATCCTCTACGAGGACGCGTCGCGCGAGTTCGAGGCGCGCTTCATCAGCGTCGCACTCGAGGAGGAAGGCGGCAGCATCGGCCGCGCCGCCGAGCGGATCGGGATGCACCGCAACACCCTCAGCCGCAAGATCGACGAATACAAGATCAAGAAGCCGTAGCCGGCTCGGACGATCGACTCGGGAGTCGATCCGCATAACGGCTCAGCGCAGGCCGCGGCGCCGCACTTCCAGATCGCGCTGCAGCGCTTCAATGACACGCGAGCTCGAATTGCCCTCGTGGAGGATCATGAGCGCCACTTCGGCCTCTTGGTAGAGCCCAGCCTCGGCCGCGATGACCACCGCCGCGAGATCCGAGGGCATCGCGCGAAGCGCGGCCTCGGCGCGCGCGGCCTCCTCCGGTGGCAGCACCACGAAGCGCGCCTCTGGCAGCGGCGGCGCGGGCGTCGTGCGCAGGCCCTCCGGCGTGTCCGCCTCGACCTGCCAGGACAGCACCCGCCCCGCCGGCAGCGGCGTCCGCGGCCGCCATGCCAGTGCCGTCAGCGTCGGGCTCTCGGCGATCGGCTGCAGGCGATCGTCGACGATCCGCACACGGTAGCCGCGCGCACCGGGAAGAGCCGTCCAGTACAGCATCGGCCTCGGCGTCAGGACCGCGGTAGCGACGGGGTTCTGTGGACGAAACGCGGTCACCGCCCTGTCGGCCGTCATCAGGACGCCGGCACCCGAGGCGACGCTCGCCCGAAGGTGAGACGGCGGCAGGCGACGATCGCGCAGCATCGCGACCAGGCGCGCCGCGACGTCCGGTGGGACGCCATCAGCGCCGAAGAGGCGGCCGTCGGCGGTCAGGCCGACGATGCGGTCGCGATCGCCGATCCTGACGGCCGGCGCTGGCGCCGGCGCCGCGCCTGACGTCGCATTGCTCGGTGGCGCGGCGACCGGAGACGATGACGCGGCGCCACCCCGTGCCTGCGGCGATCCGTCCGGGCGCGTCTGTGCCGCCCGCCAGACGGCGACCGCAATCAAGGCGGCCGCGGCGAGCCCGACCGGCAGCGTCCATCGGCGGCGCGCCCGCACCGGCAGCCGCCCGGCAGTCTTGGCCGCGGCGTGCGTCGGTGGGAACGGGACGACGTGCGACGAGGCGGGCGCCGCGGCCTGCCCCGCCTCCGTGGCAAGCGACGCACGCAGGGCGCGCAGGACGTCGACATCGGCGCGCAGCGCGACGTCGTCGGCGAGCCGCGTTTCGACGATCTCGCGATCGACGTCGTCGAGCGTGCCGTCGACGTAGGCTTCGATCTGCTCGTCGGGCAGCGGCTCCGCGTCGTCGGCGGCCCGCTGCAGGTCGGCGCGCAGCGTCCGCAGCAGCTCGTCGTGCGACACGGTCATCGCCCGCCTCCTTCGCGTCCACCGCGGGCGAACCCGAGCCGGCGTGCCAGCCGCTCGCGGGCGCACTTGCGCAGATTGATCACCTGGCGCCGGGTCACCTGCAGCAGGCCGGCAATCGTGTGGTCGTCGTGCGGCAGTCCTGGCGCGAGCGCCCGCAGGCCGTCGGCATCCATGTCGAGCGAGGACGCGATCTCGCCCCAGGTCGCGACGCCGGTTGCTGGCAGCATCGACAGCATGTCCTGGCTCGACGGCCCGGTCAGGTTGAGCAGGAGCGCCGTCCGCTGGCGCAGTGGCAGATCCTGGATCTCGGTCCAGACGCGCTCCAGGAACCGCTGCTGGTCGAGCTGCTCGTCGGCCGGCTGGGTACCGGCGGCGATGCCCGACCCCGAAAACGGCGAGACCATCTCCCCCGACGGCGTCAGCATCGGCTCCACCGGATCGTCCGCGATCCCGAGCGCGTCGACAGCGAGCGTCACGACATCCTCCAGGCGCGCGGGGGCACCCAGGCTCCCCACGATCGCCTCGGCCAGGCGGACGATGCGCACCGCCTCGGCGCCTGGCAGGGGCGGCACCGCGATGCGTCCGCGCCACTCCGCCGCTGCCGGCCAGGGCAGCACCTGCTCGGCGTCGCGATCCCGCCAGGCGGCCTGACCACAGACGGCACTTCCGTCACGCCGTTCCCACAAGGCGAGGGTCGGGTGATGGCGGAACACGTAGCGCAGCTGCGCCTGCAGCCGCGCCCGTTGCGGCCGCCGCGCCCGCAGCCGCTCGTGGCAGGCGTTGGTCGCGGCCCGGGCCGCGTAGGCAGCGACGTTCCCGATCGGATCGTCGCCGCCAAGCCGTTGCCGCCACAACTGCTGCGTCAGTCGCGCCAGCACGGTGTGCTCGACGTCCTCGCGGTCGCTCGTCCCGCCGGCGTCGCGGCTCGTGACCTGCTGCCGCACGACGGCGCGGACGGCTGGCGCCGCCGCTTCGGCCAGGACCGCAGCCAGCACCGGAGGCGGGGCGTGGGCCGTCGGCGCGCCGACGAACGACTCCAGCAGCGGATCGAGCTCTCGCGACGGTCCCCGGTCTTCCGACACCCGGGACCGATTCTACCGCTGTCACCTTCTCCTATTGCCCGCCGGCCGGGAGGTCCCCCGTCAAGCCGAAGTTGATGCTGATGCTCAGGCCCGAGGCAATCAGCTGCCAGGAGCCCGACACTTCGTTCCAGGTCCCGACGTCGAGGAGGCCGTCGCCATCCCAGTCGAGCACGACCGGAATCGGCGTGGAGCCCGGGAGCGTCGTGACGACGGCGGTCCCGCCGTCCTGGATGTGCCAGAAGCCCTCGCGGAACGTCGCGAGATCGGTTTCCACGCCGCCGACGAAGTTGCCGCCGAAGGCGGTGTCACCGACCTGGCCGAACGTCGCGCTCTGAAAGCCCGTCCCGTTCAGCTCGACGCGCTGCCAGGCGCCGGTGCTCGGCCGGAACACGCGCAGTTCGCGCAGGCCGTCATTGTCGTCGTCGGCCGGCACCGGCTGGTCACCGGGTGCGCCGAGCACGCCGGTGAAGACGGCCGCCGAGCTCCGCTCGCGGATGAACCACTCGCCCGTCGACGGACGCCAGACCGCGGCCTCGTCCGCGACGCCACCGACGTAGTTGCCCGGCACCAGGACGTCGCCGCCGCGCCCAAGCGAGAACACCTCCTGCTGTCCCGTGCTCGAAACCAGGATCCGCCATCGCCCGCTGGCAATGTCGAACACGCCGATGTCGGCGAGGGCGTCGCCGTCCCAGTCGAGGACCACCGGCAGGTGCGCCTCGGCGCCGAGCGTGAAGGCCGCGAGATTGAAGGGCGGGGCGCTGGCCGACTTGCGCACGAAGAACCGGCCGGTCGAGGGCCGATAGATATAGAGGTCGCCCAGGCCGTCGCCGTCGAAGTCGTGGGCGGCCCCCTGGACCATGCCGGGCGCCCGGCGTCCGCGGTTGTTCAATTCGACGCCCGTTTGATCATCGTCGCCCACGGTCGCGAGATAGCCGCTCACCGACACGGCCATTCGGCCGAAAAACGCCAGCCCGGGAGTGCCGCCAGCTTCGAGAATGGTGTCCTCCAGGAGGGCGCCGGTGCTGGCGATTCGCGCCATCCGTGACTCCCCCGTGCTGGCCAGCCAGCGAGTGTAGGTCGTGACGATCGTGCCGTTCTGGGCGATCACGCTGCGCAGCGTCACGTCCTGCGACGTCGAGCCCCACGTCGTCAGCCAGACGGGCGCGCCGACTGGTACCGGAATGGTGCCGCTCGTCATGAACTGGCCGATCGGCGCTGTGAAAGCATTCGGCTCCTGCCAGGCGACGAGATACCGGCGCGAGGCGAGATCGAACGTCACCCGAGCGCCGCCAGTCTCCTCGTCGGTGACGCTGACGGCGGCAGTCGCGCCGTTAGCGGGATTGACCGTGCGCGCCGCCAGGGCGCCAGCGGGCCCGCGCCAGACCGCCAGGAAACGATCCACGAACGGGTCGTAGGCCGCATCGACCGAGGCATAGTCGAACGCGCTCGCCTGGCTCTCGCCGAGCGGTACGCCGGTGCCCGATACCCGCGCGAACTGCGCGTAGTAGGCATTGCTGGCGTTGTATTCGTTCCAGGTCACGAGAAAACTGGCGTCCGCGGCCGCGTGCGGACGCATCTGGCGGGCGAAGACCTTCGGACCGCGTTCCTGCAGGGCGGGATAGTTGTTCACCGTGAATGGCCCGGGCGCGAACTGGGCGCCCACGAGGGCGCCGTTGCTGGTGAGCAGCTGGGCCCGGACGCGCGACACAGCGGTGTCGCGCTGCCAGACGACGAGACAGCGATCGACGATCTCGTCGCAGGCGATCCGCGGACCGTAATCGTAGACCTGCCCTGCAACCGTCGAGAGGACGACGGCAGAGCCGACCGGATTGCCGTCCTCGTAGTAGCGACGCAGGCGGATCTCCCGCAAGTCAGGGTCAAGGGCGTTCTTGGCGTCGTAGACAACGAGGAATTCACCCCGGCGCGCGCTGTAGGCGATGTCGGTGCCCGACGTCGAATTTCCGGTGGCGTCGACCTGCGTCACGCCGAGCAGCGGATCGATGGTCACCGGCCAGCGGGCACCGTCGAGCGCGGCGCCATCGAGAACGAGCGCGAGCGTCGACCCGGAGGCGTCGACGCGGACCGGGATCCGCTTCTCGTCGGCATCGAAGGCGATCGGGGCGGCGTAGCTGAAGGCCGGCAGCCCGGCCGCCTCGAACCGCAGCCCGCCGTTCGCGGCGGTCATCCGACCATTGAAGGTGACGTCGCCCTCGATCCGCACGTCGCCGCGGCCCGCCGGGCGCTCGCTGAGCACGAAGATCTGCTCGACCGCGGCCCCCTCGCCTTCGTAGCGCTCCACGAGGCCGGGCCGGATGAAGTCGACGACGTGCTCGCCGGTGACGCTGACCGCCGGCGCCACCGCGTCGAGGCGGCGGGTCGCGGTGTCGGTCGCGACGGTGCGGGCGCGGTAGGTCCACGCCAGGCGGGATTCCAGCCGGCCGTCGACGCGCGGTGTGTAGGCGAGACCCTCCCGGGAGAAGACGGCGCGATACCGGTCGTTGGCGATGACCAGCGACGCGTTCGCCCCCGGCTGCGCCGTCTCGCGCAGGCGCGCGGTGGCCAGCCGCACGGATTCCGGCACCGGCGTCGCCTCCGAGGCCGCCACCGAGGCCGCAGGAACCGATGCAGGCGCCGCGCACCCGATCTCGCCGCCGGCGTCCAGGACGCCCGCCACTCCCCAAACCCCCACCGCCAACCAGGTGCCGACGCGCATGCTGCCTCCATGACGCGCCGGCCCGACATGGGCCCGATACGGCGTCTGGAGTGACCTGATGCGAACAGGACGGTGATGTTACCGCCGCGGCCGCGGGCGGCGCCGCCGACGCGCCGAGCGTCGGCGAATAGCAGACGCCCGCTCAAGAGGCCGCCTGCGGCGCGCGTGAGAGCGCGCCGCCGACCAGCGGCTCACCCGCCGACGACGGTGAAGGCAGCCCAGTAGAAGGGATGGCGATGGGCCGGCGTGCGGAACAGCTCGAGCGCGGCGCGACGCAGTGCCTCGGCTTCGTCGGGCGGCGCGGCGCCGGAGCGGCCGACGAGATGGCGGTAGAAGCCCCTCATCAGGTCGGTCGTGCTCGCCGCGTCCACCTTCCATTGACTGACGACGACGCGACGGGCCCCGGCCACCAGGGCGGCCCACGAGAGGCCGATGAGGCCCTCCCCCGCCGAGGCCCGGCCGCGGGCGGTCTCGCAGGCGCTGAGGACGACGAGCGCGCCGCCGAGATCGAGCTCCACCAGCTCGCGTGCCTCGAACCGGCCGTCGTCGTCCGCGGATGCCGGGGCGAGCAGCAGCGCCGAGTACATGGGGCTCGCCGCGTCCAGCATCCCGTGGGCGGCGATGTGGACGATCCGCGACCGGCCGGCCTCCGCCTTGACCGCCGCTTCTGTCGCCCCGGCGCCGACGCGCACGTCGCGGCGGTCGGCCGGAAAGCGGTGCGCGATCGCGCCGACCTGACGCTCGGCCTCGACGAGCGGCGGCGGCCCGCCGGCGCGCAGCAGCGGGTTGCCGATGGCGAATAGCTCGCGCGATGGCACCCGTGGCGCCGGGCGCGCCGTGGTGAGCGCGGTCAGCGACGGCACATACGCGATCGCGCTGCGCTCCAGCAGGTAGCGACCGTCGGCGCCCACCAGTGCCTGGAACGGCAGCTCCCACAGCCCCGCGTCCGGTGCGATGAGCAGACGCCTCGTGTCACCGAGATCGCCGGCGGGCGCAACCAGCAGGTCGTACAGCGTCCGCGCATCGGCGGCGATGCCGAGGTCGCGCGCCGCGACCCGCGCGCGGAAGGCCTGCACCCGCGCGGCCAGCGCCGCGCGGCCGATTGGGAGCGCCACGACCTGCAGCGCCGGTCCGTCGGCGCCGCGCCCGATCACGGCCAGGTAGGTCCGCGCCTCGCTGACGGTGTAGACGAGGATGCGCGTCGCGCCGTCGGCAACGAGCGGCGCGGCGGCGTCGAGGCCGGCGAAGCGCACCTCGCCTGTCGCGACGCGGGCGCGCGGATAGCTCGCGAGCATCCGCAGGCGGAAGGCGCGCGCGGCATCGCGCGCCTGTCCCGCCGCGTCCTCCGCACGCGTGCGTTCCGCATCGACGGTCGCGGCAGCGGCCCGGGCGGCCGTGGCGACGACAGCGGCTGCGAGGCGGTGCTCCTCGTCCCGCTGGGATGCGGTCAGTCCGCCTGGCAGCGCGCTGCGGCCATGCTGCAGCACGTCGACCAGCACGCGGTTCCGCGCCCGCTCCATGTAGCCGAACGCCTCGGCGAACGCGCGCTCCGTCACCAGCAGGTCGATGATCCCGTGGTACGGTGACAGCTGCCTTTCGAAGAAACTGAGCCGGCCGGCGTCGTCGCTGGTGGCCTGCGTCCGCACGCGCTCGATCTCGGCGATCGCGCCGTCATAGGCGGCGCGTGCCTCGGGCAGTCGCCCGGCGGCACGCAAGACGTTGCCGAGCGTCTCGCGCGCCGACACGAGGCCCCTCGAGATCGTGGCGCGCTCGGCTTCGGCGAGCGCTTCGCGCGCCGCCAGCTCGGCGGCGGCGTGGTCTCCCAGCGTCGATCGCACCGACGCCACGCCGGTGAGCGCGGCCACGAGCAGCTCCGGCTCCGAGCCGGACCGGGCGCGCGCCAGTCCCGCTTCGTACGCCGCGCCCGCTTCGCCGACGCGCCCGAGCGCGAGCAGCGACCGGCCGATCTCGTTGTGGATGCCGGCCGCGACGCGAAATCCGCCGTCCGGCGGGAGCTTCGAGAGCGTTGCGCGGAGGCTGGCGAGCGCCTCCTCCCATCGCCGGCCCTCGTTCAGCGTGGAACCGTAGTTCAGCCGGAAGATGACCTCGGTCGGCAGGTCTGTGAGGCGCGCCGCCAGCTCGGCGGCCTCCAACATGCGGCGCGCGCCGAGGTCGAGCTCGCCCAGGTTGCTGTAGGTCATCCCCAGGTTGCCGATCAGGTGAATACGCCTCTCGTCGGCGGACACCAGTGTGAGCGCACGCTCGAGGGCGGCCGCCGACGCCCGATAGTTCCCGCGCATGTCTTCGATGGCGGCGATGTTGTTGAGGGTCGAGGCGATAGTGCCGCTGTCCTGGCGGCGTTCGGCGTACGCGAGCACCTGCTGTTGGAGTCGCAGCGCTTCGTCCAGCTCGCCCATCAGCCGCAGGACGATCCCCTTGTTGCCGATCGCTGCGAGGCGGTTCGGCTCGTTGCCTATCGAGGCGTAACCTCGCTCGGCCGCGTCGAGCTCCTGCAGGGCGAGCGTATGCTCGCCCAGGTTGGCCAGGCCACGGGCCAGCGTGACGCGGAGATCCGCTGCTCGCTTGACCAGGCCGGCGCCGGCGGCGAGGTCACGCCCCTCGCGCGCCAGCGTCACGGCACGCGCCGGGTCCCCCGCCCGGATCGCCGCCGTCGCCTCGGTCTGGAGCGCCTTCACCCGCGTCTCGACGTCGGATATCGACGCGGACGCCGGCGCCGTCTGGGCACCGTGCGCCGCCCCAGCGATCATGCCCAGTAACGCCGCTGCGAGGAGCGCCCGCGCGAGTCGCATGGCGCGCATTGTCGAGACGGATGGGGGCTCCTGTCAAACTTGCCCAAGGGCTCGGGCGAGAAATGAGGTCGCCACGTTGGCAACTCTGTTCTCGCCCGAACCTCACGGCAGCGGCGTGCCCGGCTCGTTCGTGCTCGCCCGCCAGAGCGATCCTGGGCTCGTGTACGTCGACCGCTCGACGATCAGCGCGGGCGTGCCCGCGCCGACGCTCTCGACGAGGATCGAGAAGCGCCGTCCGCTGGCCGATGGCACGAGGCCGGCGATACTGGCGTTGGCACGACGCTCCGCCGGTACCGGTACGAGCACGGGCGCGCTCGCGGTGCCGTCCTCGTAGAACAGCGTCAGCCGCGCCGAGGCGTCGGTGGTCGTCGGGTTGACGATGAGGACGTAGGTGTCCGCCGCGGCCGCCAGGTCCACCTCGCCGCCGTTCAAACCCCAACGGATGCTCGGGGTGGCCATCCCCAGCGAGGCATGGCCGTCGATGAAGGCCTGCCCGCCGCCCCACACCGCGCGCTCGGCGGCGATCGGCACGTCGTTGGTCGACGTGACGATCATCCCGAAGTCCTGGTTGGCAAGGCCGGCGACGAGATCGGTCCAGATCGACAGCCGGCTCTGCGCGGCAACGGTGTAGCTGGCGACAACCGGGGTACCGAGGCGGCGCAGGTAGCGCACCTCCACCGTTGCCGGCCCCAGGTTCGGATTGTAGAACAGCAGGAACGTGTCGAACGTCGCCGTGGCCGCGCCCTCCCCGAAATACCAGCGGGTGCCGACGCCGCCGGCGGTCGACGCGGTGCCCGCCTCGTACACGGTGGTCGGGCTCGACAGGTAGACGGACCGTTCGACGACGACCGGCGTCCCGTTCGTCGACGTGACATCGATGGCGACGTCGGTCGCGGCGAGCGCCGGATCGACCCCGTCGACCGGGATCGTCAGTCGCCGAAGCCCGGCCAGCGCGTAGGTGCGGACGATCGGTGGATTCGGAGCGATGCGGTTGAAGCTGATCGTCAGACTGGCCGGATCGGGCGTCGGGTTGTAGACCAGCACGTAGGTGTCGAACGCGCCGGTCACGCCCTCGGCCAGGAACCAGCGCGTCCGCGGGCTGGGCGCGCCGTTGTCGGCATGGGTGCCGTAGCCGGTCTGATCCCAGGACATCGTTCGACTGGCCACGAGCAGCTGAGCGGCGGTGATGGTCGTGCCGAAGGACGCGCCGTTCAGGCCGGCCACCGTGTCGGCCTCCACCGTGACCGGCCGTCCGCCCGCCGGCACCGCGACCTGCCGGGTGAGAACCTGGCCGCTGTCGGTGTGGAACGTCAGGGTAGCCGTCGCCGCCGTTGCGCCGAAGTTCGACAACGAGAAGGTCGTGTCGAAGAACGCGCCGCTCGCGCCTTCCGCGAAGTAGCGGGCGTAGGACGGCGGCGGATCGACCGGCCCGCCTATGCCAGGCAGGTCCGAGATCTCGGAGGTCGCCCCGGCGAACGACGCGCCATCCTCCTGCGAGACGAGCGCACGGACGACCAGGGTCTCCGTGCCACCCATGCGGATGTTGGCCAGCGCGGGCACGACGATGCCGTAGCGGTCGTCCAGGTCGAAGTGGAAATCGAGGTCGCCGCCGCCGATCACCGTCCGCGTACCGGTGAGCAGAAAGCGCATGTTGTTGCCGTTGCCACTCTGAGGGTCGATCCCTCTGGCCAGCAGCTCAGCGGTATAGGTGCCGGCCGGCGCGGCGCGCAGACGGACCGTGAAGCGGACGCCATCGCAGCTCGCATAGTTGGTGGCGGGGCCACAGGGCGGTTGGCCGTTGAGCGGGTTGAGGCGGATGGCCGCGTAGGTGAGCTCCGGGTAGTTCTGCAGATCGTTGGGGCCGGCGTCGGGATCCCCGGAATCGTTCGGCGTGCGCCCCTCGGGCCCGAGGTCGACCGGCAGCGCGGATCCCTCGTAGTCCCCGAAGTGGTTGCCGATGATGCGGGCTCGCCCCTGGATGCCGAACGGACTGGTGGTCACGTGCACGCCCGGACCGGTGGTGCCGCTGAGGTAGTTGCCCATCGACTGATCGAGCCGGTCCGGCGGCAACACGCCCGGCGGCGGCGGCGGATCGCCGTCCGGCCGGTGTGCGCCACCGATGTGGACGCCGCGCGCCTGGACCGACACCCCGACGCGGTTGGTGGGACCGTTGGTCGGGAGGTCCTCGTCAGCCCAGTGGCGGCCCAGCACGTTTTCGCGGATCGTGATGTTCTGATCGGCGTTGGTCGACGCGACCACTTCAATCGCCGCGCCGGTCGTGAACCCGCGGATGTCGAGCCCCTGCACCAGGCCGTAGCCGGCATCGAGGAAGCGCAGTCCGGAGCCCGCGATGTTGTTGAATTGGCCCCGCACGTGGACCCGGATGTCCGGCGCCGGGTCGACGCCGTCGACCGGGAACCGCACCGAGTTGGGGTGGGTCCACCCGTCGATCTCGACCGGCGTGGTGATCGTCGGCAGCGGCGTGACCGGATCGATCAGGCCCTGGGGCGCTGGCGAGAAGTCGAAGGCAATGCGGGTGCAATCCGGGCTGGCGTTGGCGTCGACGATGGCCTGCCGGAGCGTGCACGACGGCCCCGGGCAGGTGCCGGCCGTGTCGACAGCGCTGCGGACCGTGATCGTGGCCGTGCAGGTTTGTGCCGCGGCGGGCCGACTCGCGGCGAGGGCGGCGAGGGCGATGAGGGGGGCGGTCCAGCTGAGTGCGGGTCTCGTCATGAGGAGGACGATGCGCACGCGCCGGGGATGTTACCGGTCCGGCGCCGAGGTGGTGCGCGGCCCGCATCGTCTCCTCCCAGCCAAGCGCGCGGCCTGGCCGACACTGAAGAGGCAGAATTTGCGCGGATGTTACCGGCGCCGCTTGACACGCTCCGCCGACGTGGATAGGGTTAGCAGTCGGCCAGGGTGAGTGCTAACAGACAGTGGCGGCGAGTGCCAGTTTCAGGCGCGCCACTGCGGTCCACCGCCGGCCCGTCATCCACGTTTCACTCAACGCATACGGAGTTTGCACGCATGAAGGTCAGACCGCTCCACGACCGGATCATTGTCCAGCGTCTGGAAGAAGGAGAGCAGCGGGTCGGCGGGATCATCATCCCCGACACTGCCAAGGAAAAGCCCCAGCAGGGCAAGGTCATCGCCGCCGGCAAGGGCAAGGCGAAGGACGACGGCAAGGTCCTGCCCCTGGACGTCAAGGCCGGGGACACCATCCTCTTCGGCAAGTACTCGGGGCAGGACATCAAGATCGACGGCGAGGAGTACCTCATCATGCGCGAGGACGAAGTGCTCGCCGTGCTCGAGGCCAAGTAAGCAGCCTCAGAAGGAGTTTCAATACATGGCAAAGCAGATTATCTACGGTGAGAACTCGCGGCAAGCGATTCTCCGCGGCGTGAACGCCCTGGCCGATGCGGTCAAGGTCACGCTCGGCCCCAAGGGACGCAACGTCGTCCTCGACAAGAAGTTCGGTTCGCCCACGATCACCAAGGACGGCGTCACCGTCGCCAAGGAGATCGAGCTGAAGGATCCGCTCGAGAACATGGGCGCGCAGATGGTGCGCGAGGTCGCGAGCAAGACCTCGGACATCGCCGGTGACGGCACCACGACCGCGACCGTCCTGGCCCAGGCGATCTTCCGCGAAGGCGCGAAGAACGTCGTCGCCGGCGCCAACCCGATGGAGCTGAAGCGCGGCATCGAGAAGGCCGTCGAGGCCATCATCGCCGAGCTCAAGACGTTCTCGAAGCCGGTCACCGGTCAGATGATCGCCCAGGTCGGCACGATCTCGGCGAACAGCGACCCGACCATCGGCAAGATCATCGCGGAAGCGATGGAGAAGGTCGGCAAGGACGGCGTCATCACGGTCGAAGAGGCCAAGACCCTCGAGACCGGCCTCGACGTCGTCGAGGGCATGCAGTTCGACCGCGGCTACCTCTCGCCGTACTTCGTGACCGATCCCGAGCGCATGGAAGTCGTGCTCGAGTCGCCGGTCATCCTGATCCACGAGAAGAAGATCAGCTCGATGAAGGATCTGCTGCCGCTGCTCGAGCAGGTCGCGCGGCTCGGTCGTCCGCTCCTGATCATCGCCGAGGACGTCGACGGCGAGGCCCTGGCCACGCTCGTGGTCAACAAGCTGCGTGGCACGCTGCAGGCCGCGGCCGTCAAGGCCCCGGGCTTCGGTGACCGCCGCAAGGCCATGCTCGAGGACATCGCCACGCTGACCGGCGGCCGCGCGATCACGGAAGACCTCGGCATCAAGCTCGAGAACATCAAGGTAGAGGACCTCGGCCGGGCCAAGAAGGTCACGATCGACAAGGACAACTCGACGATCGTCGAGGGCGCCGGCAAGACCGAGGCGATCCAGGGCCGCGTCAAGCAGATCCGCGTGCAGATCGAGGAGACGACCTCGGACTACGACCGCGAGAAGCTGCAGGAGCGGCTGGCGAAGCTGGTTGGCGGCGTGGCCATCATCAAGGTCGGTGCAGCGACCGAGACCGAGATGAAGGAGAAGAAGGCGCGCGTCGAGGACGCGATGCACGCGACCAAGGCGGCCGTCGAAGAGGGCATCGTGCCCGGCGGCGGTGTCGCCCTGATTCGCGCAGCCAGGGTGCTCGATAGCCTCAAGCTGGCGTCGGCGGATCAGCAGGTCGGCGTGAACATCATCAAGCGCGCCATCGAGGAGCCGCTGCGCTGGATCACGCAGAACGCCGGCAAGGAAGGCTCGATCGTCGTCCAGCAGGTCAAGGATTCGAAGGACGTCGAGTTCGGCTACAACGCCGCGACCGAGACGTTCGAGAACCTGGTCGCCGCCGGCGTCATCGACCCGACCAAGGTCGTGCGCACGGCGCTCCAGAACGCCTCGTCGATCGCCTCGCTGCTCCTGACGACGGAAGCGCTCGTGTGCGACATTCCGGAGGAGAAGTCGGCGGCGCCCGCTGGCGGCCAGGGCGGCCCCGGCGGCATGGGCGGGATGTACTGACATCCGCCTCGCGGCCGCGCTCGGCCGCATCGTGAACGACAGAACGCCCGGCGAGGGTCTCCCCCGCCGGGCGTTCCTGCGTACGCTGGCTTCTCCGCGGCCCGCGTGCGGGCGCCGCCGCGCGCCCAGCGCGGCGAACAGCAGCCCGCACGTCAGGAGGGCTTCCCCTTCGGCGCGCCCCCTGAGGCGTCTCGCCACGAAGAGTGTCGCCACCATAGCAAAGCCCGGCGGGTGGTCCCCTGCCGGGCTTCGTGGGCTGTATCTCGAGTGCGCGCTTGGGCGCGGGCGATCAGCGGAGGTTGAAGGCGACTTCGATGATCACGTAGACCGGCACCGGGCGGCCGTCCTTGGTGCCCGGGCGGAAGCGCCACTGGCGGACACACTTGATCGCTTCCTGGTCGAGGCCGAACGTGCCGTCGAGCGAGCGCGAGACGCGGATCTCCTGGAGCGTGCCGTCAACGGCGACGATGCCGCTCAGCGTCGCCGTGCCCTGGATCTTGGCGCGCATCGCCTCGGCCGTGTACTGCGGGGTCGTCTGGTGGAGGATGGCTGGCGAGCTGACACCGTTGCCGATGTTGTAGGCGCCGCCGCCCATGCCGCCGCCGTGACCCGGGCCTAGGCCGGATCCCTGGCCAGGGCCGCTGCCGGTGCCCCCGCCGGTGCCCGTCCCGCCGCCTGTGCCGGCCCCCTGCGACGCCGTCGGCGGCGCTGCCGGCGCGTCGAGCGTGCCGACCTGCGGCACCTGCCCGGCATCCATCGGCCGGACCGGGATGTTCATGGCCACCAGCGCTTCGGGCGCCTGCTTCGGGATTTCCCTCGGCGGAGTCTGTGGCGGCGGCTTGACGATCGGCACCGCGATCTTGTCCTGCGGCTTGGTCTGGACCTTCGCCGGCGGCTCCTTCATCTGGTTGCCGCCGCCGCCACCGCCGCCGCCCGGGCCGGGCACCACGTTGGCATAGACCAGATCGGTCGGGTCGAACGGCTTCTCCTCGATGGGCGGCGGAGCGGGCACCGGCAGCAGGGTGAGGCCCCAGAACAGGAGGATGAGGAGGGCGTGCGAGCCGACCGAGGTGCCAAGCGCGCCGCCGAAACGGCCCTTACGCTCGCCGAAAACGGTTCCGTCGGCCGTCGCGTCGTCGAGGTGCAGCAGTGTGTAGCCGGAGGCACTCACCCCCACGGCGTTACCACCGCGCGCTGCCGGAGGCGCGGAATCGGGCGGACCCGCCGAAGGCGGCCGGGTCGAGCGCGAGGGTGTTTCGAAGGACATGGCGCGACCCGAGTCGGCAGCGTCTCCCATTGTGGACGAGGCCATCGGGTCGGTTCAACTGCAAAACCAGTACCCCGGCCAACCCTTCCGCATCCCTTACGACGCCGCACATGTCTGTCCGGTTTCGCGGCCAACCCGACGCTGCGCCGTCACCGCAGTGATACCATGAGAGGTCGCCGATAGAAGGAGCGCACATGATTCCCCGCCTTGGCTTGCCCGAGATTCTCGTCATCCTCGCCATCGTCATCCTGATCTTCGGCGCCAACCGGCTGCCGCAGTTGGGGAAGGGCCTGGGCCAGAGCATTCGCAACTTCAAGAATGGTCTCAGCTCGGGCGACAAGGAAGAGAAGGACGCCTAGCGCCGCCGCTTCGGCGGCCTGGCTTGCTCCCGCTCCCGGCGTCCCGGCCGGGAGACCCGCTTCCTCGCTTCCACCTTCGACACCACCGTGCTCTTCCGGGGTCCCCGGTTGCGCTCGGACTGCCGCACGGCGTCCAGGATGTCGGCGAGCCCCAGCTCCACCTGTCGGCGCTCCATGTCCACGCGCGTGACCTGGGCCACGACCTTGTCGCCCAGCCGATAGCTCTTTCCGGTGTTCTCCCCGAACAGCACGTGCTGCCGGTCGATGAAGCGGTAGTAGTCGTCGGCCATGCTGGAGATGTGGACCAGGCCGTCGACGAAATGCTCGACGAGCTGGACGAAGAGCCCGAACGGCGCCACGCCGATCACGTAGCCCTCGAACTCCTCGCCGACCTTGTCGGCCATGAAGCGGACCTTCTTCCACTGGACGATCTCGCGCTCGGCTTCGTCGGCGCGGCGCTCGCGGTCGGAGGTGTGGCGCGCCGCCTCGGGCAGCTCCTCCTCCCACTCCCGCATGCGCTCCTCGGTGAGCTGGTGCTGTCGCTGCGCGCGCAGCGAGCGATGGACGACCAGATCGGGATAGCGGCGGATCGGTGACGTGAAGTGGCAGTAGCTCTTCGCGGCGAGGCCGAAGTGCCCGAGGTTGGAGACGTCGTAGCGCGCCTTCTGCATCGTCCGCAGCATCAGCATGGCGATGGCGCGCTCTTCCGGGGTGCCTTCGATGGCCTTGACCAGCTTCTGGAAGTGCTTCGGCTGCACGCTGTGCGACGGCGTCGCCAGTGAGTGCCCCAGCGAGGAGACGAACTCCTCGAACTCTTCGACCTTCACCACGTCCGGCGCCTCGTGGATGCGGAACAGCGACGGCGTCCTGTGATCGGAGAGGTGCTGCGCCACCGTCTCGTTGGCGAGCAGCATGAACTCCTCGATCAGCCGGTGCGCGATGTTGCGCTCCGAGGCGAGCACCGCCGAGACGCGGCCGCCCTCGTCGAGCACCAGCTCGTTCTCGGGCAGATCGAAGTCGATCGAGCCGCGCCGGCGGCGGCGCGCGTTCAGCACCTCGAACAGCTCCCCCATCAGCTCGAACAGCGGCACCTGCGCGGCGTAGCGAGCGCGCGTCGCCGGATCCTTGTCGGTGAGGATGGCGTTGACCGCGTCGTAGGTCATCCGCTCGTCGCTGTAGATGACGCCGTCGTGCAGCTCGTAGCGCACCACGTCGCCGCGGGCGTTGACCTCCATCAGGCACGACTGCACCAGGCGATCGACCTGCGGGTTGAGCGAGCACAGCCCGGTCGAGAGCTCGTGCGGGAACATGTGCACGGCGCGCTCGGGGAAGTAGACCGAGGTGCCGCGCTCGTAGGCATCGGTGTCGAGCGCACTCCCCTCCCGCACGTAGTGCGAGACGTCGGCG
This sequence comes from Vicinamibacteraceae bacterium, assembly GCA_031407765.1. Lineage (GTDB taxonomy): Bacteria > Acidobacteriota > Vicinamibacteria > Vicinamibacterales > Vicinamibacteraceae > JBDSLU01. Next base: position 21,851 of record JANOIR010000441.1, read on the forward strand.
ATGTGCACACCCAGCCAGTAGTGCCCGTTCGGCAGCCGCTCGAGGGTGATCGCGTCGTCGAAGTCGCGGGCGTCTTCGCCGTCGATGGTGACGGTCGGCACGGCGCGGAAATCGGTGCGGCCCTCGATGTCCTTCGGCTTGACGACCGAGCCGAGGCGCGTCGCTTCCGCCACCGCGGCGTCGCCGTGCGTGTCGTTGATCCCGAACTTGCGGATGATCACCTGCAGGTCGACGCCGGGCGCGTCGATGTCGCCGAGGACCTCGACGATGCGGCCGGCCGGGCCTCGCGTCGGCGTCGGCCAGCGCGTGATGGCGACGGTGACCATCTCGCCCGGCTGCGCGCCCTTGGTCTCGGTCGGCTGGACCTGGATGTCGACCAGGATCTTCTTGTCGAAGGGCACGACGTAGCCGAGGCCTGAGCTGTCGAGCACATAGCGACCGACGACCTGGGTCGAGGCACGCTCGAGCACCTGGACGACGCGTCCTTCGGTCCGCGTCATCGGCGGTCGCGACGGCCCACGCTTGGGCCGGCCGCTGCGATCGGTGCGCTCGGGCACCCGCATCAGGCCTTCGAGGCGGACCACGACACGGTCGCCCTGCATCGCCTCCTGGAGGTTGCTGCCGGCGACGTAGATGTCGCCGCTGACGCCTTCGACGGGGCGCTCGGGCCGGACGAAGCCGAAGCCCTGCGCGCTCATGTCGATGCGCCCGACCACGAGGTGCATGCGGTCGGGGAGGCCGAAGTGGCCGCCGCGGGTGGCGATGACGGAGCCGGCGGCAACGAGGTGCTTGAGGCGGCGCCGGAAGGCGGGCCGGTCCTCGCGGGAAATCTCGAGGCGCTGGGCGAGTTCGGCCATCGTGGCCGGGTGATGGACCGCCTCGCGGATGCGGGCGAGGATCTGGTCGTCGGAAAGCATTGGGGGGATAGTACCTTGCAAAATCAGTAGATAGAGATGGGAAAGCCGATCCCGGCCCGGCCTGCTGGAGAAAACCCAACCGCCGGCCACCCGGGGACGACAAAGGACTGTGTGACGGACCTCGAGCTGGTCGAGCGCGCCCGGGAGGGCGATTCCGACGCGTTCGGGGTCCTGGTGGAGCGGCACCATCGAGCCGCGCTCCGGGCCGCTGTGACAGCCCTGGGCACGCCGGATGAGGCCGATGACGCGGTCCAGGAGGCCTGGATCGCCGCCCGGGACCGGCTCGACGGGTTCCGCGGCGACGCCGCGTTCCGCACCTGGCTCCTGGCCATCGTCTGGCACAAGGCCACGGATCGCCGCCGCGGAGTGACGCGGTGGCTGAAGCGGCTGGTCGCGCTCGACCCGGGCGGCGATGAACCGGCGGGGATGGGCTCGGCCGCCCCGCTGGCGCTCGTGGCCGCCGCGGCGACGCCGAGCCCGGAGCGGGCCGCGCTCGACGGCGAGCAGCAGCGCGCGATCGCCCGGCTGGTCCAGGCGCTGCCGGCCAAGCTCCGCGATCCGCTGCTGCTGGTCGGCTCGGGCGACTACAGCTACGACGACGTCGCGGCGATGCTGGCGACGCCAGTCGGCACCGTGAAATGGCGCGTCTCGGACGCGCGCCGGCAACTGCGGGTGAAGCTCACCCGCCTGGGATATTGAGCGATGCAGGACGATCAGCCGCGCCCCGATCTCGACGCCGCCATCGACACGGTGCTGCCGTCGCTCACCGCGGTGAG
>JANOIR010000455.1:0-4150 GCA_031407765.1 Vicinamibacteraceae bacterium
CATGTGGCCGACCACGACCGTCGAGGTCACCGGCTGGAAGTGGCTGGCTGTCCGGAGGATACGGACGATCATCGCCTCGCCGCCGACGGCGTGGAGCACCTTGGGCAGCTCGGATTTCATCCGCGTGCCCTTGCCGGCGGCCAGGATCACGAAATGGAGCGGCGTCGTCGACATGCTGATCAAGCAGGATAACAGTCCGGGTGGTACGCGCGGGGACTAGCAGCCCGTGGTGAAAGTCGCACGGCATTCGACGGGCGATGCATCCCGGCGCTCAGCGTTGCTCGTCGGTCGAATATTCCCGATATTCTCCCTCCTCGCGCCTTGATCGCCGGGCGCCTCGCCCGTCTCGGTGCCACGCGGGACTTTCACCACGGGCTGCTAGCGGTCGCCGCCCTTGCCGCGTTCGGCGGCGGCGTAGATGTCCTTCGAAGATCGGCCCTCTCGGCTCGCAAGCTCAGCGATGGCCTCGCGTCGGGACCGTCCGGCCTCCGCGAGGCGCCCCAGCTCGCTCCAAATCATCGAGTCCGGGAGCGGATCGCGCACCTCGGCTACGGCCTCCATGGCCGCGAAGACCAGCGTGAACTCACCAATTACCTCACGAGACCTAAAAACGTCCCCAGCATCTGCGGTCGTCGTGCGGATGAACTCCTCGTGCACCTTGGTCAGCTCTCTGGCGACGACGAGTGGCCGCGGCGCGAGGACCGTGGCGGCGTCGTCCAGCGAGGCGCGAAGCCTGTGTGGGGCCTCGAAAACCACGAAAGGCAGGGCGAGTGCATCCGCCCGTGCATAAAACGCGCGCCTCGCAGCCTGCTTGTTGGGTGCAAAGCCCAAAAATGCGAACTCCGTCCACGGCAAGCCAGCTCCGGCGAGGGCCGCGAGGATTGCGGATGGCCCGGGAATCGGCTCGACGCGGATGCCGCGGGCGACGGCGGCCGCGGTCAGCAGCCGTCCTGGATCCGACAGCAGCGGCGTCCCCGCGTCGGTCACCAGTGCGATGGACTCGCCTGCCACGAGGCGGTCGACCAGGACCGGCGTGCGCTCGTGTTCGTTGTGCCCGTGCAGGCTCACGGCCCGGGTGGTGATGCCCAGATGATTGAGCAGCCGGCTCGTGCGCCGCGTGTCCTCGGCGGCGATGAGTGCGACCTGGCGCAGCACTCTGATGGCCCGGAGCGTAATGTCTTCGAGGTTCCCGATCGGCGTCGCCACCACGAACAATGTGCCGGGCGACGGCGGCTGGGGCATACACCTCGAGTGTGGCGCGTCGCGATCGACTGCGGCCGAAGAAGGACCTTCGTTATTGTACCATTTGATGTGAGACCGCTCCCCCCGTCCAACCGTCCAGGGCAGGCCCACAGGTCTTCGACCAGATCCCATTCGCGCCCGGCCATGGACTCGCTCGAAACCGTTCAGCATTTCATCGACGACTATCTCGGCTACCTGTACGAGCTGCGTCCGACCGCGGCGTCGTTCGACGGCGTGCACGCCTTCGACGACCACGTCGAGGACTTCACGCGCACGGCGCTCGATCGACAGGCGCGGGATCTCGGCGGCTTCGCCCGGCGTCTGGCGAGCATCCGACCCGACGCCCTGAGCCTCGACGATCGCCTCGACCGGTCGACGCTCGAACACGATGTGCAGGCCCGGCTGCTCGAGCTCGACCGTGTCCGCTCGCACGAGCGGAGCCCGCAGTTCTACGCCGACACGCTGTCGACGACGCTCGCCAGCCAGGTGGTGCTGAACTACGCGCCGGCGTCCGAGCGTGGTCGCCGACTGGTCTCGAAGCTGCGCCAGGTGCCGCCCTTCCTCAACGCGGCGCGCCAGAACGTCAAGGATCCGCCGGGTCTGTTCGTCAAGACGGCGATCGAGACGCTGCGCGGGCTCGTGGCGTTCATCGAGCGCGACATGCCGCGCGCGTTGTGGGACCTCGACGATGTGTCCGTCCTGTCGGACCTCGACACCGCGTCGACCGAGGCGCTCCGCGCCATCGACGCCTACGTCACCGAGCTCGAGACCGACGCGCTGCCGAAGGCCAAGGGATCCTTCCGGCTCGGCCCCGAACTGTTCGTCGAGAAGCTGCGCCTCGACGAGGGAATCGAGGTACCGCTCGGCAAGCTGATCGACATTGCCGAACGTGAGCTGGCCGAGACGCAGGACGCCTTCAGGCGCACCGCCAGCAAGGTCCGCGACGGTGACCCGGCCGAGACGTGGCAGGCGCTCAAGGCCGACCATCCCGCCGCGGGCAAGGTCGTCGCCGAGGCGCGCGAGCAGGTCGCGGCGCTGCGCTCGTTCGTCGAACGCGAGGGCTTCGTGTCGGTGCCCGACCACGACCCCATCCAGATCGCGCCAACGCCGCCGTTCTGCCGCTGGACCTTCGCCAGCATCTGGTGCCCGGGCCCGTTCGAGGGCCGCGGCGTCCGCGCGCACTACTACCTGACCGACGTCGAGGCGGGCTGGAGCGCCGAACGGCAGGAGCAACACCTGCGCGATTTCAACCGCCCGACCCTCGGCGCAATCTCGATGCACGAGGTCTACCCAGGGCATTACCTGCACTTCCAACACCTGCGGCAGATCGGCTCCAAGCTGCGCAAGAGCCTGATGACGATGCCGATGTCGGTGGTCGAAGGCTGGGCGCACTATGCCGAGCACCTGGCGATCGAAGCCGGGTTCGACATGTATGGACCGGCAACCAAACTAGGTCAGTTGGCAGAAACGCTAGTCAGGCTGGCTCGATTGATCGTGGCCATTCGCCTCCACACCGAGGACTGGAGCGTCGAACAGGGCGTCCGGTTCTTCCGGGAGGCGGCTTTTCTGGAGGAAGGAAGCGCCCGGAGAGAAGCCGAGCGCGGGACGTTCGATCCTGGATATGGGGTGTACGCCCTCGGAAAGCTCAGTCTGCTTAAAATGCGGCAGGACGTAAAGGCGCAGCAGGGACAGCGCTTCTCGCTCAAGGCGTTCCACGACAGCGTCCTTGGCCTGGGCGGGATGCGCTACCCGCAGCAGCGGGAGGCCCTCCTCGGGCCGGAGGCCGGCGCCCTTCTGGAGTAGCATGGATCGAACGCCATGCCCCTTTACGAGTACGAATGCGAGGCCGAGAACGGCCGCCGCTTCGAGATCATCCAGAAGTTCTCGGACGCAATTCTGACGGTCTGCCCGGCCTGCGGCGGCCCGGTCCGCAAGCTGATTTCCTCGCCCGCCATCCAGTTCAAGGGATCCGGCTTCTACATCAACGACTACGCCAGGAAGCCGGGGACCGACGCCGGCCGGGAGTCGAAGGGCTCATCGTCATCGAGCGACGGCTCGTCCGGGTCGTCCGAGAAGTCAGGCTCGTCCGAGAAGTCGGGCTCGTCCGACAAGTCGGGTTCGTCGGGGTCGGGTTCGTCCGGTTCGACGGGCTCATCCAGTTCGAGCCCGGCCACCCCGGCGTCGACCACGACCCCCGCCAAGAAGGACTGACGAACGCCGCCGGAGTCGCCTGCCGGCTACCCGCCGACCGGCGAGCCCAGCTTCGACAGGTAGGCCTTGAAGGGCTCGGCGAGCTCCGGGCGCTTGAGCGCGAAGTAGACCATCGCCTTCAGGAAGCCCAGCTTGTTGCCGGTGTCGTGCCGGACGCCGTCGATCTCGTAGGCGAAGATCGGCCGCCGCTTGAGCAGCGCGCGCAGCCCGTTTGTAAGTTGGATCTCACCGCTTTTGTCCCGCTCGGTCGTGGCCAGCGTCTCGAAGATGTCCGGCGTCAGGATGTAGCGGCCGATGATGGCGAGATCGGACGGCGCTTCCTCGACCGGCGGCTTTTCCACTAGGTCCTTCACCTTGTAGACGCGGCCGCCCATCACGTCCTTGCCGAGCGGCTCGGCGTCGATGACGCCGTAGGAGCTGATCTCGCTCCGCGGCACCCGCTCGACCGCCAGCACCGGCCCCTGCACCAGGTCGAACACGTTCATCATCTGCTTGAGCGCCGGCGGGTCGGCGTCGATGACGTCGTCGCCCAGGATCACCGCGAACGGCTCGTCGCCGACCATGTTGCGCGTTGCTGGACGAAAAACTGCGGGCCGACGCCATCGATCTGAGCAGCTTTCTGGAGGCCGTGTTTGTGAGTCCGCCAGTGCGCGTTGAAGGGACTGCCGTGTTCCTCACGGCCGCGCCTGGCACGGTA
>JANOIR010000481.1:0-5290 GCA_031407765.1 Vicinamibacteraceae bacterium
TCACCTACGGCACCGCCAAGGTGCTGCCGGCGCTGGACGCCCTCGCCGACGCCGGCGTCGCCGGCACGGCGGCGATGGCCGAGGCCGCCGCCCGCTGGCTCGCCGCGGCGCAACGCCCGGATGGCGGCTGGAGCGGAAGCGTCGCCGCCACCGACGCCGCCGGCGCCGAGCTGCCGCCGTCGATCGAGGAGACGGCGCAGGCGGTCGCGGCCCTCGCCGCGCACGCCGAGCGGGACCGCGCCGCGGACATGGTGCCTATCCGCCGCGGCCTGGCCTGGCTGCGGACCGCGACCGACGACGGCCGCCGCTTCCCCGCCGCGCCGATCGGCCTCTACTTCGCCCGGCTGTGGTACAGCGAGGCGCTCTACCCGCTGATCTTCACCGTCGCGGCGATCCAGGCGGCAGAGCGCGTGCTGGGCCGGGACGGCGATCGATGATCTACCTCGACGCGCACGCCACCACGCCGGTCGACCCCAGGGTCCTCGACGCCATGCTGCCCTTCCTGCGCGATCAGGTCGGCAACGCCTCCAGCCTCGATCACGCCGCCGGCCGGCGCACCCGGGACGCCGTCGACGCGGCCCGCCGCCAGGTCGCCGCGGTCATCGGCGCGTCGCACAAGGACATCGTCTTCACCAGCGGTGCGACCGAAGCCGACAACCTCGCCATCAAAGGCGCCGTCGAGCGCGGGCGCGACCGCGGCGATCACGTCGTGACCGTCGCCACCGAGCATCGCGCCGTGCTCGACACCTGCCGCCGGCTCGAGGCCCGTGGCCTGCGCGTGACGGTGCTGCCGGTCGGCGCCGACGGCCTGATCGATCTCGCCGGGCTCGAGGCGGCGATCGAGCCGCGCACGATCCTGGTCAGCGTGATGGCGGCCAACAACGAGATCGGCGTGCTGCAGCCGCTCGCCGCGATCGGCCGGCTGACGCGGGCCCGGGGCGTGCTCTTCCACACCGACGCGGCGCAGGCCTTCGGCCGCATCCCGATCGACGTCGACGCGATGGCGATCGACCTGCTGTCGATATCGGCGCACAAGATCCACGGACCGCAGGGCATCGGCGCGCTCTACGTGCGCAGCCGCCAGCCGGTGGTGCGCCTGGCCCCGCTCTTCGACGGCGGCGGCCACGAGCGAGGTCTCCGCCCGGGCACGCTGAACGCGCCGGGGATCGTGGCGTTGGGTGCGGCCTCCGCCCTGGCCGCGGCGGACATGGCCCCCGAGGCCGCGCGCCTCGCCGGCATGCGGGATCGCCTGCTCGCGGGCCTGCGCGAGGCGATCGACGGCGTCCACGTCAACGGCTCGCTCGAGCAGCGCCTGCCGCACAACCTCAACGTGTCGATCGACGGCACCGACGAGACGCTGGCGTCGCGGCTGGACGGACTGGCCGTGTCGGCCGGATCGGCCTGTGCCAGCGGCAGCATCGAGCCGTCCTACGTGCTGCGCGCGCTCGGCGTCCCGGCCAGCCGGGCCCACGGCACGCTGCGCTTCGGGTTGTCGCGCTTCACGACCGCCGCGGAGATCGATCAGGCGATCGCGATCGTGCGCGACGGCGTCGAGCGCCTGCGCGCCGAGCACGCCGCCCGACCGCGAGCCGTCACAGGTAGCTGAGCCACCACTCTCGGCGGCGCGCCTTGACGCCCGCGAACCAGCGGCACAGCGGATACATCGCGAGCAGGCTGACCAGCCAGCAGACGTAGACCGTCCACAGCGGCCCGCCGAAGTCGGGAGGCTGCTGGAAGAAGTCGAGGAGGTGCTTGAAGTACCCGTCGATGCTCTTGCCCTGGGCGGTGGTGACGATGATGCCCGAGACGTGGGCCGTCACCCATTGCAGGATGTAGAAGAAGAACGGCACGCGCCCGAAGGTCACGATCGCGCCCCAGACGCCGCCCGCGATCGTCCGGCCGTCGAGGGCCGCCAGGGCCAGCAGGGCCGGCACCAGCGTCACCAGGACATAAGACAGCGATGGCGGGTATTTCTGGACGTTCATGAAGGCCATCGCCGACTGGACGTAGGTCGGCTGCGGCGCCCAGTCGGTGGGGTTGCCGTAGATGTTGAAGGTCCGCAGCACCACGAAGGCCGCCAGCATCGTCAGGGCCGAGAACACGAGCACCCGGCGACGGCGCTCGCCCGGCCACGCATAGATCGCCGCCATCACGTAACCAGCCGTGACGAGCCCGATCCACGGCAGGACCGGATATTGGACCAGGACCACCGGGCCGGACGGGCCGCCAATCTGGAAGAAGCCGGACTGGTGCAGCAGCAGCCACAACGTGGCGCCGACGCCGGGCGCTGGCGTGTCGCCCCCCGGAAACCAGAACGGCACCCCTATGCCGTCGAGCGCGTTGTGCCCGATCAGGATCACGCCGGCGATTGCCGCGAGCGCGACCAGGGGCAGGCGGACGAGCGCGCTCAGCGCGAGCATCGACGCGCCGATGGCCCAGATCACCTGCAGGAACGCCAGGAACGTGAAGTCGACGTTGAACCAGACGAGGAGCCGGAACAGCGTCAGCTCGAGCACGACGAGCCACAGGCCGCGGGTGAACAGGAACCACGATACGTCGCCCGCCGTGGCCCCGCGGAGCCGGAGCAGGCCGACCCCGAGGCCGGCCAGAAGTGCGAAGGTCGGGGCGCAGAGGTGCGTCACCCAGCGGGTCACGTAGAGCAGCATCGTCGTCGTGGCCGGGTTCAGCGGGTCGCTGACGATGCCGCCCGCATGGACGAAGTCGCGGGTGTGATCGAGGACCATCAGGATCATCACGATCCCGCGGACGAGATCGATGGCGTCGAGGCGCAGGCGCGAGGTCACCGGGGCGGTCACGGTGGGCTGCATTATAGTGGCGCCGTCCGGCGTGACCACGACCGCCAGACGTTCCCAGGAGCACCGCCATGGCTCGAGGCTCGACGTTCGTTCTGGCTGGCGCGGTGGCGCTGGCGGCGGCAGGAGGTCAGGTCTTCTCGCAACAAGGCGTGGAGCGTGATATCCCGACGACGGCGCCGGCCCCCGCCGGTCCGGTGCCGAACGCCCCGAAGGCGCCGATTCCCGACGGCTTCACCGAGATCTTCAACGGCAAGGACACGATCGGCTGGCACGTGAGCCGGACGAACCATCACGGCACGATGCCGTTGTTCCGCGTCCTCGACGGAATCCTGGTCGGCACCCAGGATCCGCCCGGCAAGGGCGGCATCCTGCTGACCGACAAGAAGTACAAGAACGTCGAGGTCTTCCTCGAGATCAAGCCGGACTGGGGCTGCGACGGCGGCCTGTTCCTGCGATCCTCGGAGGCCGGCGAGGCCTATCAGGTGACCCTCGACTACCTGCCCGGCGGCGGCATGGGCGGTATCTATGGCGAGCGTCTGACTGGCGTCGGCGGACCGCCGCCGCCCGCGAACCTGACGCCCGAGCTGCGTGCCGCCCGCGCCGAGGAATTCCGCACGCGCAACGATGCCTGGCAGAAGGCGTGGAAGCGCGAGGAGTGGAACACGGTGCGGGCCCGCATCGAGGGCGACGTCCCGCACATCACCGTGTGGATCAACGGCGAGCTGGTCACCGACTTCACCGACAACGCCAACCACGCCAAGGACGGCGCCACCGACGGCATGCTGGCGATCCAGATGCACTACAGCAACGACACCACCAAGCGGTGGGTGCCGGGCGGCTTCTGGCGCTGGCGCACGATCGCGGTCAAGGAGCTACCGTAACAGCGCGCAATCACTTCGCCGGCGCGTCGGTCACCGGCACCGAGAGCGGCGTCTCCTTGTCGCAGACGAACGTCACCAGGAACACCGCCGGGGTGTCCGCGCTCGGGTTGGTCCCCAGGCGATGGACGTCAGTCGGCATTTCGACGAAGGTCTCGCCAGCTTTGTACTCAGCGACCGGCTGGTCGCTCACCTGCATCCGGATGGTGCCGCTGAGCACGTAGCCGATGACCGGGCACGGATGCCGGTGCGCCGTCGACGTCGCGCCCGGCGGATATGTGACCTCGAGCGTGTGCACCTTCAAGTTGGCGCCATCCATCTTCGGCAAGGTCACGACTGCGCGGACGGGCTTGGCCTTGGCCGCCGGCGGCGGAGCCTGGGCGGCGATCGCGGCGATTCCGGCGGTGGCCAGCGTCGCGACGAGGGCGCCGGCGAGAGCGAGGCGGAGTGAGGCGGCTGTCATGGAGGGGATGCTACCGCGTCTCCCCGCTGGGCTACCATGCGTCAGACATGTCGCAGCAACTCGTCGAAGGTCTTCAGCGTTTCCGCCGGGAATCCTTCCCGAAGTTCCGTGAGCACTACCAGCGCCTGGTCGCGGAAGGCCAGAGCCCGAACACGCTGTTCATCGGCTGTGCCGACTCCCGCGTGGTCCCCGACCTGCTGACCAGCACGCTGCCCGGCGACCTGTTCGTCGTCCGCAACGTCGGCAACCTGGTGCCGCCCTTCGAGATCGGTGGCGGCTTCCACGGCGTCTCGGCCGGCATCGAGTTCGCGACGGTGGTGCTCGAGGTCAAGGACATCGTGATCTGCGGCCACAGCCACTGCGGTGCCATCCGCGCGCTGTTCAACCCGCAGCGAGAGGACGCCCCGCACATCTCGAAGTGGCTCGAGCTGGCCCGCCCGGCGATGACGTCGACGGAGATGACCGACGAGTCGCTGCGGCAGACCGAGATGCGCTCGATCGCGCTGCAGGTCGAGCGGCTCCTGACCTTCCCGATGGTCCGCGACCGCGTCGAGCGCGGCGACTTGTGCCTGCACGGCTGGTACTACGTGATCGAGGAAGGCCGCGTCCTCGGCCTCGACATCGCCACCGGCGAGTTCAGCCCGCTGTCGTAAACCGAGGCTCATACCGCATCGCCACTGCCCCCGAGCCGAACTCCAGCCGGCTCACGAGCTTCAAGTCGATACGCTTCGATAGCCCCGCGAACAACGTCGGCCCGTGGCCCGCCAGCCTGGGCTGCACCACGAACTCGTACTCATCGATCAATCCCAGCTCCGCCAAGGCCTGCGGGAGCTTCACGCCTCCCACAAACAATCCCTTGCCCGACTCCCGCTTCAGCTGCTGAACGGCCTTGCCGAGATCCCCGCGGACGAGTTCGGCGTTCCAATCGACCCGGTCCAGGGTGCTCGACACGACGTACTTCTTTGCCGCGTCGATGGTCCGGGCGAAGGGTTCCATCCAATCAGGCCTCGCTCCCGTCCCCGCCGCCGGCCGCCACGCTGCCTCCATCATTTCGTACGTCACCCGGCCAAAGAGGAGAGCATCGGCCTGATCGAGGTTTTCCGCCGCGTGACGATGTATGTCTTCGTCCGCGA
>JANOIR010000553.1:0-5497 GCA_031407765.1 Vicinamibacteraceae bacterium
CGTCTGATGGGCATCCATTACGGCGGCGGTGCCCGGTGGTTCATGAGCCCGCACGTCGCCTTCAGCTTCGACCTGCGCTTCTATCGCATCCCCGAACAGGCGGCCGAGGGCACCGTGGTGCCGTTCCAGCCGAAGTCGCGGCTGTTCCTGGCGTCCGCGGGTCTCAGCTTCAAGTAGCGCGGCGTCACGGGTTGCGCGTCGCGCGTACCCGCACCGTGAACGACACTTCGGGAATGCTGACGGGCGCGTCACCGGCGCTCGTCCAGACGTCGGCGATGCGGACCGCTGGCTCGGCCTTGACGTCGAAGAGCTCCAGGCGCACGCGGCGCTCGTCGGCTGGATCGATCGTTGGCCGGATTCCCCACCGGCCGCCGTCGTATTCGAGTCGAGCCATCTCTCCGGGCTCGACGCCCAGTTCGGGCCGGCGTCCGTTCGCGAGCACCAGGTTCAGCCATACGAACGGCTTGCCGGCGCCGGGCGCACTCAGCTCGTAGTCGATCCAGGATCCTGCGACGCAGCGCGTGAAGCGGAACGGCTCCAAGCGAATCGGCACGACGGCGCCTTCCGAGTACTCGCCGCCGCCCTCGTCCCGGCAGAACGATTCTCCGGGATTCAGCGCCTGACCGATCAGGGCGCGAGGAATCTCCGCGCGGTCCGGTCCGAAGATCGTTGCCGGCGGCATCTCCCAGCGTCCCCCATTGGCATACCGGATCTCGGCGACGCCGCACATCATCTGCCCGAAGCGCGTCCGCAGGCGCTCGCGGGCCTCGTCGGCCGACACGAGCCCGACGTCGAGTGTGGCGATCTGCGACGGCGGGAGGTCGACAGGCAGCAGGTCCGACGTGGCGACCGATCCGATGGCCAGGTTGCTTCGCTCGCCGAACGGCGCCGCGCCCGGCGTATGGAGGAACGCGACGAAACGGATCCCGGTGATGGCCACGTTGGCCAGGTTCTCGATCTCGGCGGCACCGCACAGCCCGGCGTCGGTCGGCCGCATGGCGCGTAGCCTGAGAGCCGCGCCCGGCTGGCTGGCCAGGAAACCCATCGGGATGTCGCCTGCCGCACCTCGGGTCGACGCGCGAGCGGGCGCAGGCGCGACGCCGATACCGGCAATGGCCGCGGCCGAGAGCGGCATGGCACCAGTCGCAGCAACCGCAGTCAGCAGAACGAGACCGGCAAGTGCAGTGAGGCGATAGCGCGTGAACGGAGTCATCACGTCCCCCTTCAGCAGCCTGTGGATCCGGACGATCAGACGTGGCCCCGCCGCGCTGACGGCGGGGCGGGCCCGCGTCGCGACGCCGAGCCCGGCGAGCATCGTCAACGCCGATACGTAGGCGCCGGTCCCGCAGCGCGCGGCGACGATGTCGTCGCAGCAGTACTCGCGCGCCTCCCGGATGCGGCCGGAGATCCAGCGCGCTCCGGGACTGAAGAACAGCAGCGCATCGGCCAGCGATTGCAGCAAGTTGGCGGCATAGTCGCGGCGATCGACGTGAGCGAACTCGTGGGCGAGCAGCGGCGGCAGTGCGTCCGAGTCGAGGCGCTGTTCCAGATCGATCGGCAGCAGGACAGCCGGTGAACGCGCACCGATGACCACCGGCGCCTCGACGTGCTCGGACGAGAGCAGCGGGGCGGGCGGCAACCCCCAGAGCCCGCTGACAGTCGCAGCCGCGTCGGTCACGCGAGCCGATCGCACATCGGAGGCGCGCCGACGGATCCACTGCGCCAGCCCCCACCCGCCAACGAAGCGAAGCAGACCAATCGCGAACCCGATGCACCACGCCGCGCCGATCCAGGGCGCCGCGAGCGACGCGAGACCTTGCGCGCTGGCGCGCCACTGCACCGGCCGCGAAATCCGCGCGGGGCCAGGGGGCGCTGACGGCAGCGGCGCGCCGACCATGGACGCGATGACGGGTACTGGCGCGGCGCGCGCGCGGATCAGCAGCACCCCGGGCGTGGCGAGGGTGAGCACGACGGAGAGCATCAACACGCCCGCCGCGGCGCGGTACTGCGTGCCGGACGGGGCGTTGCTGCGCCACGAGCGCCACGTCGCCAGCCCCAGGGCCACCACACTCGTGTGCCACAACGCGACGATGACGCTCCAGCCCGCGAGCACCAACCACCACGGGGCCGGGTCGAGCCAGCGGCTCATTTCGGCCTCCGCTGGTAGTCGTCGAGCAGCTTCCGAATCTCATCGAGCTCCTTGGCGTCCACCTTGCGGCCGGCGAGCGCGCTCTGTAGCAGCCCCCGCGCCGACCCGTCGAACGCCTGCCGTAGGATCGACGACGCCAGCTGGCGCTGGGTGACGCTGCGATCGACCGCCGGCTCGTAGACGTGCGAACGGAAGCGTTCGGATCGCCTCAGCAGGCCCTTCTGGTGCATCACCTGCATCTGCTTGAGGACGGTCGTGTAGCCGACGTCCTTGCCGCCGGCGATCACGTCGAACACTTCGCGGACGGTGCTGGCGCCGCGCTCCCACAGCACGCGCAGGACGCCGAGCTCGGCCTCGGTCGGGGCGGGCTGCTCGGCTGGAGTCTTGCGAATCGGCATGCGCCGACGTTACTACGACAGTTGTCGTATGTCAACGACATCGATCGTAGTGACGACGCCAGAATGCACCATCGGCAACATACAGATCGAGCAATCACGACCTGGCGCGCCATCTCGTCGGCGTCTACCCGGTCCCGGCCTTCCTCGGCAGTGCCTGGTATGCCGTCGACGGACGGTCCGGCGAGGCGCAGGTTCGCCTGCGCGGCGGCGTGAGGGCGGACCAGAGCAGCGCCGGTTGAACCCCCTGATCACCGCCGCGGAGGTCGCGGCTCGACGACAGCAGCCGTAGCCCTGCGTAGGCGGGATACACCACACGGACTGCATACGCGATTCGACGGTTCCGCGTATCGTCGGGCCGATGATATCGTGTGCCGCCGGTCGGTGCGATCCCGGGCGCCGCGTCGGTTCGGTGGTCGGCGCTCCCTCGCTTCGCGCCCCGGCAGGATTCGTCATTCGGATGGACACGCAGGCTTCGCTCCCGCTCATCGCGCCCCGCATCACCCCTGCACTCGACCCGGCCTTTCGTCCCGCCGTGCTCGCGGTGCGCGCCTTCGACGCGCTCGTCGCCGCCACGCCCGATCCGGTGACGGTCAGGCTGGCGCTCGAACAAGCCGACGGCTCGACATTCCGCTTCGACACCCGGGTGCTGCCGGCGGCGCATGTGAGCGCCGCCGCCAACGCCACGCATCTGGAGCGCTTCGTCAAGTTCCTCCTGTGGTCGCGCGGCGGCTGGCGCCTGTTCGTCGATGGACCGCCGACGCTCGTCGCCGAGCTCGCCGCGCACTACCGTGACACCGCCACGGGACGCTTCGACGCGTCCCTCGTGTGCGAGCAGATGTTCGATCATCCGCTCGAGGTCGTGCACACGCGCGACCTGCCGGCGGAGCGCTCCGAGACGCGACCGCTCGGACGCCATCTCGAGGGCTGCCGGATCGGCTTCGACCTAGGCGGCAGTGATCGAAAGGTGGCCGCGGTGATCGACGGCCGGGTGGTTTTCAGCGACGAGACGGTGTGGGACCCGTACCACCAGCCAGATCCGCAGTACCACGTCGACGGGATCATGGATTCGCTGGCGAAGGCCGCCGCGCACCTCCCGCGCGTCGACGCCATCGGCGGCAGCGCCGCCGGCGTGTACGTCAACAACCGGGTCAAGGCCGGCTCGCTCTTTCGCGGCGTGCCGAAGAACCTGTTCGATGCGCGGGTGAAGGACCTGTTCCTCGAGGTGCGCCGAGCCTGGGGTGACGTGCCGTTCGAGGTGGTGAACGACGGCGAGGTGACCGCGCTCGCCGGCTCGATGTCGCTCGGGGCCAGCGCCATTCTCGGCATCGCGCTTGGCACCAGCACCGCCGCCGGCTACGTCACGGCCGACGGCAACATCACCTCGTGGCTGGACGAGCTCGCGTTCGTGCCGATCGACTATCACCCTGGCGCGGCGACCGACGAGTGGTCGGGCGATTACGGCGTAGGCTCCCAGTATTTCTCGCAGCAGTGCGTCGGCCGGCTGATGCCCGTGGCCGGCATCGACTCGCCGTCCGGCATGGGTCTGCCCGATCGGCTGAAACTGGTGCAGTCCCTGATGGCCGCGGGCGACCCGCGCGCAAAGCGCATCTATCAGACGATCGGAACCTATCTTGGTTACGGTGTCGCGCACTTTGCCGGGTTCTACGATCTGCAGCACGTCCTCGTGCTCGGTCGCGTCACGTCCGGCCCTGGCGGTGACGACATCGTCCGGGGCGCGCGCGAGGTGCTCGAGGCCGAGTTCCCGGATCTGGCGATGCAGATCGCGTTTCACGTGCCGGACGAGCACGAGAAGCGTCATGGTCAGGCGATTGCCGCGGCGAGTCTGCCGGCCCTAACCAGCTAACTCTCAATAGGTGTGTCGATGACGCCCTACCATCACTTTGTCTCCGAGCTCGCGCGCCTCGTGCGCCAAGGCCGGCAGTTTCCGCTCGGCGGCTTCGCCCCGCCGTCGCGTCCGGTGATCGCCGCGGATGCACCGCGCGCGCTGATCTTCTCGCCGCATCCCGATGACGAGTGCATCATCGGCGGGCTGGCGCTGCGGCTCCAGCGTGAGGCGGGACTGCGCGTCGTCAACGTCGCGGTCACGCTGGGCAGCAACAAGGCGCGCCAGGCCGCGCGCTGGGACGAATTGACGGCCGCCTGCGACTACCTCGGCTTCGATCTCGTGGCGACGGTCCCGGGCGGGCTCGAACACGTGAACGTGAGGACGCGAGCCGCCGATCCTGCGCACTGGTCCGCGTCGGTCGAGGTGATTGCCCGCCTCCTCGGCGAGCATCGGCCGGCGACGATCTTCTTTCCGCACGACGCCGACTGGAACAGCTCACACCTCGGCACTCACCATCTGCTCGTCGATGCCCTGGCGCGCCAGGCGCCGGCCTTCACCTGTCGCGTCGTCGAAACCGAGTTCTGGGGTGCGATGGCGACGCCGAACCTCATGGTGGAATCGAGCATCGACGATGTGGCGGAAATGATGACCGCGCTCTCCTTCCATGTCGGCGAGGTTCAGCGCAACCCTTATCACCTGCTGGTGCCGGCGTGGATGCAGGACAACGTGCGGCGCGGCGGCGAGCTGGTCGGCGGTCAGGGCGGTGCGGCTCCGGACTTCAACTTCTGCGCGCTGTACCGGCTGCGCGAGTGGCGAGACGGCGCGCTGCACTTCGTGCACGATGGCGGGCGGGCCCTGCCCGCCTCAGTCAACGTCCGCGAAATCCAGGCGGTCGCCACGCGTCCGGACTGACCCCACTGTCTATCGCCGCGCGCTAGAACCGATCTCATAGACCCGGCGAAGCCCACGAGGGGCGAAGGAGTCACGAGTACAGCTCTCGGCTCGACCCCACGCTGCCGACGCGCTATCGAACGGAGCGTGTATGCGCTGGGCGATCTCGAGCCGCCGATGTTTCCAAAGACCCTCTGGTTCGCGCCAGACCTC
>JANOIR010000604.1:0-2086 GCA_031407765.1 Vicinamibacteraceae bacterium
CGGCACGCCGTGGCCCGACAGGTGCAGCGCGCCGAAGCAGCCGTAGACGGCCACCGCGCGGCCGGCGTGCAGGGCGAGGACGGCGAGCGCGATCGGCCACGCCTCCCGCATCAGCAGATCGGCGCTCAACTGGATGCCGACCAGCAGGAACAGCCAGACGTTGATGACGAAGGCCGCGATCTCCCAGAAGCCCTGTAGCGCCAGGACGCGCGACGGCTCGAGCCCGGCCCGCATCTCGCGGCCGATCAGGACACCGGCGACGACGACCGCGATCACCGGCGAGCCGTGATAGTGCTCGGTGACCAGCGACGTCGCGAAGACCGCCACCAGCGAGGCGAGGATGGCGGTGAGCTCGTCCGGGGCGCGGCGCAGGACCAGCGCGGCGAGCGTGCCGAACATCACGCCGAGGACGCCGCCGGCGACGATCGCGACGAACAGCATCCGCCCGATCGCCGCAGGCTCGACGACGCCTGACATCACCACGGTCGCGGCGACGCTGACGAGGACCAGCGCCGTGCCGTCGTTGAACAGGCTCTCGCCTTCCATGATCGCGGCGAGCCGGTGGGGCACGCGGACGCTGCGGAACGCCAGCAGCACGCTGACGGTGTCGGTGATCGCGAGGACGGCGCCAAGCAGCAGCGCGACCGGAAACGGCAGGCCGAGCACCCATGCGGCGATCGCCGCGGTCGCGACCAGCGACAGCGCGACACCAGGCACGGCCAGCGCCAGGATGGGCCGCGCCGCCATCCGCATGCTGCCGGCGTCCGCCGACAACGCCGCCTGGAAGATGAGGACCGGCAGGAACACCAGCAGGACGACGCCAGGGTCCATCGGCGTCTCCGGCAGGACGTTCATCAGCACGAGCAGCAGGCCGACCACGACCAGGGCGACGTTGTACGGCACCGTCACCCGCTTGGCGACGATGGCGACGGCCGACCCGATCGACAGGACGAGGAGCAGCTGCTCGAGATAGTCGCGCATGGAGACGGCGGGCTGAGAATACACGCAGGCCGGCGCCACCCACGGCTGAGTCGTATGTTCGTGGGGTCCGAGCCGGACGTTTTTGCTTTATGCTGAGGCGTTTCCGGCCCCGGGCGCATCGCCCGTCGTGGGCGAAAGGAGCAGCACATGCGTCTTGATTCGGCTCGCATCTTCACGGCCGTCGCGGCATCGGCCCTCTGCGCGGCGTCCTACGCCGCGGCCGGCGACCGGCCGGTCGTCGAAGGCATGTCCCAGCGCCTGACCGTCGCCTGCGGCTCCGAGGGAGCCAAGGTGCAAGGGATGGGCAACACCGTCACCTTGACCGGCCCGTGCGCCACCGTGCTGGTCGAAGGCTCGAACAACACCGTCCACATCGCCATGCTCGGCCGGCTCACCGTGGCCGGCATGAACAACAAGGTGTTCTGGACGGCCGGCATCGACGGCGCCACGCCGAAGGTCACCAAGGAAGGCGTCGGCAACACCGTCGAGAAGAAGACGCCGCCCGACCGCGACGCGGCGCCGACCGCGACGACCAAGCCGCAGACGACCGCGCCGGCCACGTCCGGCGGCGCCTCGGCAACCGCGTCCAGCCCGACGTCGTCGACGGCCGCGACCGCCAAGCCGGGCAACCCGACGCTCACCGTCGGCTCGGGCGACAAGAAGGTCGCGATGGGCGCGAGCGCGGACGGCAGCGCCGGCATGAGCGCCAAGCGCGGGGAGCCGGCAGCGGCCAAGCCGTCGACTTCGTCGTCGCGGACGGCAGCCTCGACGGCCTCGACCGGCAGCGGGCTGCCGATTCTGGTGCCGACCAACCAGCAGGTCAAGTCGATGGACTGCGAAGGCCGCGCAGTCTCGGTCCAGGGCAACGGCAACCGTCTCACGCTCCGCGGGACGTGCGGGCCGGTCACCGTCGGCGGCAACGAGAACATCCTCGATGTTGGCTCGACGACGCGGATCGACACGTCGGGCAACCGCAACGTCGTGAAGTACCGCGAGCTGGTCAACGACAAGGCGCCGATCGTCACGTCGGGCGGCACCGGCAACCGCGTCTCGAAGGTCGAACCGCAGTAGCGTTGCTGGTTTCGGCGGCCGCGCTCTCACCCGC
>JANOIR010000385.1:0-19166 GCA_031407765.1 Vicinamibacteraceae bacterium
ACGATCCCGGCCGGCTGACCGGCGTCGAGGAGCGCCTTCCACAGGCGCTCGGCCTGGCCCGGAGCGCAGAAGATCTCGAAGCCGTCCTCGCCGGTGTAGCCGGTGCGCGACACCGTGCCGCGGACGCCGGCGAACTCGCCGTGCGCGAACCAGTAGTACTTGAGGTCGGCGAGGTTGACGCCGGTCAGCGGCTGGAGCACCGCTTCGGCCTGTGGGCCCTGGATGGCGATCAAGGCGTAGCGGGAACTGGCGTTGACGGCGACGGCGTCACCGACCCCGGCTATCTGGGCCTGGATCCAGCCCCAGTCCTTCTCGATGTTGCCGGCGTTGACGACCAGCAGGAAGTGTTCGGGCGCCCAGCGGTAGACGAGGACGTCGTCAACGACCGTGCCCTCGGGCGTCGGCAGCGACGAGTACTGGATCTGCCCCACTGCCAGCCGCGAGGCGTCGTTGCTGGTCAGCTTCTGGACCGCCGCCAGCGCATCCGCACCGGCGATCTCGATTTCGCCCATGTGGCTGACGTCGAACAGCCCAGCCCGCTCACGGACGGCCATGTGCTCGGCCGTGATGCCGGAGTACTCGACTGGCATGTCCCAGCCGCCGAACGGGACCATCCGCCCGCCCAGGGCGACATGAGCGGCATGCAGGGCGGTTTTCCGGAGCGGCGGCGCGGAAGCGGACGGTGAAGCGGCGTCGGCCATGGGGGTCAGGCCCGCCGCAGGCGGGACAACCCGCTGACAGTACTATGCGGTCCCAAGTCGGTCAAGGCGCGCTCAAGGGCGGCCGGTCGCTACTGCACGATCAGTGCGAGGCGAGGAACGGTAGCGGTCGACGAGCCATCGCGAGCTCACCGCTGAAGCGGAGCCACACGCGATAGACAGGGCCGAGGATGGCGACAGCCATCAGAATCCTGACCAGATACATATCGCCGTACCAGAACCAGGAAAAGGACACCACGCCCATCGCCCCGAACAGGAACCGGCCCCAGAATCGCCCCCCGTCGTTCCGCATCTCCACCCAGGCGATGAACCACCCGATCAGCGCCAGCACGCCGAATGCGCCACCGATCCCAAAGTTCCTGAACGGTACGACCACGACGTGAATACCGCCGGCTGAGATACCGAAGAACCACCAGTTCGGCCCCCGATCGGATTCGAGCCGACGCTGGATGCCCGCGGCTCGAGTCAGGATTCCAGGCGGGAGAGAGAGGAGGTAGTCAACATACGTTTGCCCGTACAGATAGTGCGCCGTGCCCTTCCTGAACTGGCCTGCCTGGGCAAGATTCGTGAGGAGAACCGAGGTCCACGTATTTTCCTGAAGGGCGCCAACCAGGCGGTGGTTCAGCGGTAGCAGTGCTCCACCTTCCGGCCGCGCCAGACTTGTCCGTACCGCGCCAAGCACAATGAAGAGACCGACGACCACTGCGGCTGGCATGGCGACCCGCCGGATCCGCCGCCAGGCCAGGGCCGTCTTCCGAATCAGGTCGTCGGATTGTCCACCCGTCAAGTAGAGAAGCGCGAGCGCGGCCAGCAGGCCCGTGCATTCGCGATCGCCGCGCAGGACCTGCAGCACGATCACGATGTAGGCAGTGGCGGCGGCCGTCAGCACGACCTTCCATCGCCGTCGCCACAGGATGACGTCCCGTTCCGCATCGATGGCGAGGAGGACGATCAGCACGTATGAGAGGAGTCCGGCGGCGTTGAAATTCATCGGCGCCGCAGCAATCGCCGAGTTCCCCGCGTTGTATGCCCGCTCGAGAATGGTGCCCGCAGGCGCCACGATCCACGACAACAGCACGGCAAGCGCGGATGCAGCCCCAAACATGAGAATGCCCAGCGTCCGATCGGGTCGCGCATCCGTAACCGGCCGCCGTCGGACGAATGCCTGCGCAACGTGAAGCCCCGCCAGCAGACCCAGCAATCCGACGATGCCGACGGTCAGCATGGCCTCGCTGACAACGCGATCTCGAATCAGGGCGATCGCCACCGGCGTGTACCACCAGACGTAGTACGGGTCGAAGAGGTGTCCGATGGTCGCCAGAAAACAGACCACGTACAACAGGACCATCAGACGCGGGAGGAGGGACAGCCTGGAGGCGGACTGCACGATGAGCCCCCAGATCGCCAGGCCGGCCATCAACGCGACGCTCAGGGCCAACGGCAGCATCCGCCCGAAGACGAAGAAGGCACTGACGACCAGCGCCGCCAGCGACAGACACCACGCCGAGATCAGGTAGTCGAACCGGGCCATGGCATCACCGTGGCGGTGGGGAGGGAATCGTCATCGCCATCCCGGTCGGCCTGAGCATCCCGATCGTCCACGCAACCCACGACAAATACAGAAGGCCGTAGATCACCGTGACGTAGACGACACCGTCGATGCCCGAGAGCCAGGCGCCCACGAAATTCAAGACCGTTCCGACGACGGCCGCCCCGACCTTCGGCCGGATGAGACGTCGCGTGTCCGGGTTGATCATCCCCATCAGGGAGACGACCTGCCCACACGAAAACAGCCCGCTGCCGAGGATCATCGCTGGCAGCAAGTATGACACCTGAGCGTAGGCCGGCGCGACGAAGGCCCCGAAGATGTTGCCATGGAAAACGCTGGCCACAGCGGTCGCCAGCAGCGTGGCTGAGAGCGTCGCGCCAACCAGCGCGAGTCCGAGACGATGGCCCCGTGCCGTGCGTGCGGGATCAGTGCCGGCCCCGGCAAGGCTGAACATGATCGGCTGCGCAACGGCCATCATCAGAATGTTGACCATGACGACCGGGTAGTATCCCAGCTGAAACACCGCCGCATACAGCCCGACGTCGACGCGGCCCCGAAGGAGTTGCAGCGCCCAGCGGCCAGAGATGAGGTAGAGACCGACGAAGATCCCCCATGTCGCAATCGGCCATGCGTAGGCGCGAAGCTGTTGATCCCAGTCCGCGACGGACACCGGATTGGCGGCAACATGGCGCACGGCGGCTATCTGAGGGTTCCGGCTGAGAAACCAGCTCTGGGAGATGCACACGAAGCCGCAGGCCACACAATATCCAAGCATCGCCATGTCGCTGCGAGGCCCAACCCAGTGCACGAGCGCCAGAGCGAAGCCAAATCGCAGCCACTGACTCGACGCGTCATGCCAGGCAACGATGGCACGCTGCCGCGCAGCATTCTGGATGGCGCTCATCGTGACAGATGCTGCGGACAGCAGGCAGAAGAGGAGGGAGAACGCGGCGAGAGCCAGCCACTGGTAGCCGGCAAGCGGGACAATCGCGAGAAGAAGCGCGCCAGAAATGGCGACCATTGGCCGCAGGACGAAGCCCGTGAATCGGCGCACCGCTCCTAAGAACGCTGCGAGATCGCCCGACTCGTTCGCCACCGAAAAAAAGCGAAGACTGGCTTCGTACAACGGCTGGAGCACACTCAGTTGCGCGAAACTCGCGGCCGTGACGCCAAGCGCGAGCTCTCCATACGGGCCTGGATCGAGTGCCGTCGTCAGCAGCCTGACGCCAATCAGACTACCTAGCGCGCTCAGCCCTTGTCCGGCCCCGACCCAGAACACTTCCCGACTGATTTTCGTCAGGCGCTTGGAGTCGAGCAAGGCGACCTCACACCGCCTTGGGTGTGCTTTCGCGCTCGGCGAGACCAACGGTCGCGACGTACTCGATCATGAGCGCCCCGAGAAGGGACGCCATGAACGCGACCAGGGCCGCCACGACGACCATCATGGCGATTTTTGGCGCCGCAGGCCGTGTGGCAGGGGCGGCCAAGCCGACGGTCTGGAGCTGGTTGGTATCGGTGGCGACCTGGGCGCGCGCCTGATCATAGCGACCGGCCAGGTCCTGATAGGTCCTCTGAGCGAGATCGCGTTCCAGGTCGAGGCGCGTCTGCTGCGTCTCGCGGTCGTAGAGATCGGAGAGCTGTCTGATCTGCGCTCCGCCCAGCTTGTGGTTGACCACCAGCTCGTTCTGACGGCTCTCGAGTGATGCCAGTCTCGCGCGTCCCGTGGCGACCTGGAACTCGAGGGCTTCGTAGACCGGATTGATGAATTCCGAGCGCGCGTCAGACACAGGCGGGCTCGTCGTCTCGGTGCTCTCCGGCGGGGTCCGGTCGTCGCGCACTTGCGTCCGCCGCGCTTCTCCGATGGACGAACTCAGTAGGGTTCCCCTGTCGCTGCCGACTCGCCGCACATCCAGCACGCGCTGAAGTCCTCCGAGCTCCTTTGCCGTCCCCGCGATACGCGCCTTCTCCGCGGCGATCTCGACCGTCAGCGCCAGCAGACCTTGGCGCGCCGTCAATAGCGCCTCCGCATCTCGCCTTCTCAAGTCGAGCTGCGCCGAGGACTTGAAGTCGAGAAAACGCTTCTGTGCCTCGTCGAACCTCGATCGTGCCTGCGCCAGCTGGGACTGGAGGTCATTGCTCGCGGCGGTCGCCGCGTCTTGATTGAGCCGCTGATTGAGCTTGACCGCAGCGGTGACGATCCCATTCGCGATTCGGGCGGCGAGCCCAGCATCCTGCATCTGGACGTGGACGATCAGCAGATTGGTGGCTGGCACCTCCTCGATCTCCACCGACTTCGCCAGAAACGTCTGTGGATCGATGCTGTGCGGCGGCTTGTCGAGGCCGAGCTCTGACAGTGCCTGAGCCGTCAGCGATGGATTCTGGAGAAGGCCGCGGTACGTTCCCGGCGGCACCACCGCGCCGGCTTTGGGAGGGGCGATAATCACCGTCGCGGAGGATCGGTACTCCTTCGGCATGGTCCGCGCGACGAGCCACGTGATGATCCCGACGGCTAGCGTGACGCCAAGAATCAGCCACCCCCGACGGACGATGATGCGAAGGTAGTCGATCAGTCTGGGCTCGGAGGGCATCATCAGCGGTGTGGGTGGGACGGCGTTCGTCGGGGTTCGGCTCGGAGTGGCTGGCAGCATCGCGGAGACTCCCCTGGTACGTTTTCGGTCATGCCGAAATCCGGCCCAGTTGGCCGATCGACGGTGGCAGCAGAGTGGTCATATCCCGGTCGAAGTGATGCGCCGGATCGACGGGAGGGTTCGACAGGTGCCGCCGGAATTATTGCCAGTACGCTCGATCGGTCAGCGGCGATGCGTGCGGCATCCGCGGACGATTATCTGGACCGGATCATGCCCCTGTCAAGCCAACGGGGAATAGGCGCCCTCAAGGGCGCCCGAGTTAGTTGCGCCGACGACGCCGCCGCCTGCTGTGCGCCAGCTGCCCCGCTCGTCCAGCCGAAGGATGCCGGCGCTGCACGACGCGCGCGCTTGCGCCCGCACGGCGAGATCGAGGGGCCGCCCGCCGCTCGCGCCGCTACTCCGGGACAACGCTCACCTCGATGATCGGCAGGGTCTTGCTACCGTCGCCCTTCGGCTCCGCAGACGTCGGCGACGTCGCCTCTGGCTCGGCGCCCTGGTCGAGCGCCTCCCCGGCCCCCGGCGGCAGCGCCCGCTGCGCGGTGCGCAGCCGCGGCTTGTAGCGCAGGTACGCCTGCAGCGTGTGGTAGCTGATGTCCAGCACCCGGCAGGCCTTGCGCTTGTTGTTGTCGCAGCGCTCCAGGACCAGCCGCGCGTAGCGGCTCCCCCACGCCCGCATGCTCTCGCCGCCCTCGGTCGCGGGCTGCACGATGCTGTACCGCTCGTTCAGCGCCGGCGGCAGATCGCTCAACTGGATTTCCTCGCCTTCGCACAGCGTGATCGCGCGTTCGATGACGCGCTCCAGCTCGCGCACGTTGCCCGGCCACTCGTAGGTCAGGAGGGCCTCGAACGCCGCCGCAGACATCCGGCAGGCGCCGACGCCCGCGTGGCGCTCCAGGCAACCCTGCGCGAGGTCCATGATGTCCTCCCGCCGCGCCCGCAACGGCGGCACCTTCAGCTCGAGCGCATTCAGGCGGTAGTAGAGGTCGCCGCGGAACAGCCCCTTGGTGACCAGCGCCGACAGGCTGCGATTGGTCGCCGACATGATCCGGATGTCGATCTTCTTGGTCTGGTGTCCGCCCACGCGCTCGACCGAGAACTCCTGGAGCGCGCGCAGCAGCTTGGCCTGCGCCGGCAACGACAGGTCCGCCACTTCGTCGAGAAAGACCGAGCCGCCGTTGGCCTGTTCGAGCTTGCCGCGGCGGCCGCGGACGCCGGTCGCCGTCCGATCCTCGATCCCGAACAGCTCCGCCTCGAGCAGCGACTCGACGATCGCCGCGCAGTTGACGGCGATGAAGGGCCCGCGATTGCGCCGGCTCCACTGGTGGATCTGACGGGCGACGAGCTCCTTGCCGACGCCGCTCTCGCCTTCGATCAAGACGGTGAAGTCGGTGCGTGCGACGCGATCGATCTGCTGCCGCACCGCCTGGATCTGCGGGCTCGAGCCGTGCAGCCGGTTGCCATCGCGATCGGCGAGCGTCGCCACCGCGACGCGGTAGCCGGCGGTGCGCTCGATCTCGGCGACGATCGCGCCGATCTGGCCGGCGGTGGAGACGAGTGCGTGCCAGGCCTGGTCCTGCGCGGCCCGGGTCGGGCGCGGCAGTTCGAGGGCGAAGGTGCGGCCGCCGCTCGAGACCTTGGTCACCGCCAGGCTCGGATCGACGTCGGCCGTGAAGGCCGCGGCCCCGCATTCGCGAAACCGCACGAAGGCGACGCCGAGATGGTCGCGCACGACCTGCTCGAAGCGCGCCCTCGTCGTCCGGGCATCCCCCGTGCCCAGCCCCTCGACGAAGGCTCCGAGCATCGCGGCGCCGCGATCGCGCGCCATGCCCACTCCTGCACCCGTTTCCCGCAATACGCCGTCCTGCATGAGACCTCCCTGGGCCGGCTCAGGCCACGCCCGGGATGTCGCAGATTCCAAGTTCGATGCCATCGTCATGTCGCTCCTCCATCTCGGCAATGCGGGCTGGTGGAAGAAATTGCCACGCCCATGGGAACTGCCTTCCCGTCAACTCGTCCCAAGACGCCTGCCTCGGCCCGATTCGTCGTCGCCAGCCAGGGAATCCAGTTCCCACAGCGGCTCGAACCAGCGGGAAAACGCGATGGCGGCGTGGTAGCGGGCGCCGGCGTCGCGCGACAGCGAGGCGACGTAGCAGCGGGCCACGGCCCCGGCCAGGGCGACGCGGCGCGACGATCGGACCAGGTGCACCGTGACGGCCCGGCCGGGCGGCAGGGGTGCCGCCACTTCGATCAGCACGCCGACCGCGGACAGGTCGACGATCGCCACCTCGTGGCCAGGCGCGACGCGACAGGCGATCGGCCAGGGCAGGTCCCGCGGCAGCCACCGCCGCGCCGCCCGACGCTCCGGGCCAACCGTCACCGCGCCACCCAGGCACGGGCCGTGCGGTCGAACTCGAAGATCCGCACGCGTCCCGTCGCCCCCAGGATGCGGACGGCGAACTGCCGGCGGTCGGCGCTGGCCAGATAGAGCGTCCCCGACGTCGCGCTGCCGGCCGACGCGAACGCCAGGATCGACGAGCCCAGCCGGATCGGGTCGGCGCCGGCGGCGAGCCCTGGCCCGCCGTCGATCGACGGAACCGCGTCGACGATGGCGAAGCGAACGCCGGCAAAGGCGTCGGCCACGCGCACGCGCGGACTGCGCACGACATCGATGCCGTCGTCGATCTCGGCGTTGCGCAGGCCATTGCCGTTGCCATCGGCGACCCGCTCGTAGGCGATCGTCGTTCCGTCATCGTGGAAGCGCAGGCCGCCGGCGCGGCCGCTGCGGATGGCCTCGAGCCGCTCGCGCTGCAGCGTCGCCGCGAGATGTCGGGCGGCACCCACGGCGCGTGCCGAGGCGGCGAGCGGGCCGAACGCCGCCAGCGCGAAGCCGCCCACCACGAGCGAGACGCCGATCGCCATCACCAGCTCCACGAGCGACCAGCCGTGGGCAGTGTCACGACATCGATGGCGCATCGGCGTCTCGCTCCCGCTCCGCGTCCGGATTCGGCTACGCGTCGCCGCGCGACGGCGCGACGGTGATCAGCGCCTTCAGCTTCAGGAAGCTCTTCTCGCCGATGCCCTTGACGTTCATCAGCTCCTCCACCTTCTTGAAGGCGCCGTTCTTCTTGCGGTACTCGACGATGCGCGCGGCAGTGGCGGCGCCGATGCCGGGCAGTGCCTCCAGCTGCGTCTCGGTGGCGGCGTTCAGATTGAGGGCCGCGGGACGTTCGCTGGTGGTGCGCGCCGGCGGTTCCTGCGCGAGCAGATCGTGCGGCGGCAGGGCCGGAGCGGCGAGGGTGGCGGCGACGAGAGCGGCAGCGAGCGACATGAACATGAGCGATCTCCGGGAAAGCCGCGCGGACCATCCGGCGGCAACAAGCGATGCCCGGGCGCGTGGGGACGTGAGGGGTCGGGTTATGGGTGTCTCCCGCGCGTCCGGGTCGCACCGTGTAAAGGCAAGCTGCGGGCCGGGCTGACCGCGAGACGCGCGCACCCGGCATTAGTCGTTGGACGACCGGTACTTACCGTGATCGCGTCGCGATGGCTCGTGTCCGCGACGGGCCGGGGCCGCGGTCTGCAGTCAACGCTGGTTGTCGTGGGCTACGTGCAACGGGCCGGAATCCGCCGTTTTACAGGCGATCGCAGGCCTGTTCGAGAAGCAACCGGCGGAGCGTCGCGACCAGAAGACGCTCGAGCCTCGAACGCGAAGGGCTTACTATGGCGGCGTCAGCGATATCTCCCCGTTGGTGTTTATGACACATGCCTTTCGGCGCGAACGAACGATCGGTGCGGCCGCAGCGGTCTGCGTTCTCCTTGTCTCACCGTGGACGGCCTGGGCTCAGCGACTGCCCGATGGGATCGTGCCGTCGCACTACGAGCTGACGTTTCGCCCAGCCCTCGATACCGCAACGTTTTCCGGCGAGGCGCGCATTCAGGTGCGGGTCACCCGCCCAATGGCAGCCGTCGTCCTGCATGCGCACGAGCTGACGATTCCGACGGCTGCGATCATCCAGGGCGGCACGACCCACGCAGCGGTGGTGACGCTCGATGCCGAGAAGCAGCAGGCGACACTCCGAATCCCCGAACCGCTTGCGGCAGGTGATGCCCAGATCACGCTGTCCTTCACCGGAACGTTGAACGATCAGCTGTCCGGGTTCTATCTGGGGACGAGCGGACAGCGCCGGTATGCGGCCACGCAGCTCGAGGCCACCGATGCCAGGCGCGCGTTTCCGTGCTTCGACGAGCCGGCCCTGAAGGCGACGTTCGCGATCTCCATGGTGGTCGACAGCCGGGACCGCGCGATCTCCAACGGTCGCGCCGTGTCCGACACACCAGGCTCGTCACCCGGCACGCACACCGTCACCTTTGCGACCACCAAGCGCATGTCGACCTATCTCGTCGCGCTGCTCGCAGGAGACTTCGCCTGCATCGAGGACGCCGCCGCGGGGGTGCCTCTTCGCGTCTGCGCGCTGGGTGGCCAGCAGGAGAAGGGGCGGTTCGCGATGGAGGCCACCAAGGCCTTCCTCACCTTCTTCAACGAGTACTACGGCATCCCCTACCCCTTCGAGAAGCTCGATCAGATCGCCATCCCCGACTTCGGGGCGGGTGCGATGGAGAACACGGGCGCCATCGTCTATCGCGAGCAGTACCTCCTGGTGGACGAGCAGCGGTCCAGCCCCGCCGACCGGCAGCAGATCGCCAACATCATCGCGCACGAGATCGCGCACCAGTGGTTTGGCAACCTGGTGACGATGGCCTGGTGGAACGACATCTGGCTCAACGAGGGTTTCGCCACGTGGGCGGCGTCGCGGGCGGTGGCCGCCTGGAAGCCGGAATGGCCGGTCGACCAGGGCAATGCCCTCGAAGCCGTGAATGCCGTCGCGACCGACAGCGTGGCGTCGACGCGGCCCATCCGCTCGCCGATGGCGGAGACACCGGCGCAGATCTTCCAGCTGTTCGACGGCATCGGCTACGTCAAGGCCGCCTCGGTGCTTCGCATGGTCGAGGCCTATGTCGGTCCCGAGGCGTTCCGCCGCGGCGTGCGCGCGCATCTCGCCGGTCATCAGTATGGCAATGCGACCGCCGAAGATCTGTGGAAGGCCTTAAAGGACGCGTCAGGCAAGCCGGTCGACGCCGTGATGGCAGGCTTCGTGGATCAGCCAGGGCCGCCGCTGGTCACACTCCAGGATCGCTGCATCGACGGACGCGGCACCCTGATTGCCACGCAGCAGCGGTTCTTCACGAGCCCTGATCGCTTGAAGGCCGGCTCGCCCGAGCGCTGGGCGATCCCGCTCTGCTTCAAGTCGGCCACGGGCACCGCGACGTGCGAGCTGCTCACCGAAGCAACACAGACACTGCCGCTGCCGACGTGCAGCACCTGGACGCTGGGCAACGCCGGGGCGAACGGCTACTACATCGCCGCGTACCCGGCGGACACCGTCCTGCGCATTGCCCGGGCCTCGGCGGCGCTCACGCCTCCGGAGCGGCTTCGCTTCGCCGCGGATCAGTTCGCACTCGTCGAGGCCGCACAGTTGGGCCTCCCGTCGTACATGTCGCTGGTCGAGGCGCTTGGACACGACCAGCCGTACCGGGTGCTCGAGGTGGTCTGGCGCTACGTGTCCTATGTCGAAGAGTTCGTGCCGGAGCGCCAGCAGAAGACTTACGCTGCCTGGGTGCACGGGGTCTTGCACGGTGCACTCCGCGGCATCGGCTACGACGCCAAGCCGGGAGACTCGGAAGATGCACGCGAGCATCGGGCGTTCCTCCTGGACTTCCTCGCCTTTGGCGGCGACGACGCGCCGACGAGGAAGTACCTGATCGGCCTCGCCGACAAGTACCTCTCCGATCCCTCGTCCGTGGATCCGTCGCTCAGCGCCGTCGCGATCCGCGCCGCCGCACAGCGGGGTGATGCAGCCGTCTACGATCGGATGCTGGCGGCGCTCGAGGGCGCTCGCGCTCCCGACGTCAGGCACCGCCTCGAGGTGGGCCTGGCGCAATTCGAGTCGCCCGAGCTGCTCACCCGGACGCTCCGCCGAAGCCTGACCCCGGCGGTCCGGACGCAGGACGTGTTGGGGATCCTGTTCCCCGCCATCGCGCAGCGCACGAACCGGCCTTTGGTGTGGACCTTCATCAAGTCGCATTTCGACGAGCTGCGGGCGCGACTGGGATCGCCCGCCGACACGGCGCTCGTCAACCTCGTCAATTTCTTCTGTGACGCCGAGCTGCGCGACGACGCCCGGGCCTTCTTCGCTTCGCATCCGCTGGCGGGCGCGGAGGCGACCCTTGCGCAAGCGCTCGAGCGGGTCGACGCCTGTATCGGGCTCCGCACCCGCGAGGAGTCCGGACTGGTGCAGTGGCTGCAGTCCAGACCGCGGCCGGCTCAGTAGAGACGGGCCGCGCCGGGCCGCGCTATTTCGCGCTGCGGTACCAATCGACCGTCCGGCGGAGGCCTTCTTCGAAGGTCACGACCGGGCTGTAGCCGAGGATGCGCTCGGCCTTGCCGATGTCGGCCTGCGAGTCGCGGACGTCGCCGGCACGTTCCGCGAGGTACTCCGGCTCCATCGTGCCGCCGATGATCGTCCGCAGCGTCGTGAACAGCTCGTTCAGGGAGATGCGGCCGCCGGTGGCGACGTTGATCACCTGGCCGCTGGCGCCGTCGGCCGTCAAGGCGCGCAGCACGCCGTCGACGACGTTGGCGACGTAGGTGAAGTCGCGGGTCTGGCCGCCGTCACCGTAGATCTTCGGGCCCTTGCCGGCGAGCAGGTGCGTGATGAAGAGCGAGATGACGCCCGAGTACGGCGACGTCGGATCCTGGCGCGGTCCGAACACGTTGAAGTAGCGGATCGAGACCGTCTCCAGGCCGTAGAGCGCGGTGAAGAGCTGCAGGTATTGCTCCCCCACCAGCTTCTGCAGGGCGTAGGGCGAAAGCGGGTTGGTGCCCATGTCCTCGCGCTTCGGCAGGGCCGCGGCGTTGCCGTAGGCCGACGAGGAGGCGGCGTAGACCAGGCGCTTGACCTTGGCGTCGCGCGCCGCGACGAGCACGTTCAGCGTGGCGTCGATGTTGGCGCGGTTCGAGGTCACCGGATCCTGGACCGACTTCGGCACCGACGGTATCGCCGCCTGGTGCAGGACGTAGTCGGCGCCCTCGACACTCCGCTTCGCGAAGTCGAGGTCGGCCAGGTCACCCTGGACGAAGTCGGCGCCCGGCTGGACGTTCCGCTTGTGGCCGGTGATCAGGCTGTCGACGACGCGGACGCGCTCACCGCGGGCGAGCAGCGTTTCGGTCAGGTGGGATCCGATGAAACCGGCTCCGCCGGTCACGACATACAAGGCCATGGGGTCAGGAAATCGGCACGTTGGGGTGAATTCGGGAGAACGAAAACGAAGAGGCTGCAGGGGCCCGGTAAGCCGAATTCTGTGCCCCTTGCTCCCCCGCCCCCGCTGCTTGCGCAGCGACGACGGGCTCGCTCAGGGCGGCGATCATTCCTCTGGGACCGCGATCACTCGCGGCCTCGAGCAACCTACCCGGAAGCATCGGACGGGCCGTCCTCGAGCGCTTCCCTATTTGGCCTTGCTCCGTGCGGGGTTTTGCCTGCCACGTCCGTTGCCGGCCGCGCGGTGCGCTCTTACCGCACCTTTTCACCCTTACCCGTCGTCCCCTTTCGGGGACGCCGGACAGGCCCTTGCGGGCCTGCCTTCCGTCGTGCCGGTCCGTCCTGTCCATTGAGCCGGGTGCCTACGCTACCCGGCGTACTTGGGATGGAGTTGCGTGCCCGTGTTCCCCTTGCACGCCACTCCACAGGACCGACCGACACGACGGCGGCGGTATATTTTCTGTGCCACTGGTCCGTTGGGTCGCCCCACCCGGGAGTTACCCGGCGCACTGCCCTGCGGAGTTCGGACTTTCCTCGGAGGCGTCTAGCCGCCCCCGCGATCGCCTGTTCCCCTGCAACCGGCCCGATTGTATCAGCCCCACGGCGAGGGACGGGCGCCAGACAAGCCGGGCCGAGGTGGCTGGCCCAGGGCGGCCGGCTGTCGGCCGTAAGATGCTGGCACTCGAGAACCGGACGTCCGACCCGTGCCGAGACGAGGCGGACGGCCTCTCGCCGACAGGACGCCGTACGAACGGCGGTGTGGGTGTTCGCGCCTCAGCGGCGTCGCGCCAAGGGCGCGCGGCGCCGCCGGCACGCGGCGGCATCCTTGCTTATCCGTCCTTCTCCTGGCTGATCTGGTGCTGTTCGAGCTTCTTGTAGAGGTTGCTGCGCGGCGTGTCGAGCATCTCCGCGGTGCGCGAGATGTTCCAGCCGAACTCGCGCAGCCTGTCGACTAGGAAGGCGCGCTCGGACACTTCCTTGAACTCGCGGAGCGTGCCCGGCCTGGCGATGGGATCGATCGCCGCGGGTGCGGTGCCCGACGGCGCCATGGCGGCCGCCGGCACCGATGGCGCGGCGGGCTCACTGGCCGCAGCGTGGCTCATCGGCAGAGCCGGTACGGCTCCGGCGGCCGCCGCCGCCGCCGCGCCGCGCCCCTCGACGCGCAGGATCTCGCGGATGTCGGAGGCCTCGACGGCGTCGCCGCGCGACATGATCAGCAGGCGCTCGACGGTGTTGCGCAGCTCGCGGATGTTGCCGCGCCAGCGCTGCTGCTGCATCGCCTCGAGCGCCTCGTTCGCGAAGCGGCGCGGCTTGAAGCTGCTCTCGCGGTTGAAGAGCTCGGTGAAGTGCTTCACGAGCAGCGGGATGTCCTGCGTCCGCTCGCGCAGTGGCGGCACGTGGATCGGGATCACGCTCAGGCGGAAGTAGAGATCTTCGCGGAAGCGGCCGGCGTCGATCTCTTCCTCGAGTCGCTTGTTGGTCGCGGCGATCACGCGCACGTCGACCTTCATCGTCTTCGACGAGCCGAGCCGCTCGACCTCGCCTTCCTGCAGCACGCGCAGCACCTTGGCCTGCGTCTTGGCGCTCATGTCGCCGACTTCGTCCAGGAAGATGGTGCCGCGATCGGCCTGCTCGAACTTGCCGATCTGCTTCTCGGTGGCGCCGGTGAACGAGCCCTTCTCGTGCCCGAACAGCTCCGACTCGATCAGCTCCTCGGGGATCGCGGCGCAGTTGACCTGCACGAACCGCTCGCGCGCGCGCAGGCTGTTGCGATGGATGGCGCGCGCGACCAGCTCCTTGCCGACGCCGCTCTCGCCGAGGATCAGGACGGTGGCGTTGGTCGGAGCGGCCTTGCCGATCGCGTCGCGGACGCGCTCGAGCGCGGGGCTCTCCCCCACCATCTCGTGCCGCGATTCGGCGGCGCGGCGCAACGTGACGTTCTCCTCGCGCAGCCGCCGCTGGTCGACGGCATGGCGGACGGTCAGCAGCACGCGATCGCTGGCCAGAGGCTTCTCGATGAAGTCGAAGGCGCCCTTGCGGGTCGCCTCGACTGCGGTGCTGACGGTGGCGTGGCCGGAGATCATCACCACCGGCGGCCCCTCGCTGCGCGCGCGCAACCGCTCGAGCACCTCGATCCCGTCCATCGCCGGCATCTTGATGTCGAGGAAGACGAGGTCGGGCGCCTCGCGCTCCGCCATGGCCAGCCCTTCCGGGCCGGTCGCGGCGAGCAGGCACTCGTAGCCTTCGTACTCGAGGATCATCCGCATCGAGTCGCGGATGCCGGCTTCGTCGTCGATGACCAGGATGCGGGGTTTCATAGCGGCAAGGTCCGCGGCGGTGCGGCGGGGTCAGGCATCGGACGGGCGCTCGGAGGGCATCGGCATCCCGATTATGTCGCGGAATTCCGCCTCCCCCACTTCACGTATGTTCAGGCTGCGTGCCTTGTCCAGCTTGCTGCCGGCGTCGTGGCCGGCGAGCAGGGCGGCGGTCTTCTTGCTGACCGACCCCGAGACCTTGGCGCCGAGCCGCTCCAGCGCCGCCTGTGCCTCGTCGCGGGTCAGGGTATCCAGCGTGCCGGTGATGACCCAGGTCTGCCCTGAGAGGGGCCCTGGGGCGCCGCTTTCGGCGAGGGGCGCGGTGAGATCGACTCCGGCCCCGCCCAGGCGCGCGATCAGGGCCTGGTTGGCCGGCGCGTCGAGCCAGGTCCGGGCCGACGCGGCCACGACCGGTCCGACGTCCGGGACGGCCTGGAGCTGCTCGACCGAGGCGGCGCAGATCGCCGCCATCGAGCCGAACGCCCCGGCCAGCGCCGCGGCGCCGCGCTCGCCGACGTGGCGGATGCCGAGCGCGTAGATCACCCGCGCCAGGCCCGCCGCGCGGCTCTTCTCGATCTCGCGGACGACGTTGGCCGCCGACTTCTTGCCCATCCGCTCGAGCGCGGCCAACGCGTCAGCGGTCAGCGCGTAGACGTCGGCGGGATCGGACACCAGGCCCGCGGTGACGACCGCGTCGACCAGCGACTCGCCGAGGCCCTCGATGTTCATCGCCCGCCGCGAGGCGAAGTGCTCCAGGCTCCGGCGCAGCCGGGCCGGACAGCTGGAGTTCTCGCAGCGCCAGACCGCTTCCTCTTCGCCGCGGCTCAGCGTCGTGCCGCAGATCGGGCACGTGGACGGCATCTCCCACGGCTGCGGTTCGTCGGCTCCCGTCGGCCGGCGCTGCGGCAGCGACATCACCACCTTCGGGATGACGTCGCCGGCCTTCTCGATCAGGACGAAGTCGCCGGGTCGGATGTCCTTGCGCGCCACTTCCTGCGCGTTGTGCAGGGTCGCCTTCGAGATGGTCGATCCGGCCAGGAAGACCGGCTCGAGGTCGGCATAGGGCGTCACCGCGCCGGTCCGCCCGACGTTGACCAGGATCGCCTTGAGTCGCGTCGTCGCCTGCTGCGCCGGGAACTTGTAGGCGAAGGCCCAGCGCGGGAACTTCGACGTCGAGCCGGCCTTCTCGCGTCGCGCGATGTCGTCGAGCTTGATGACGACGCCATCGGTCTCGAACGGCAGCCCATGCCGCGCGTCGATCCACTCCCGGCAGACGTCGAGCACGGCGTCGATGCCGACGCAGCGCCGCCAGTGCGGCTCCACCGGCAGCGACCAGCGTGTGAACGCGTCCAGCGTCGCGCTGTGGGTCGCGACGCGCGCCTCGGGCGCCGCCTCGGCATCGACCCATTGGTAGACGAAGGCGCCGAGGCCACGCCCGGCGACCAGCTTCGGATCGAGCGTGCGCATCGTCCCCGCCGCCGCGTTACGGGCGTTGGCGAAGATCGGCTCCTCCGCTTCCTCGCGCTCGCGGTTGATACGCGCGAACGACGCCCGCGGCAGGAAAACCTCGCCGCGCACTTCGATCGATCGCCCGGGCCCACCGCCGGTGAGCGTGAGCGGCAGGGCGCGGATGGTCCGGACGTTGGGCGTGACGTCCTCGCCCTCGACGCCGTCGCCGCGGGTGACGCCGCGGACCAGCGCCCCGCTCGCGTCGTAGGTCAGCGCGATGCTGAGGCCGTCGATCTTCAGCTCGGCGACGTATGGCAGCTCGTCGTCGCCGGCCCCGAGAGCGCGGCGGAGCCGTTCGTCGAAGGCGCGCGCGTCGGCCTCGTCGTAGGCGTTGTCGAGGCTGAGCATCGGCTCGCGATGCCGGGCCGACGGCAGGCTGTCGATGAGCGCGCCGCCGACGCGCTGCGTCGGTGAGTCGGACGTGATCAGCTCGGGATGCTGGGCTTCGAGCGCCTGCAGCTGTTTCAGCAGTGCGTCGAACTCCGCGTCGGCGATCTCGGGCGCGTCGAGGACGTAGTAGGCGTGCTCGTGTCGCCGAATCTCGGCGCGGAGCGACGCGGCGCGTTCAGCCGGGGTCATGTCAGCAGGACGGGCCGGGACGCGGCCCCTGACGCGAGAGCGCGACTAGCGATCGCGCGAGAGGACGTACTCCGGCAGCGCCAGGAGCGCGTCGCGCTCCGGCGAGGCCGGGAACGCCGAGAGGTGCTGCGCGGCGACGCCGGCGTAGTGCTCGGCCTGCCGGCGCGCCCTGACGATCGCCTGCGAGTCGGTCAGCTGCTGCTTGAGCTCCGTCCAGCGCTCCCGCGTGACGTCGCGATCGCGGACGATGCCGTCGACGATCTCGCGCGCCGCGCCGCCACGCTCGAGCAGATAGATGATCGGCAGCGTCACCTTGCCTTCGCGCAGGTCGCTGGCGATCGGCTTGCCCAGCTCGCGCTCGTCGGCGGTGTAGTCGAGCAGATCGTCGACCAGCTGGAAGGCGATGCCGAGGTTGAAGCCGTACTCCCACAGCGCGGCCTGCTGCTCCGGCGTGGTGACGCCGAGCATGCCGCCGATCTGGGCGCAGCCGCCGAACAGGTGCGCCGTCTTGCGGCGGATGATGTCGAAGTGCTCGTCGGCGGTGATGTCGACGTCGCCGGTCTTGGTGAGCTGATACAGCTCGCCTTCGATCATCCGCAGCGTGACGTCGCACAGCAGGCGGACGATGTCGAGCGAGTCGTAGGTCAGCGCCAGCCCCATCGACTTGATGTAGAGGTAGTCGCCGAGCAGCACCGTGATGTCGGTGCCCCACCGCGAGTGCACGGCGACGCGGCCGCGGCGCATCCCCGATTCGTCGATGATGTCGTCGTGCACGAGCGTCGCGGTGTGGATGAACTCCACCACCGAGGCGTACAGCACGGGGCGATCGCCGTCGCCGCGGTAGCCCGCCATGCGTGCCGCCATGAGCAGCGTCGCCGGCCGGATCCGCTTGCCCCCGCTGGTCTGGAGGTACTTGCCGATCTGAGGGATGAGCTGCACGCGCGACTGCACGTGCTTGAGGAACTCCTGATCGACACGCGCCAGGTCGTCGCGCACGGGCTCGAAGATCTGGGCTAAATCCAAAGGGGACTGTGACTTGTGCACGTCGCTCACGCGCGTCAATCTGACCACAGGTACAGCAAAGGTGTCAACGCGCCGTCACAACGGCGATCCGCCCGCTGACAACGGTCTCGTTCGGCCGTCTTGGTTCTCCCCGGGCAGGTGCGGTGTCGACCCCGCCGAACGCGGGGTGAGCATTCCCTACGCGCTCCAATTTCGCAAGCCGGTAGACCGCGCTCCAGCTGCAGTTGGCCGCAGTGCGCGCCACTCAGCGGCGCGCCTCGCGGCCACAGCTGCCGGAGTGCAGCCTACCGGCTTGCGGAAGTGGAGCGCGTAGGGAGTGCCGGCGCCGCAACCAGGGCGTCTACGCCGACCGCGGTCGTGGCACGACTGGGCGACACGGGGGTCGAGGCTGCCGAAGCGGACGGGCGCCCCGACGGCGGCGCGCCCGTCCTGTCAGCCTTTGCCGAACAACGCGGCGAAGTTGGCCGCCGTCTGCTCGACGATGGCCGCCGGTGTCGTGCGGCGGGCGGCGGCGAGCGCCTCGGCCACGTGGACGACGAGCGCCGGCTCGTTCCGCTTCCCCCGGTGAGGCACCGGCGCGAGGTATGGACTGTCGGTCTCGATGAGGAGCCGGTCGGCCTGGACGGTCGCCGCGACCGCGCGCAGGGCGTCCGACTTCGGGAACGACACGATGCCCGAGAACGAGATGTAGAAGCCCATCTCGAGCGCGGAAGCGGCAAGCGCGGCGTCGCCGGTGAAGCAGTGGAACACACCGCGGATCTCGCCCTTGCCCGAGTCCCTCAGGATCCGGACCGTGTCCTCGTCGGCCTCGCGGGTGTGGACAATCACCGGCAGGCGCCGCTTGCGGGCCAGCTTCACCTGCGCCGCGAAGACCATCTGCTGCAGGGGGGGCTTGGCGAAATCGTAGTGGTAGTCGAGCCCCATCTCGCCCAGCGCGCAGGCGTCGGGCACGGCCTCGAGCGCCTTCTCGACCGCCCCGGCCGCCGCGTGCGGGTCGTTGCGGTAGGTGTCGGCGTTCATCGGGTGCACGCCGACGGCGAAGCGGACGTCCGGCCACAGATCGCGCAACGTCCCGGCGCGCCGCTGCTCCTCGGCCGACCCGGCGTCGAGGATGCAGAGCACCGTCGGCGCACCCGCGTCCCGAGCCCGCTCCACCACCGCCACGACGTCTCCTTTGAAGGCGTCGTCGGCCAGGTGACAGTGCGAGTCGATCGGCCGGAGTCTGCGGGCGAGGGGCGGCGACCCGGCGGGCGCGCCGGGCCCGCTCATCGAATCCTCGACCCCGGCGCCGGCGGCGGATCGGCGAAGGTCACCAGCTCCGGCTTGGCGCCGTCGGCGCCGCCGGCCAGCACCATACCGTTCGACTCGATGCCCATCATCTTGCGCGGGGCCAGGTTGGCGACGATGGCGATGGTCCGGCCGACCATCGCCTCGGGCTCGTACGCCTCGCC
>JANOIR010000628.1:0-3182 GCA_031407765.1 Vicinamibacteraceae bacterium
AGCAAGATCGCAGGATCTTGCGCGTGAACATTACTGGCCGAACGCTGTCGCACTATCGGGTCATCGAGAAGCTGGGACAGGGCGCGTCGGGCCTGGTCTACCTGGCCGAGGATCTCGTCCTCGGCCGTCCGGTGGTCCTGAAGCGGCTGCCGCCCGACGCCAGCGACGCCGATCGGGCGCGGGCGCTGGTCGAGGCGCGCACGATCGCCGCGCTCAATCATCCCAACATCTGCACGCTCTACGAGTACGAGGAAGCCGAGGGCGAGCGGTTCCTGGTGCTCGAGGTGCTCGAGGGGCAGACGCTCGAGGCGCTGATCGCGCAGGGGCCGCTGCCGCTGGCGCAGCTGCTCGACCTCGGCGTGCAGATGGCCGACGCCCTCGACGCCGCGCACACGCACGGCATCGTTCACCGAGACATCAAGCCGCCCAACGTCTTCGTGAACCTCCGCGGCCAGGCCAAGATCCTCGACTTCGGCATCGCGACGCTGTCGTCCCCAGGCGGCGCCTCGCGCTACACCGCCGGCGCCATGAGCACGGGATCAGGAGCCCTCTACGGCACGCTGCACTACATCGCGCCGGAGCAGATCCGCGGCGAGATCGTCGACGGCCGCGCCGACCTGTTCTCGCTCGGCGCGCTCCTCTACGAGATGGCGACCGGCGTGCGCGCCTTCGACGGCGCCGATCCGCCGGACGTGGCCGCCGCGATCCTGAGCGGCACGCCGCGGCCGCTGCGCAGCCTCAGGCCCGATGTCCCGCCCGAACTCGAACGCATCATCGGTCGCACGCTCGAGAAGCACCTTGACCTGCGCTGCCAGAGTGCCGCCGACCTGCGCGCCGATCTGCAGCGCCTGAAGCGGCAGCTCGAGGCGGGTACGATGGCGCCGGCATCGCACCCAGTCCCGATCGCGGTCGCAAGCGCCGACACGGCGCTGCCTGCCGCCGCCGATCCTCCGGTGGTTCCGGTCGTGGCGTCGATGGCCGCGCCCGCGATCCGCGGCCGGCGTATCGGGCTGCTCCCGATGGCGGCGGCTGCGCTCGTCATCGCAGCGGGCGTCGGTCTGCCCGCGTGGCTGCTGCGCAGTCATCGGGCCACGCCGATCGTACGGACACCACCGCCGGCGCCCAGCGAGACACCGCCGCTGCCGGCGCTGACGCCGTCCACGGCGACGCCGCCGGCGACGATGGTATGGCTGGATCCGCCGTCCGATCAGGCCGATGCGACGCAGGCCCCCGTCCCGGTGGCGCGGGCGACCGGCGCGACGCGCACCGGCACCGTGCCGGCGGCCCCGGCGGCACCGAGCTACGAGAGCGAGCTGCGGGCGGCGCGCGCCGCCCTCACCGCGCGGCGCTTCGACGAATCGGTCAGCATCCTGCGCGACGTCGCGTTCAAGGCCGGCGACACCACGTCCGGCATCGACGCGCAGATTGTCCTCGCGCACGTCCAGGCGCGGCAGCGCCAGGTCGACGAAGCCGTCGCCGCCTACGCCGCCGTGGTCGCGCGCTACCCGTCGCACCCGAAGGCGGCGGAGGCGATGTACTACCAGGCGCAGGCGATCCTCAGCACCGCGCGGGCCGACCGTGACAGCGAGGCGCGCAAGCTGCTGACCGAGATCGCCGACCGCTTCCGCGACCACGCCTTCGTGCCGCGGGCGCTCCTCGCGCGCGGCGAGATCGAGACGCGGCGACAGACCTACCAGTTCGACAGCGTGCTCGGCAGGGCGGTGCCGGCCTCGCTCGTCACCTATCGCACGCTGAGCGCGATCCCCAGCGGCGGCCGCGAGCGCGAGCACGCGTTGTGGCGGCTCGGCCAGGCCTACGAGCGCGTCGAGCGCTTCGACCTGGCGGCACAGGCCTATCGCAACCTCGGCGAAGACTACGCGCACACGCACTACGACGCCTGGGCATCCGCGGCCCACCTCTACGACCGGCGCCTGAATGATCCGGTCCTGGCCAGAGCCGCCTACCTGCGCGTCCCGTCGACCTCGCCTGCGTTCAAGGACGCCCAGAAATACGTCCGCTCCGCGAGCTAGGCCGGGAAGCGCCCGGCCTGCGCCCGGCGTCTTCCCGGCCCCTCCCTGACCACTGCCCGGCCTCCGCCCGGCCTGGTCCAATCCGTGCAGCGGCGGGAAATCGGGCCGCGGGATTGCACGGCTGGGGTGCCTTGGCCGATTTGGCAGAGAGAGAAGGCGGGTCAGATCACATGCCGAAGCTGGTGCTTTTGTTCGAGGGGCGGGTCTTGAAGGAAACGGCCGTGTCACACACGGCGGCGGTGACGATCGGTCGCCTGCCGGACAACACGATCGTGATCGACAACTCGGCGGTCTCGTCGCGCCACCTCCGCATCGCGCGCGAGGGCCCGCAGTTCGTCGTCGAGGATCTCGAGAGCACCAACGGCACCTTCGTGAACGGCGAGAAGGTCGCCAAACGGGCGCTGCGCCACGGCGACACCATCCTCGTCGGCAAGCACAAGATCTTCTTCGATCGGATGGGAGAGGCCGAGTTCGAGGGCGTCGACCTGCCCGGCCGCGACATGCCGGATTTCGGCGGCACCGTGATCCTCGACGCCGACCAGCAGCAGCGCCTCCTCGCCGCGGCCCAGGCCCGCATCCAGGCGCGGGCCGCCGCCGCCCCGAGCCAGCCCGCGCCGTCCGCCGACGTCCCGGCCCCGGCGCCGAAGCCGCCCGCCATCGGGCGTCTGCACGTCCTGAGCGGCCGCAGCGACCTCTCGGAATACCGCCTCGATACCTCGACCGCGGCGATCGGCCGCGATCAGGACGCGCTGGTTCGTCTGCATGGCTGGTTCAAGCCACGCCTCGCCCTCGAGATCGCGCGCATGGGCGAGAGCTACGTGGCGACGCCGGTCGCCGGCAAGACGCTGGTCAACGGCCAGCGCCTGCAGAGCCGCCGCGGCCTCGTGCACGGCGACGTGCTCCAGGTGAGCGGCCTCGAGCTGGAGTTCCGCCTGACCGCCTGATCCGCCGCCCGCGGGCCGGCGCCGCGACGCGACCAGCGTCGCCCCTAGCAGCCGGCACGCCAAGGGGCGGCCCGGGGGCCCCCCGGGGTGGGGGGGCCCCCCAACCCCCAACCCAACCCCGCTTGGTGGGGCGGGGGTGGCCGGGTGGTGGAGCCAGGGGACCAGGGCCCCCCCCCCGCCCCGGGCCCCCCCCGCGCAAAGCCCCCCC
>JANOIR010000656.1:0-17398 GCA_031407765.1 Vicinamibacteraceae bacterium
AAGGTCGTGCTGCAGCGCGATGGCGCGAGTGCGGATGCGGAGCTGCTGGCGCTCGACGCCGCGACGGGCGAGGTGGCGTGGCGAGCGGCTCGGCCGCTGATGGGGGAGAGCTGGTCGACGCCGGTGCTGTGGCGGCACAAGGCCGCCGAGGAAATCGTCACCATCGGCGCCAGCAAGGTCGTGGGCTATTCGCTCGACGGCGCGGAGCGCTGGTCGGTCGGCGGGCTGCCGGGCCAGTCGATCGCCCTCGCTGTGCCGGGCGACGAGGTGCTGTTCGCGAGCTCGTTCTATGCCACGGGTGTGCCCGAGAGCCCGCTGGAGATTCAGGCGTGGAGCGTGCTGAGCGAGCGCCACGACGCCAATCGCGACGGAAGACTCACGCCCGACGAATTGCCGGCCGACGCCCGCTTCACGCTGCGGCCCGATGTGTCGACGAAGACCGAGGGCAGCTCGATGACCCTGCGACGCCTTATCGGTCTGGTGGACGACGACAAGGACGGCGCCATGACGCAGGCGGAGTTCGACCGTTCACTCGCCTCGCTGCGCAGCCGGACCAACACCGTGCTCGCGATTCGCCCCGGCGGAGCCGGGGACTGCACGTCGACGCACGTTGCGTGGAAGGACATGCGAGGCGTCCCCGAGATCGCCTCACCGCTGTTCTACCGGGACCGGCTCTATCTGGTTCGTGACGGCGGCCTGCTGACCAGCTACGCACCGGACGGCACCCTGCACATCGATCGCCGGCGGCTCGGCGTCCTCGGCCAGTACGCCTCCTCTCCGGTCGCCGCCGACGGCCGCATCTATGCGGCTAGCGTGTCGGGCACAATCGTCGTCTTCCGCGCCGGGGACACGCTGGAGGTGCTGGCGCGCAACGATCTCGGCGAGCCGCTCATGGCCACCCCGGCGATCGCCGCCAATACCCTTTACGTCAGGTCGGCGCAGCACCTCTGGGCGTTCGGCGATCGTCCGTATTGAGCGGCCCAACCCTCGTCACACTCGGTCGCGGCGGATCGGCCCGGATCCGATGCGTTGGCGGGCAGCCTGCAAAGCTGGCACAATCGCTAGGTATCCGCGTCTCGCGGCGGCGACGCCGAGCGAGCGTCGGAACTGGGAGCTGGTCGGCCCCGGCATCGGCATCCATTGGCCTGGAATCGACGAAGTCAGCCGGACTTGCGCAAGGTCTACGCAGTCGTGCCCGACACCTTGCATTGCAGAAAGCCATGCAGATGGAACGCTGGTCGTCGATCGGGCTGGCCCTGTTGATCGCGCTGTCCACGGCGGGGTGCGGCTACGTCATGGCGGGCACGTGGGAGGATGATCCGGGAAACTGGAGCCGGGCGTTTCCAACTGCGAAACCGCCAGAGGTCAGGGTCATCCATTCGAAGTACTGGCGTTCGCCGCATTGGACGCACGAATCCCAGTACTTCTTCG
This sequence comes from Vicinamibacteraceae bacterium, assembly GCA_031407765.1. Taxonomy (GTDB): domain Bacteria; phylum Acidobacteriota; class Vicinamibacteria; order Vicinamibacterales; family Vicinamibacteraceae; genus JBDSLU01. Next base: position 1,432 of record JANOIR010000656.1, read on the forward strand.
AGATCGCGCCAGACCCGCGATTCGAGACACTGTTGTTCGGCAAGAACAAAATGCGACAGGCGACCGGCGCCGAGGCGATACAGATCAAGAAGAACGTCTTTGGAGATGCTCCGTCATGGTTCGCGCCGCGACAGGCCAACGAGTACGAGGTGTGGGTGTTCGAAGGTACACCGGACCGCAACTTCAAGGTCCTGATCGACAGGAAGTCCCGCGTCATGTTCCTGGCGGACTATCAAGTGTGACCGTCGTGTCAGGTCTGAAGGCCGCCGTCCGGCGGTGATCCGGGCGGCGATTCCGCCGGCGACGCCAGGGTCGATACGACAAGCAGCGCGGCGCCGACCATGATCGCGACGTCCGCGACATTGAAGATGCCGGTGTGCAGCGGGCCGATGCCGATGTACATGAAGTCGACGACGCTGCCGTAGGTCAGCCGATCGGCCAGGTTGGACAGGCTGCCGCCAGCGATCAGCGCGAGACCGAAGAGGGCTGGTGGCACGTGTCGCAGCTGCCGCGCGAGCCGCGCCATGATCAGCATACCGACGACGGTCGCGGCGCCGAAGATCGTCAGCCGGATGTGCGCCGGCCAATTCGCACCCAGCCCGAGGAAGGCCCCGGGGTTCTCCGCGTAGTCCAGGCGAACCGTGCCGCCAAGCAGCGAGTGGCCCGCCGTGCCGGCGAGCACGTTGCTCGCGACGGATTTGGTCACGCGATCACAGCCAATCGTGCCGGCCATGGCGAGAAGCACCGCCACGCGACGGCCGATCCTGCCGCTCATGGAGTCGGCCGCCTCAGTGTGTCGACGAGGCCAGCGGATCGGTGGCCGTCGGCAGGTTGCCGGCGTCGTCGAAGGTCAGTGGCGTCGCGTCGGACAGGATGCGCAGGTCGCTGCGGCTGGCGATCTCGTCGCGATAGTTCTCGGACACCACGAAGCGGTCGAGCGCCAGCGTGCTCTTGATGCGGACGATGCCGGCGGTATCGGCGTCGCTGCCCGAGAAGCGGACGGCGGCCTTGAGGCACTCGCGATCGGTGCCGAAATACATCGGCGTCTTGGCCGTGCCCGGCGTCATCGACGACAGCGCGTTGACGAAGATGCTGTCGGGATCGATCGAATCGACCAGCGACTTCGAGGCGACGTCGGCGAGGCCGATGCCGATCGCGTTGCCGTGGCTGGCCGGCGTCAAGCTGCGTACCCAGATGGCGCCGACGTCGGAGCGCCGTGTGGCGAACGGGCGGCCGTCCACGCCGCGGCCGATGATGTTGGTGTCCATGCCGGCGCCGGAGATGTCCTTGCCCATCGCGTCGATGACGAGCACGTCGATGCGCGGGAAGGGGAGCGCAGGCATCAGCGCGCGGGCCTCGGCGAGGAGCGCCGCTTCGCGATCCGCAATGGCCTCGGGGGCCATCGCTTCGACGCGCGCGAGGTGGTGGAGGCCGTCCTCCACGATGCCGACCGCCGCCACCATCTTCACGTGCGCGAAGATCACCTGCGCCACGGCCGGCAGCACGGCCTCGAAGCCGAGGCGTCCGGCGGCGCGGTGGCAGGCCGCCGCGCCTTCGGAGCGGCCGAGGCCGATTGCCGCCATCTTCAGGATGCCGCTGCCGAGCCGCGTGCTCTCGAAGTCGGTGTGCGGCTTGATGCGGTTGACGAGGATGACGCCGTCGGCCGCCAGCGCCTCCTCCGACACGTAGACCGGGGTCCCGGCGGCGGTGTGGCCGACGACGCGCGTGTCCATGCGCGGCCGGATCGGTGCGCCGACCGTTGCCTCGGTGATGCCGAGTCCTTCGAGGATGCCGGCCTGGCCCTCGGCGGTGGCGCCGCCGTGGTTGCCCATCACCGGGAGGATGAACGGCAGCGCGCCCTTCTCCTTCAGCACCGTGACGACGGTGCGGACGACTTCGGGGATGCGATCGATGCCGCGGCTGCCGGCGCCGATGGCGATCCGCTTGCCTCGCACCACGTCCGATCGGACGAGCGCGGTCAGCTGTGCCGCGAGCGATCCGGCCGGGTCGGCGAGGCGATCCGACTTGACGTCGGCCTCGACGAGTAGCTGGCGGGGGAAGGTGGTGTCGGGGGCGAAGCGGACAGGCATCGGGCAGCTATCTCCTCAGGGAATCGGCTCGATTATATGCGCTCATACCGAGGTTGATCGGGTCCCGGTGATAGCATCTGGGGTTGCCATGACCAGGCTCAACTCGTTCGGTGCACGAACCACGCTCCAGACCCCCGCGGGCGCGGTCGAATACGTCAGCTTGCCGGCCCTCGAGCGGGCCGGCTTCCCGCAGGTCGCCAAGCTCCCGTACTCGCTGCGCATCCTGCTCGAAAACCTGCTGCGCATGGAGGATGGCGCCTACGTCAAGAAGGACGACATCGCCGCCCTCGCCAGCTGGAACCCGGCCAAGCACACCGAGAAGGAGATCGCCTTCTCGCCGGCGCGCGTCCTGCTCCAGGACTTCACCGGGGTGCCCGCCGTGGTCGATCTCGCGACCATGCGCGACGGTGTCGCGGCGCTCGGCGGCAACCCCAATCACGTCAACCCGCTGCAGTCGGTCGAGCTCGTCATCGACCACTCGGTGCAGGTCGACTACTTCGGCCAGTCGAGCGCCTTCGAGCTGAACAGCCAGCTCGAATATCAGCGCAACCGCGAGCGCTACATCTTCCTGCGCTGGGGCCAGGGCGCCTTCAGCAACTTCCGCGTCGTGCCGCCCGAGACCGGCATCGTCCACCAGGTCAATGTCGAGTACCTCGCCCGCGTCGTCTGCCGCGAGACCCGCGACGGCGTGCTCCAGGCGTTCCCGGACACGCTGGTCGGCACCGACTCGCACACCACGATGGTCAACGGCCTCGGCGTGGTCGGCTGGGGCGTCGGCGGGATCGAGGCCGAGGCCGCGATGCTGGGCCAGCCGATCTCGATGCTGATCCCGGAGGTCCTCGGCGTGCGGCTGAAGGGCAGGCTGCCCGAGGGCGCGACGGCGACCGACCTCGTGCTGACCGTCACCGAGCGCTTGCGCAAGCAAGGCGTCGTCGGCAAGTTCGTCGAGTTCTTCGGCCCGGGCATGGCGTCGTTGACCGTCGCCGACCGTGCCACCCTCGGCAACATGGCGCCGGAGTACGGCGCCACCATCGCCATCTTCCCGATCGACACGATGACGCTCGAGTACCTGCGCCTGACCGGCCGGGCCAAGCATGACATCGCGCTGGTCGAGGAATACACCAAGGCGCAGGGCCTCTTCCGCACCGACGCCACGCCGGAAGCGACCTATGCGACCCTGATCGAGGTCGACCTGGCGGCGATCGTTCCGTGCATCGCCGGCCCGCGGCGGCCGCAGGACCGCGTCACGCTGAAAGAGGCGAAGTCGAAGTTCCTGACCGCGTCGACGGAAATGCAGGCCGCCCTGAAGAAGCCCGCGGCCAAGCCGGCCGCCGCCACGGCCACGGCCGGGGCGACGCCCCAGCCGGAGTGGGCCGCCCAGGTCGATCACGGCGCCGGCGGCCTCGCGGCCCTCACCAGCGGCACCAACACGTCGAACCCGAGCGTGATGATCGGCGCCGGCCTCCTGGCCAAGAAGGCAGTCGAGCGCGGCCTCACCAGCAAGCCGTGGGTGAAGACCTCGCTGGCTCCTGGCTCGCAGGTCGTCACCGCCTATCTCGACAGAGCCGGCCTGATGAAGCCGCTCGAGGCTCTCGGCTTCGACCTCGTCGGCTACGGCTGCACCACCTGCATCGGCAACAGTGGCCCGCTGCCGGACGAGGTGTCGGCGATCATCGAGGAGAAGAACCTCGTCGTCGCCGCCGTGCTCAGCGGGAACCGCAACTTCGAAGGGCGCATCCAGCCGCAGGTGCGGGCCAATTACCTCGCCTCGCCGCCGCTGGTCGTCGCTTACGCGCTTGCCGGCAAGATGACCGTCGATCTGACGACCGAGCCGCTCGGCACCGACCCGGCCGGCACCAAGGTCTACCTGAAGGACGTCTGGCCGAGCGAGGCCGAGATCCAGGCCTCGATGCTGGCCGCGGTCGGCAGCGACCTGTTCACCGAGAAGTATGCCGACGTCTTCAAGGGCGACGACCGCTGGCGCGCCCTGCCGACGCCCGAGGGCGATCGCTTCGCCTGGACCGACGACTCGACCTACATCCGCAAGGCGCCGTTCTTCGACAACTTGACCGCGGAGCCGGCGCCGCTGACCGACATCATGGAGGCGCGGGTCCTCGCAGTGCTCGGCGACAGCGTCACCACCGACCACATCTCGCCGGCTGGATCGATCAAGAAGGACAGTCCGGCCGGGCAGTACCTCATCGCGCACGGCGTCGGCCCGTCCGACTTCAACTCCTACGGCGCGCGTCGCGGCAACCACGAGGTGATGGTGCGAGGCACCTTCGCCAACATCCGCCTCAAGAACCTGCTCGTCGCCGGCGTCGAAGGCGGGGTGACGCGGCACCTGCCGGACGGCGCGCAGATGTCGATCTACGAGGCCGCGATGCAGTACCAGCGCGAGGGTACGCCGCTCGTGATCCTCGCCGGCAAGGAATACGGGTCGGGCTCGTCGCGCGACTGGGCGGCCAAGGGCACCAAGCTCCTGGGCGTGCGCGTCGTGATCGCCGAGAGCTTCGAGCGCATCCACCGCAGCAACCTGGTCAACATGGGCGTCCTGCCGCTGCAGTTCAGGGCGGGCGAGACCGCGGCCTCGCTGGGGCTCACCGGCCGCGAGGAGATCACGATCATCGGCGTGAAGGGCGGCATCGTGCCGCGCGGCACGCTGGCGGTCACCGCGACGGCCGAGGACGGCACGGCAAGCGGCTTCACGACCGATGTGCGCATCGACACGCCGGAGGAATACACGGCGTTCAGCCACGGCGGCATCCTCCCGTACGTCGCGCGTCAATTGGCGAAGCGCGGCTAGTGAACCAGCGCAGCCCGCGTGCGGCGCCGCCGCGCGCCCAGCGCGGCGTGACGAATGGCGAGGACGGAGTCCGGAGCCATCGTCCGGTCGATGCGCGAAGGCGCGTCGGCAAATAGCAGACGCACGCTGAGGAGGCTGCCCGCGGCGGCCGGGAGAGGCCGCCGCCAGAAAACTATGGCCCTTACCGCGGACATGGTCAAAGCCCAGGCTCTCAGCCTGGGCTTCGACCTCTGCGGCATCTGCGCGCCGGACGCCTATCCGGAGCTGGGCTTTCTCGACGAGTGGCTGGCGCGGGGCTACGCAGGCGACATGGCCTATCTCGGCCGGACCCGCCGCGTTCGCAGCGACGTGCGCCACATCCTGCCGTCGGCGCGGTCGGTCATCGTCACCGCCACCAACTACAACACGCCGCGTCCGTACTCGACCGAGGTCGCCGATCCAGGTGTCGCCCGCATCGCGCGCTACGCCTGGGGCGACGACTACCACGAGGTCGTGCTGCAGCGGCTGAACGCGCTGTGGCTGTGGATGCGCAAGACGCATCCCGAGCCGTTCGAGGCCGCGGTCTACGTCGACACCGGGCCAATCCAGGAGCGCGTCTACGCACAGCACGCCGGCATCGGCTGGATCGGCAAGCACACCTGCGTCATCAGCGCCCGGCGCGGCTCCTGGATCTTCCTGTCGACGATCCTGTGCAGCCTGCCGCTGGCCGTGGATCCGCCGGCGACCGATCATTGCGGCACCTGCACCAAGTGCCTCGACGCGTGCCCGACCGGCGCCATTGTCGAGCCCTACGTGCTCGACGCGCGGCGGTGCCTGTCCTACCTGACGATCGAGCAGAAGAAGGCCATCCCCGACGCGCACGCCGACGCCGCCGGGGCCTACGTCTACGGCTGCGACATCTGCCAGGACGTCTGTCCGTGGAACCAGGCGCCGCTGGTCTCGGCCGACACACATTGGCTGCCGCGGCCGGCGCTCGATGCGCCGCGGCTCGTCGACCTATGGCGGAAATCCGACGCGGAACTCGCCGAAGCGCTCACGGGCAGTGCGATGACGCGCGCGCCGCTGTCGAGCCTGCGTCGCAACCTCGCCGTCGCCCTCGGCAATGCCGATGACGCGGAGACGCGGAGCGCGCTCGACGATCCCGCCGACGCCGATCGTCCATCGCTGGCCGTGCCGGTGGTGGTGGACGCGCTGGCGCGCGGACGTCGCCGCCGCGACAGCTGAGCGGCAGCGCCGCGGCGTCGTCAGCTCGCGGCGTATCATTGAGCATGGCCACCGCCGTGCGCCCAGGCATCGCCCCCGCGCTGCTGCTGTCGATGCCGCAGCTCGTCGATCCGAACTTCCATCGGACGGTGGTCCTGCTGTGCGAGCACAACGCCGACGGCGCCTTCGGCCTCGTGATCAATCGTCCGACCGACACCAGCGCGAGCCAGGCCGTTCGCCTGCTGCCGCCGCCGACACGCGACGGCGGGCTGGCGCTGTGGGCGGGCGGTCCGGTCGAGCCGCAGCGCGGCTGGATCCTGATGGGCAGCGAGCCGGCCGAGAGCGAAGCGGTCTCGGTCGCCGACGGCGTGTATCTGTCGACGTCTCCGCTGCTGCTGCGCCGTCTGATCGAGACGGCGCCGCCGCGCACGCGCGTCCTCACCGGCTATGCCGGCTGGGGCCCGGGCCAGCTCGACGCCGAGCTCGCCGCCTCGGCGTGGCTCATCTCCGACGTCGACGCGTCGATCGTGTTCGAGACGCCGGCGCCGTCGATGTGGGAGCAGGCGATCCGCCGCCTCGGGGCCGATCCGGGCAAGCTCCACTTGGGCCACGGCGTGCACTGAGCCACCGAACGACTCCGGAGTGGTGGACTCCGGAGTCGTCCAGGTCAGCCCTCTCTCAGCACCTGCGCCGGATCGATCCGTGCCGCCCGCCTCGCTGGCAACCACCCGGCGAGCAGGCCGACGAAGGCAAGGGTGACGGCGGCGCCGGCGATCGTTGCCGGATCGCGCGGCTCGAGCTGGTAGAGCATCGACGCGAGCAGCGGCGTCAGGGCGGCGCTGGCCGCGACGCCGAGGGCGAGGCCGACACCGACCAGCACGGCGACCCGCCGCAGGACGAGGCGCTGCGCCGCGGCGCGGCCGGCGCCCAGCGTGAGGCGGATGCCGATCTCGCGACGGCGTTCGCTGACGCCGTAGGACGTGACGCCGTAGAGCCCGATGGCGGCGAGCAGAAGCGCGAGCGCGCCGAAGAACGACGACAGCAGCGCGATCGCCCGGATCTCGGTGAGCTGATCGCGGACGCGGCCGGCCATCGTGCGATACGTGAGCGTGAGGGTCGGATCGAGGTTCCGCACGGCGCGGGTCACCGCCGCATGCAGGCCCGCCGCCCCGCCGGGCGTCGTCCGAAGCGCCAGCGAGAAGAACGGCGGCAGCTCCGCGCCCATCTGTGCCGCCGGGCGGTAGAGCGTCGGCGGGAAGTCGCTGCGCACGCCGCGGTAGGCGGCCGCGGCCGCGACACCGACGATTTCGATCTCGGCCGACTGGCCGGGGCCGGTCTCCGTGACCACGCGGCGGCCCACCACGCCCAGCGTGCCGAAGAAGTGCCGGGCGAACGCCTCGTTGACGATCGCCACCGGTCTGCCTGGCCCGTCACCGCCGTCGAAGTCACGTCCGGCGATGAGCCGCGTGCCGTAGGTGGCGAACCAGCCGGGCGTAATCGCGTTGAACATCGACATGCGGTCGCGCCCCGTGCGGGCCGCCGCGCCGGGAACCGTGATCGGGCCGTTCCACCCCATGCCGCTCATCGGCTCGACGACCGAGACCCCGGCCTGCCGGACGCCCGGCACGCGCTGGGCGGCCTCGCGCACCCGGGCGGCGAGGTCGGCCCGCGCCTCCGCCGGGATGCGGCCGCCCTCGATGGCCACGGTGTGCAGGTCGTCGGGATCAAAGCCGAGATCGCGCGTCGCCAGCGTCGAGAACGTCCGGCCGAGCAGCGCGGCGGCGACGACGAGCACGAGCGACAGCGCAACCTGGCCGACCACGAGCGGGCCCGACACGGTGCCGCGACGGGTCACCCGACCAAGCGTGGCCTGCGTGAGCGCGTCCGAGGCGTCGAGCGTGCGCGTCCGCCACGCCGGTGCCAGCCCGAAGCCCACCGCGGTCGTCACGGAGAGGGCGGTGAGGAATCCCAGAAGCCGCCAGTCGAGCGGCAGCGCGAGCGCGACGGCGGACTCCGAGGTCGTCAGCTGGGCGACCAGGAAGCGTGAGCCCCACAGGGCGAGGGCGAAACCGACGACCGCACCGGGGAGAGCCAGCACGAGGCTCTCGGTCACCAGCTGGCGGACCAGGCGTCCGTGCGATGCGCCGAGCGCCAGCCGCGCCGACAGCTCATGCCGCCGCGCCGCGGCGCGGGCCAGCAGCAGGTTGGCGACGTTGGCGCAGGCGACCAGCAGCACGAGACCGACGATCCCCATCAAGACCAGCAGCGGCTCGCGATAGTGCCGTCGCAGCTCGGACATGCCGGTCGCGGCCGGCGTCAGCTCCAGCGGGCCCGAGAGGTAACGGGACTGCGCCTCCGCCGGCCAGTTGCCAGGGCGCGTCGCCTCACGGATCTGCGGCTGGACGCCGCGGAGCGCCGCGGTGGCGGCTTCGAGCGACTGGCCGGGCCGCAACCGGAACATGACGCTGAGCCACCAGGTCGAGCGGCCATCGAGCTGGCTCTCCGGGCGGCCCGGTCTCACGAGATCGACGGTGCCGATCGGGATCGCCACGTCGAAGGACCGGCCGACCGTCGGCCCGAGGAAGCGCGCCGGCACGACGCCGACGATGGTGAAGGGCACGCGGTTGATGGTCAGGGTCCGGCCGATGACACCGGCGTCGCCGCCGAAGCGGCGCTGCCAGAACGCGTGACTGATGGCCGCGGTCGGGCCGTCGACGCCGCCGCCGCGTCGATCGTCGGTCGGTCCAGGCAGGCGGCCAAGGGCTGGCTGGACGCCCAGCGTCTCGAAGAAGCCGCCGCTGATCCACAGGCCATTGGCCGGGTCGACCTCGCCGCCGTTCGAGAGATCGAGTCGCTCCTCGGACCAGGCGAGCGCGGCGGCCGCCACGGACGGCGCGCGGTCGCGCAGCTGTTCCCAGATCGGATTGGTGTAGCTGTCGCCCTCCAGGATCGCCAGCTCCTCGGGGGCACGAACCGGCAGCGAGCGCAGCAGCACCGCGTCCACCAGCGAAAAGATTGCGGTGTTGGCGCCGATGCCCAGGCCCATCGACAACACTGCGGCGAGGAGCAGGCCGGGGCTGCGGCGCAGGCCGCGGGCGCCATAGCGGACGTCCTGGATGAGGTCGTGCGCCCAGCGGGTGCCCCGCACGTCGCGCACGGCTTCCTTGACCTGCTCGGCGCCGCCGCTTTCGACGAGCGCCTGCCGGCGCGCCTGCGCCGGCGTCAGCCCGGCGGCGATCAACGCCTGCGTGCGCCGCTCGTGATGATCCTGCAGCTCGCGCTCCAGATCCCCATCGAGCACGGCGCGGCGGCGGAAGCGTCCCCACCACGTCATGGCCGGCCGCCTTCCGGACGCAGGATGAGACCGATCGCCGCCGCGAGCCGATCCCAACTCGCGGTGCCTGTCTCGAGCTGCGCCTGGCCCTGCTTGGTCAGCTTGTAGAACTTGGCGTCGCGCCCGGTGTCCGAGGCCTTCCACGCCGCGGTCAGATAGCCGCGCTGCTCCAGGCGATGCAGTGCCGGATAGAGCGTGCCCTGCTGCACCTGCACCACGTCGCGCGACACCTGCTGCAGGCGCTGCGCGATGGCGTAGCCGTGCAGCGGCTCAGGCGCGAGCACTTTCAGGATCAGGAGATCGAGCGTGCCCTGGGGCAGATCGGATCGGACGTCTTCGGCGTCGGCGCCCTTGGCGCGGGCGCGGCGGAGGATCGGCATCGGTCACACCTCGTTCTTCTACACATACGCGATCGATGTGTCGAAGTTCAAGGTATCTCTTGGTTGGCGCGCCGCGGCGCCGTCACGCGGGCGGCTACAGCCGAACTTTGGTGACGTTTCGCATCGCCTTGTGCACGACCTTGTTCTTCTTCTTGTCCTGCAGCATCAGCAGTTCGTCCTGGCGTCGGGCCTGGACGTCCAGCTCGCGCTGCAGCCGGCGGAACGATTCGAGGCGGGCCGGATCGAGTCCGCCGTGTTCGGCGGCATTGGCGACGGCGCAGCGGGGCTCGGTCTGATGCCGGCAGTTGCGGAAGTGACAGCCGGCGGCGAGGGCGTGGATGTCGGCGAAGGCGTCCTCGAGACTGCCTTCCCAGAGCTGCACCTCGCGCATGCCCGGTGTGTCGATGAGGAGCCCGCCGCCCGGCAGCTCGAGCAGCTCGCGGTGCGTGGTGGTGTGGCGGCCGCGCGAATCGCTGGCGCGCACCTCGGCGGTGCGTTGGCGTTCGTCGCCGCGCAGGCGGTTGATCAGCGTCGATTTGCCGACGCCCGACGAGCCGAGGAACGCGACGGTCTGGCCGAGGGCGAGGTAGGCGAGCAGGGCCTCGACGCCCTCGCCGCGCTTCGAGCTCATGACGTGGATCGGCGCGCCCGAGGCGACCGTCTCGACGTCGCGCACCATCGCCGGCAGGTCAGCGGCGAGGTCGGCCTTGTTCAGGACGAGGACCGGCCGCGCTCCGCCGTTCCAGGCCGTCGTGAGGTAGCGCTCGATGCGCCGCAGGTTGAAGTCGTGGTCGAGGCCGGTGACGAGGAAGACGGTGTCGATGTTCGCGGCGACGACCTGCTCCTCGGTCGTCTCGCCGGCGACCTTGCGCGAGAACCGGCTGCGGCGGGGGAGCAGCGCCTCGATGGAGCCTTCGCCCCCGGTCCCCGACCCGCCTGAGACGGCCACCCAATCGCCGATGGCCGGGAAGGCGTCCCGCCGCTCGGCCTGATGGCGGAGGCGGCCCCGGACCCGCGCCAGGACGTCGCCGTCCGCCGTGCAGACCCGGTAGATTTTCTGGTGCTCGAGCGTGATCCGACCGGGCACGGAACCCTCGGCGTACGGCGCGAATGCCGCCGCGAACGTGTCGTCCCAGCCCAGCGCCCGGAGGCGATCCTCGGTCACGCCACAGTGTAGCCCGGCGGCCCGGGGGCGGGTTTCGACAGGCCAGCCGCCAGACCCACAAAGCGCTACTATTGGTGCCATCTCCATGGCCGCGATGCGGGTGCTCCTTGCCGAGGACGACGAAACCAAGGCCGTCCAGACCCAGTCGATGCTCCGCGAGGCGGAGGACACCGAGGTGGTGGTCGACTGGGTGTCGTCGTCGACCGAGGCGCTGCGCCACATCCTCCGCGGCGGTTACGACGCCTATTTGATCGACGTGAGCCTCGGCGACGCCAGCGGCGTCGACGTCCTCGCCCAGGCGATCGACAAGGGTTGCCAGGCGCCGATCGTGCTGCTCGCGGAGTACGGCGAGGGCGGCCGGGACACCGAGGCGCTGCGCCTGGGCGCCGCCGACTTCCTGGTCAAGGGCGAGACCACGGCGCCGCAGCTCCGCCGCGCGGTGATCCATGCGATCGAGCGGTCGCGCGTGTCGCGCGCGCTGCGCGAGAGCGAGGCCCGCCTGCTGCAGGCCGAGCGGACCGAGAGCCTCGGCCGTCTCGCCGGCGGCATCGCGCACGACTTCAACAACCTGCTGACCGGTATCCTTGGCTGTACGGCCACGCTCGAACAGCAGATCGACGCCGATCACCCGGCGCGCGCGCCGATCGACTCGGTGCGCCGCACCGCGGAGCTGGCGGCGCGGCTGGCGCGACAGCTGTTGGTCTACGGCGGGCGCCAGACCATCGAGCCGACCGAGATCGATCTCAATCGCGTGGTCGACGGCCTGGCCGAGATGCTGCGTCGGCTGGTCGGCGATCACCTGACCTTCGATGTGGCAACGATGCGGCCGCTGCCGCTGGTGGTCGCCGATCGCTCACAGATGGAACAAGTGGTGATGAACCTGGCCCTGAACGCGCGCGACGCGACGCCGCCGGGCGGGCGCATCACGATCCGCACCGGGACGCGCATGATCTCGGAGGACGAGGCCGAACGCGAGCGCCTCGAGCACGGCGGCGAGTACGTCTGGGTGTCGGTCGAGGATACTGGCTGCGGCATGTCGAGCGAGGTGATGGCGCGGGCGTTCGAGCCGTTCTTCACGACCAAGCCGAAGGGCAGCGGCACCGGTCTCGGCCTGGCCACCGCCTACGGCAGCGTCGCGCAGAGCGGTGGTTTCATGCGGGTCCGCAGCGAGCTCGGCGTCGGTACCACCATGACCGCGCTGCTGCCGCGCTCCGCCAGCGTCATGCTCGGCGCGCACACGCTGCCGAGCGATCAGATTCCCGGCGCGGCCGGGACCGAGTGCGTGCTCGTCGTCGAAGACGAGCCGGCGGTGCGGCGCTACGTCTGCGACGCGCTCTCTCGCTTCGGCTACCAGACCACGGTCGCCGAGACGCCGACCGAAGCGCTCGAGCTCGTCGCGCGGCCCGGCTCGACCTTCAACCTGCTCCTCACCGATATCGTGCTGCCCGAGATGAGCGGCATGCACCTGGCCCAGCGCGCCAGGAAGCTGCGGCCAGGGCTCCGTGTCGTGTTCATGTCGGGCCACATCGATCCCCGCGCCGGGCACGCCGCCCTGCCGGCGGGGGCCGTGCTCTTGCGCAAGCCGTTCCCCCCTGACGAGCTCGCGCGCGTGGTGCGCCGGGGGCTCGACGCCGCGTGACCGACCAGACCCCCGATCCAGCCCGGGTCACGGCCCTGCTCGCCGAGGCGCGCGCCGGCAAGGCGGCCGCGCTCGACGCGCTGCTGCCGCTCGTCTATCAGGAGCTGCGGCGGGTCGCCGGCGCCTACGTGCGGCGCGAGCGGCCCGGCCAGACGCTGCAGGCGACCGGCCTCGTCCACGAGGCCTATCTGCGGCTGATGCGCGATCGCAACGTCAACTGGCAGAACCGGGCGCATTTCTGCGCCATCGCCGCCAACGCCATGCGGCAGATCCTGGTCGAGCGGGCGCGCGCTCGCGGGGCCGCCAAGCGCGGCGGTGCCTGGAACCGGATGACGCTCGACGAGGGCACCGCGGCCGCGCCCGAGCCGGTAGTCGACATCGAGGCGCTCGATCAGGCACTCGGCCGGCTCGCCGAGCACGATGCGGATCAGGCTCGGCTGGTCGAACTGCGCTACTTCGGCGGCCTGACGATCGAGGAGACGGCGGATGTCCTCGGCGTGTCACCGGCCACGGTCAAGCGATCGTGGATGGTGGCGCGGGCCTGGCTGAAGAAGGAGCTGGGCGGGACGTGACGCGGGAGCAGTGGGCCCGGGTCAACGCGCTCTTCCATGAGGGCCTGGCGAAGCCGCCCGCGGAGCGGGTCGCGTGGCTGGCTCGGGAGACCATCGATCCCGACGTCGCGCGCGAGGTCCTGGCCCTGATCGCCGCGCACGAGAGCGACGGCGCTTTCCTCGAAGCGCCGGCCGTGCCCTTCGCGGAAACCATGGCCGCTCCTCTCGCGCCCGCGCTGGTCGGCCGCGTCATCGGCGCCTACGAGGTCGAGCGCGAGATCGGCCGCGGCGGCATGGGTGTGGTCTACCTGGCGCGCGACACGCGGCTCGGACGCGCGGTGGCGTTGAAGGCGGTCGGCCGCGGCAGCACCGATCCGGTCGGCCGGGCGCGGCTGCAGCGCGAGGCGCGCGCCGCCGCGTCGCTGGCGCATCCAGGCATCGCCACAGTCTACGCCCTCGAGGAGGACGGCGACGACTGCTACCTGATCAGCGAGTACCTGCAGGGGCGCACCCTGCGCGACGAGCTGATCGACGGGCCCCTGCCGTACGGCCGCTGGCGGTTGGTGGCGATCGCCATCGCCGATGCCGTCGGCGCGGCACACGCGCAGGGGCTCGTCCACCGCGATCTGAAGCCCGAGAACGTCATGCGCACCGAGAGCGGCACGATCAAGGTGCTCGACTTCGGGCTGGCTCGCGAGACGACACTGTTCGCCACCGGCATGACGCCGACCATCACCCAGGCGGGCGCGCTCATCGGCACGCCGGGCTACATGGCGCCCGAACAGATCCGCGGACTCCCGGTCGACGCGCGCACGGATATCTTCGCGGTCGGTGTCCTGCTCTACGAGCTGGCCACCGGGCTGCACCCCTTCGGCGCCGGACAGGGCAGCGGCGCCGGCGCGGACGCCGTCGGATTCATCGCCGCCGGTGACGTGCTGTCCCGCATCGTCGCCGACGAGCCGCCGCCGCTCGAGACGCGATCGATGCTGCCGCCCGCCGCCGTGGCCGTGGTTATTCAGGCACTGGCCAAGCATCCGGACCACCGCTTCGCCGACGGTCGTGCCCTGGCGGAAGCGCTACGCGCGCTGCCCGCGCCGGTGCTGACGCCGCTGCCGTCGGCCGGCCCGTCGCCCCGTGTGATCCCGCTCGCCGGTTCCCACGACGTGCGCGTCCAGGAGCGCTGGTGGGTCGTCCACCAGGCGGGGGTCGCCGCGTTCTTCGCGCTGGTCCTGGTGCCGGCCTGGGTGCTGTGGCGCGACGTCGAGCCGAAGCAGCTGCGCCTGGCGCTGCGCCTCATCCTGCTCTTCTCGGTCGCCGCCGGGGTCAGCGTCCGCCTGCACCTGTGGTTCGTCGCCCGCTACCGGGTCGGTGCGCTGGCCCGGGAACGCCGCGTGGCGCGGCCGTGGCTGGTGGCGACCAACCTCTCGTTCGTCGGTGCCCTGGCGGTGTCGGCCTTCGTCCTGCTCGACACCCACGCGGCCACGGCGTCGGTGTTCTTCGGCCTGGCGGTGGTGCACGCGGTGGTGTCGGTGATGGTCGAGCCGGCGACGAACCGGGCGTTCACCGTCCCGTCGGATGAGGTATAGATCGGACGTGTCCCGTCGCAGTGGAACGGGGCATGAGTCCCGGGCGCGGCGCCCGGATCGCAAGGCGCGACGAGTGAGGATACCGGGAGTATCTGAGCGAGGAGCAACGCGGCGAGGCGGGATGCCCCGCCCGGGAATCATGTCGCGAACCACTGGGACGGGACACTAGATGCGCCTGGACGACGATTCGCCCAACGGCCCCGAGCTGGTGCTGCGCGAGGTACCGGCCGCGGTCGAGATGCCGCGCCGGTCCGGCAGCGGCATGCTGACGGGCGTGCTGATGCTCGGCGCGCTCGCCGCGGCGGTCGCGCTCGGCTTCTACGGTCGCACCTGGTGGCACCCGGCGTCGGTCGCCGACGCCTCCTCGCCGGGGCCCGGCGCAGCCGGCCGCGCTGCGGTGCCCGAGGGCTTCGGGCCGGTGCCGCAGCTCGACGCCAGCGACGACTTCGTCCGCGCGCTGATCCGCCAGCTCTCGCAGAAGCCCGAGTGGGCCGCGTGGCTGGCCTCGGGCGACCTCGTCCGCGCCTTCGTCGTGTCGGTCGACAAGATCGCCGTCGGGTCGAGCCCGGCCCGCGAGCTGAAGCCGGCGGCGCCGCAAGCCCGGTTCCAGACCCTCGGCGCGGGCCGCACCCTGCGCATCGATCCGCGCGGCTACGATCGCTACAACTCGCTCGCCAACGTCGTCGACGCGATCGATCCCGAAGGCGCCGCCCGCGCCTATCGCCGGCTGCGGCCGTTGATGCAGCAAGCCTTCGAGGAGCTCGGCTACGTCAACCTGCCGTTCGACGATCGACTGGCGCGGGCGCTCGGCCGGCTGGTCGACGTCCCGGTGCAGGAGGGCGACGTGATGCTGCGGGCGACGTCGGTGACGTTCCAGTTCGCCGACCCGGAGCTCGAGGCGCTGTCGCCGGCGCAGAAGCACATGCTGCGGATGGGCCCGCACAACATGCGGCTGGTGCAGACGAAGCTGCGCGCGTTCGCGCGCGCGGCAGGGCTCACTCAGGCGGGCGGGACGTAGCTGGTTTTGCGTCCGCGCTCTCACGCGCGGACGCGGGCCGCCCTTTAGCGCGTTCGGCTGCTATTCTCGGCGCTGGGCGCGCCGCGGCGCCTCACGCGGGGCGGCAGCTGGTTTTGCGGCCGCGCACTCACGCGCGGCCGCGGGCCGCCCGTTAGCGCGGTCGGCTGCTGTTTGTCGACGCGCGTTCGCGCCTCG
>JANOIR010000662.1:0-9441 GCA_031407765.1 Vicinamibacteraceae bacterium
CCGGGTCTCGATCGATGAACAGCGACACCTGTTCTTCGAGATGCACACGGGCGGCCTGACCCTGTACGGCCAGGTCCCGGCCTACGTCGGCCCGCTGCCGGTGCACCTCGTCGATTCAGTGGTGACCGTGGCCGCGGTCGCCGGTTCGATCGCCAACAGCCGGCGACAAATAACCGGCATCCAGCTGTTCGTGCCCTCGATGCGGGACATCAGAGTCGAGCGTCCGGGGCACCTCGATCCTTATCGCGCCGAGCTGCGCAGCATCGACCGGCTGCTGCGCTTCGGCTCGCCCGACGCCGAGGGCCGCCGCGTGAAGGTGAAGGGCAGCGTGACGCTCGTCCGCGGTAGCCGTGTCTTCATCAGCGACGCGACCGGCGCGATCGAGGCACGCGTCCCATCGGAGATCGCATTGAGCGCCGGCGCGATCGTGGAAGCCGTGGGATTCCCGACCACCGGCCCTTACGGCCTGGTGCTGGAGGATGCCCAAATGCGACAGGTGGCCACGGGCTCACCGGTCGACCCGATCAAGCTGCCGGCGGATCGCTTGATCGGCGGCGGCGCCGACGCGCAGCTCGTCGAGATCGACGCGCGCCTGCTCGAGCGCGTACCGACGCCGGATGGTCAGACCCTGCTGCTCGACGCGGATGGTACCGCCTTCAACGCCCTGCTCGACTCGCGGACACCGCGCGCCGAGCTCGAGCGTCTGCAGCCGGGAAGCCGGCTGCAGGTGCGCGGCATCTGCAGTGTCCAGGTGGCGAGCACCGGCATCTACAAGCGCGGCCGCAGTTTCCAGGTCCTGGTCCCGCTCGCCGGCGGCATCGATGTCCTCGGCTCGCCGGCGTTCTGGACTGCGGGACGGGCCCTGATGCTCGTCGGCGTCCTCGCCGGCGTGATCGCGCTGGCGCTCGCGTGGGTCATGGTCCTCCGCAGCCGCGTCGCGGCACAGACGCACGACCTCGTCGCCGCCAAGGAATCCGCGGAAGCCGCCAGCCGCGCCAAGAGCGAGTTCGTGGCCAACATGAGCCACGAGATCCGCACGCCGATGAACGGTGTCCTGGGCATGGCCGAGCTGCTCTCGGCGACGCCGCTCAGCGCCGATCAGAAGCAGTATCTCGACACCGTGCGCAGCTCGGCGTCGACCCTGCTGCGCGTCATCAACGACGTGCTCGACTTCTCCAAGATCGAAGCCGGACGGCTCGAGCTGACGCGCGCGCCGTTCGACGTACGCGCGCTGCTGCGCGAGAGCCTGCCTGGCTTGGCGCTGCCGGCACACCGCAAGGGCATCGACCTCGCGTGGCGCGTGGAGCCCGACGTGCCGGCGGCGGTGCTCGGCGACGCCGAGCGGCTCCGACAGGTCCTCGTCAATCTGGTCGGCAACGCCGTCAAGTTCACCGAGATCGGTGAGGTCGTCGTCCGGGTTGGCGTGGTCGACCTCGACGGGCGGCCTGGCGATCGCCGGCGCGGTCTCGACGTCAGCGTCACCGACACCGGCATCGGGATCGCTCCCGAGAAGCAGGCGCTCGTCTTCGACGCCTTCACCCAGGCCGACGGATCCACCAGCCGGCGCTACGGCGGCACCGGGCTCGGCCTGTCGATCTCGGCCCGGCTGGTGCAGATGATGGGGGGCGAGCTGTCGGTCGAGAGCGCGCTCGGCGAGGGCAGCACGTTCCGCCTCCGTCTCCCGCTCGAACAGCTGTCGGAGGCCCCGCCCGCAACGCCGAACTGGCTCTCTGGAATCCGCGCCCTGATCGTGGCGCCCCCGGGTGGCACCCGCGACATCACGGCGGCAATCCTCGTCGACTGGGGGGCGGAGATCGTCGCTGCCGCCGACCAGGAGGCCGCGCTCACGGCGTCGATGTCGACACCCTGTCAGCTCGCCGTGCTCGACGCCCGGGTGCTCCGCGACCGGCCGGTCGCGGTCGTCGCGGCGCTGTCGGTGCACTGGCCGGGCCTCGCCAGCGTCGTGCTGGTGTCGTCGGACTGTCCGCCGGAGGAGCTCGACGCCCTCCGCGCCGACGGCACGCCGCTGACGACCAAGCCGCTGCGCCAGGTCGACTTCGCCACTGCGATCGCCGACGCGCTGCCGGATCGAGCGCCTCTCGTCGCACCGGTGATCGCCTACAAACGAGCCGAGCGCGAGCGCTCGAAGGCGGCATCGCGTGTCCCGGCCGGGGCCGAGCTGCACATCCTCCTGGCCGAGGACAACCCGGTGAACCAGCGCGTCGCAGTGGCGATGCTCAGCAAGCGCGGACACACGGTCCACGTCGTCGACGACGGGCGGCAGGCGCTCGACGCGGCCTTCGCCCACCGCTTCGACCTGGTCCTGATGGACGTGCAGATGCCGGAGATGAACGGCTTCGAAGCCACGGCGGCCATCCGCGCCCGCGAGAGCGCTGGCGACCGCCTGCCCATCGTGGCCATGACCGCGCACGCCATGGCCGGCGACCGCGAGCGCTGCCTGGACGCGGGGATGGACGGCTACGTCACCAAGCCGGTCAGCCGCGAGGTCCTGATCGCCGAAGTGGAGCGCCTGGCGCGGCCGCTGCAGCAATCGGTGGCCTGACGCCTGAACGACTCCGGAGTCCTTCGCGGCCCAGCCCGCGGCAGATCCTCGTCGACCTGACGTCGACCAGGGCGTCGACGCCCGGATGCGGCGCGAGCATTCCCTACGCGCTCCACTTCCGCAAGCCGGTAGACCGCGCTCCAGCTGCAGCCGGCCGCTGGCACGTCGCACGGCGACGACCCCGAACGGCCGCAGCTGACGACGCCGGCTGACAGCAGGTCGCGCCTTCGCGCGACCCGCCGGCGCTTGGCTTGCGCGCGCTCTACGCTGTCGCCGACGTCGGCTTGCTCCAAGTCGCGCTCCGGGAACGCCCGCGCCGCTGAGCGGCGGCGTCCTGGGCGGGTCGGTCGGGGCCACCGTCGCTCCGCAACGCGTCAGCGGCGCCCGCGCCTCGCTGCCCGTGTGGAAGGCATCGAAGCGCTTCGCGGCGCAACCATTTGACGACGCGGTGCTGCATTGCCACGCTTCGGCTGAAACGCATGAGCTCGCGCCAATTCTCGTCTATGTTCTAGAACCAACATGCCAACCGATATTGCCGGCGCGAGCGGCTGGACTGGAGATTTCCTGCGGGAGCTCCGGTACGGGGCGCGGACGCTGCGGCATACGCCACGTTTCGCATTTGTCGTGATCCTGACCCTCGGGCTGGGCATCGGGGCGGCGATAGCGATTTTCAGCGTCGTCGACACGATCCTCCTGCGGCCGTTGCCGTTCCGGGACGCCGATCGGCTCGTGTCCGTCGTCCAGCGCATGCCGCCGTTTCGCTCGGGCGCGCAACCTTGGTTCCGCGGATTCAGCCGACTGCAGTTCGAGCAGTGGCGCACGAGCACACGCAAGCTGTCGGCGATGGCTGCGACAACGACATCGATTGGCTTCGTGCGCACGAGCCAGGGGACCTCGCGGCTGTGGGGCGGCATGGTCTCTGGCGGCACATTCCCGCTGCTCGGCTCGCGCCCACTGCTCGGGCGCACGCTCGCCGACCACGACGAAGCCAATCCCAATGTGGTCGTGCTCGCCTTCGACGCGTGGCGCCGTCTGTTCCAGTCCGATCCAGACATCATCGGCAAGTTCGCCGAGTTCCTCGACGTCGAGGGACGCGCCCGGTCGATGATCGTCGTCGGGGTCATGCCCCGCGACTTCGCGTTCCCTGGCGAGCGAATGGAGTTCTTCGTGCCCTTCGACCCCGCCGACGCGTCCTGGCAGAGCGGATCACAGCTCGCGTTGCTCGCGCACGTGCGCGACAACGTGAGCCTCGAGGCGGCGCAATCGGAGGCCGTGACCATCGGGCAGGCCGTGACAGACCCCCTGCCGGCTGACGCGCTGCCGATGGACGGGCCGCGGTTCGAGGTGCGGAACGTTAAAGACTACACGGTGCGGGAACTGCGTCCGGCGCTTCGCGTGTTCTTCGCGGCGGTAGCCGCGCTGCTGCTCATCGTCTGCGCCAATGTCGCCAACCTGCTGCTGGCGCGCGGCGCCGGCCGTCACCGGGAGATCGCAGTACGAGCTGCGATGGGCGCGAGCCGGTGGCGAATCATGCGCGGCTTGTTGGCCGAGGGGTTGGTGCTGGCAGTTGCAGGCGGTGTGCTGGGCGCGCTGCTCGGCGCGCTCGGCGTGACGCTCGTTCGCGAGCTCGCGACGGTCGAAGCTCCGGGCATTTTCAGCCTGATGTTCGGCGACTCGATTCTGCCGCGCGCGCACGAGATCGCCGTCGACATGCGCGTGTTCGGCATCGCGTTAGGCGTAGCGACATTGACAGCGCTCCTCGTCACCATCCCGCCAGCGCTACACGCGTCGCGAGTCCAGCCGATGACGGCATTCGGCGCCCGTGGCGGCGGAGGAAGCCGAAGTGCGTCTCGCCTCCGCAGCGTGCTGGTCGTCGGGGAGCTGGCGATCGCGACGACGCTCCTGATTGCGGCGGGCTTGCTGGTTCACAGCTTCAGCCGCCTCGCGGCCGTCGATCGGGGGTACCAGGCCTCCAACACGCTCGTGTTTCAACTCGTGTTCCCGCCCGCGCACACCGTCCCCCGCCAAAGTGAGGCGATCCAGACGATCCTGTCGCGACTGCGGGCGGCGCCAGAGGTGGTGGCCGCCGGGTTCGCCCGCCATGGCGTCCTCATCGGCGAACGGATCACCATCGGCAACTTCGTCCCCGAGGGACGATCGCTGGCCGAGATGCGCAACCGGTCGATGCCTGCCGTGCGTCCGGTGAGTGAAGGCTATCTCACCGCAGTGGGCGCGCATGTGCTGCAGGGCACCGACCTCAAGCCGGAAGATGCAGGCGCAGTGCCCGGCATCGTGATCACCCGAAAGACCAGCCGCATCTTCGGGCCAACCGCGCAGCTCGGGCGGTTCGTCGACTGGCACTGGAACAAGGAGACGGTGCGCCTCCAGATCGTCGGGATCGTCGAAGACGTCCGGAACGAGCGGGCGGACGCCGACGCGACGCCCGAGGTCTTCATCGACTATCGCGTCATGCTCAGGATGCAGGAGCGGCTCGGCGAGGCGCGGCTCTGGCAGCGCGAGCGGGCGCTTGGGCTCCTCTCGTTCGCGGTGCGCACGCGCGACGAGCCCGGGAACGCGGCGGCGCTCGTCTCGCGTGTGGTCCGCAGCACGGATCCCAACGCGGGGATCGACGCGATCTTACCGCTCGAGCGGCTGATCGCGAGCTCGGTGGCGCGGCCGAAGTTCCATGCGGCGCTGTTGGCCCTGTTCGCGGGCGTCGCCGTATTGCTGGCAGCAATCGGGGTGTACGGGGTCCTGGCGTACGCCGTCGAACAGCGGACACAGGAGATTGGTGTGCGTATGGCGCTGGGTGCACAGCGACGCCAGGTGCTCGCGCTGGTGATGCAGCGCGGCCTGGCGCTGACGCTCATTGGGCTGACGCTTGGCACCGCCACGGCGGCCGCCGGCGCGCGGATCCTCCAGAGCCTGCTCTTCGGCATCACACCATTGGACGCGGCGACGTACGCCAGCGTCTTGCTGCTCTTCTTCGTCGTCGCGGTGCTGGCTGCATATGTCCCGGCCCGCCGTGCCACACGCGTCGATCCGCTGGTCGCACTCAGAGCCGAATGAGACTGAGCCTTGGATGCAGCGATGGACCCGGACTGCATCGAACCGTTTCGACACCGGCGTAGCACCAGCGGTTGGTCCCGATTCGCGTGCGTGTCAGGACGGCGCCACGCGACGTCGACGCGTCCAAAGATGGCCCAGGTCAAGGGGAAGTCCCCGACGCGCCTGTCGCTCAGGACGCCGCCGCGGAGCGGGGCGGGCGTTCCCGGAGCGCGACTTGGAGCAAGCCGACGCCAGCGACAGCGTAGAACGCGCGCAAGCCAGGCGCCGGCAGGTCGCGCGAAGGCGCGACCGGTTTCGGTCCGGCTACAGGGGCTGCGGCCGCAGCGCGCCGCATGGCGCGGCGACGGCCGACTTCAGCTGAAGCGCGGTCTACCGGCTTGCGGAAGTGGAGCGCGCAGGGAATGCCCGCGCCGCAACCAGGGCGTCGACGGCGCTACCGAAGGACATGAGGCGACTCGGGACCTGAACGACTCCGGAGTCGTCCGGTCCGGAGCACGTCAGCCGGCGAGGGTCGGGTCGAAACACGCTCGACAGCGCGCCTCGTAGGCGTTCTGCGCCCCGACGAACACGCGCTCGCGGCTTTGCACGAGGCGCTGCGTGTGGTTTGCCGGCTCGCCGCAGACGACGCAGACGGCGTGGGTCTTGGTGATGTATTCGGCGATCGCCAGCAGCTGCGGCATCGGCTCGAAGGGCTTGCCGAGGTAGTCCTGGTCGAGGCCGGCGACGATCACGCGGCGGTGCTGATCGGCGAGCGCGTTGCACACCATCGGCAGCTCGGCGTCGAAGAACTGGCCTTCGTCGATGCCGACGACCTGCGTGGCCGGATCGATGCGCTCGAGCAGCTCACTCGACGAAGCGACGCTCTCGGACGCGATCCGCATGTCGCTGTGCGACGTGACGTGGTCGTGCCCGTAGCGATCGTCGATCCGCGGCTTGAAGATCTGGACCTTCTGGCGGCCGATCTGGGCGCGGCGCAGCCGGCGGATGAGCTCCTCGCTCTTGCCGCTGAACATGCTGCCGGTGATGACTTCGATCCAGCCCGCCTGGGCCCGCCGGATGTCTTCCACGATCGATCTCGCGCGACGCGGGACGGCGTCAGGCGCGGCCCTGGTACTCGCCCGACTCGGTGTTGATGCGGACCACGTCGCCGGGATTGATGAACGACGGCACGGTGATCACGACGCCAGTCTCGCAGGTCGCCGGCTTGGTCTGAGCCGACGCCGTCGCGCCCTTGATGCCAGGGGCGGTGTCGGTCACCTTGAGATCGACCGTCGGCGGCAGCTCGATGCCGACCGGGTTGCCTTCGTAGAACTCGACCTTGATCGTCGACTCCGGCATCAGATAGCTCATCGAGTCGCCGAGCGACTCCTCGGACATGTGGATCTGCTCGTAGTTCGTCGTGTCCATGAAGCAGAAGCCCGAGCCGTCCTTATAGAGATACTGCATCTCGCGCTCGTCCAGCGACGCCCGCTCCACCATGTCTTCCGAGCGGAAGCGGTGCTCGAACATCGCGCCGTCCTTCACCTTGCGCAGCTTGGCGCGGACGAAGCCGCGGAGGTTGCCAGGCGTGACGTGCTGCTGCTCGACGACGCGGCAGAGATCGCCGTTGTGCTTGACGAGGTTGCCCTTGCGGAGGCGCGTCGCGGAAACTGAGGCCATCGGATTCGTCTGGAATTGGGCGCCGCCCACTGTGTGGCGAGGCGGAGACCGTCGAACCGAAGGAGTCTATCACAGGGCTCCGGGCGCGCTATTCTAGAGCCATGACCGCGATGCGACGCTTACTCGCCACCGGAGCCCTGGTATCGGCGGGGTTCGTCGGCGGCGCCCTTTTCACCGACCGGCTCACCGACCGGCTCCAGTCCCGCGCGGCCGACACCGCGGCGCCGGCTGGCCCTACCCTGCTGGCGCCCCCTGCCTCGGGCGCGGCGGCGCAGACAGCCGGCGGGATCGCCTCGACGTCCCTGCCTGACTTCACCCAGATTGCGGCCCGCACTTCGCCCGCCGTCGTCAACATCTCGGCCGTCCAGGTCTACCGGCAGCGCCGCATCGATCCATTCTTCGGCTCGCTCTTCGGCAATGAGGACATGTTCCCGGCCCAGCGCGGCCAGAGCGCCGGCTCCGGCGTGATCGTCGGCGCCGACGGCTACGTCCTGACCAACAACCACGTGCTCGGCCAGGGGGCGCTGCAGCAGGTCACGGTGATCCTGTCCGATCGGCGCGAGCGGCCGGCCAAGTTGATCGGAGTCGACCCGCTCACCGACCTGGCGCTGCTCAAGATCTCGGAGCGCAACCTCCCCGCAGTCACGTGGGGCGACTCGGCACAGCTCAAGGTCGCCGACTGGGTGCTCGCCGTCGGCAATCCGTATCAGCTCGGCCAGACCGTCACCCTCGGCATCGTCAGCGGCCTGAACCGGACCTACGCCGATGTCTCGACCATCGTCGACTACATCCAGACCGACGCCGCGATCAATCCGGGCAACTCCGGCGGCGCGCTGATCAACCGGCGCGGCGAGCTGGTCGGGATCAACACCTGGATCTACTCGCAGAGCGGCGGCGACCAGGGCATCGGCTTCGCCATCCCCAGCAACATCGCGCGGCGAGTCGCCGACGAGCTCATTCGCACCGGCGAGGTGAAGCGCGGCACGATCGGCGAGGTCCGCCTCGCCACCCTCACGCCGGAGCTCTCGCGCGATCTCGGCCTCAACGACACCAAGGGTGCGCTGGTGTGGAGTCTCTATCGCACGACGTCGGCCTACCGCGCCGGCCTGCGGCCGGGCGACGTCATCGTCGGCGTGGACGGCAAGGCCGTCGACGCCCCCGCGCAATTCCAGCGCACGCTGCTCGAGACGCCGATCGGCCACGTCCTGACACTGTCGATCCTGCGCGAAGGCGGCAAGCGGGAGATCAAGGTGCAGGTCGAGCAGCAGGTCGCGCGAGCGCGGGCGACGGCGGAGTAACCGCCCCGCCGCGACATCCGCGATCAGCTGCACCGCGGCCCGCGGGCGGCGCCGGCGGCGCGCCCAGCGCCGCCGAACAGCAGCCGCCCGCCTCAAGGGCCGCCCCGGCGCTCGCGCGTGAGAGCGCGAGCGCAAGACAAACAAGGTGCAGGTCGAGCAGCAGGTCGCGCGAGCGCGGGCGACGGCGGAGTAACCGCCCCGCCTCAGCGGTCCGCGATCGGTCGGGACAGGAACACCGTCCCGGCCGGGGCACCGGCATAGTAGGGCGCGATGTCCGTGAAGCCGGCGCGGCGATACATCGCGATCGCCTCGACCATCGACGGCAGCGTGTCGAGCCGGATCTCTCGATAGCCGATGCGGCCAGCGGCAGCGAGCACGGCGGCGAGCAGCGCGCGTCCGAGGCCGAGGCCACGGGCCGCGGTCACCACATAGAGCCGCTTCATCTCGCAGCACCCATCGGCATCGAACGGCCGAAGACCGACGCACCCGATGGCCTCGCCGCCGGCGTCGCGGGCCAGCAGCAGGGCCCCCGCGGGCGGGCCGTAGTGGCCCGGCAGCGTCGCCAGCTCCGTCGCGAAGCTCTGATACGCGAGATCGACGTCGAGCGAATCGGCGTAGGCGCGAAAGAGCGCGGCAATGGCGGCAACGTCGGCCGCCGAGCGCGCCGGCTCTATCGTGAACGCCGGTACCGTCATGGCTAGTGTCCTGTCACTAGACCGACGCGGCGCGGCGCGCGTTGGCCGGCCCCGGCGCGACGACGCGCGGGCCCGACACGGCCGGATGGCCAGCGACGGCGCAGCGCCACGGCGTCTCCGCGCCGACACGGATCCCGATGCGCGGCCCCCAGACGAG